>NZ_SRHV01000005.1:0-300000 GCF_004698125.1 Halosimplex halophilum
GGATCGCGGGTCCCGGCCCCGCTCGCGGCGCTCGCGGCCGCGGCGGTGGTCGTCGCGGGGCTGGCGACCGCGGCGGGCCGCCGGTTCGCCGAGCCCGACCGCTGGCGCCCGCCTGACCCGGAGGGGGGCTACCTGGTCCCCGTCCCCGGCGACGAGGACCCGACGTTCGTCGGGGCGCGGGACCGCGCCCGGGCGACTCGCGACGCGGCCGTCGACCGCGACGGAGACGGCGAGGAAGGCGAAGACGGCGAGGGGGCTGCAGGATCGGCGGTCGTTTCCCACGCGACGGGCCACTGGACGGGCGTGGCGGCGGTCGCGCTCGCGCTGGGCGGGCTCGGCGTCCTCTCGCGGACGCCGGGGCTCGTGCTCTCGGGCGTCGTCGGCGCGGCCGTCGCGGGCTACGCGGGCGGGGTCGAGCCGACGGTCCGCGACCCCGGGACGGGCGAGCCGGCCGTGACCGTCCGCCGGCGGCTCGCCGACGACTCGCCAGACCCGGGCGACCGGGTGACGGTCGGGGTCGAGGTACGAAACGAGGGCGAGGAGTACCTGACCGACGTGCGCGTCGTCGACGGCGTCCCCGACGAACTGGCGGTCGTCGCGGGCTCGGCCCGCCACGGCGCGCCGCTGCCCCCCGGCGAGCGGACGACGTTCACCTACACCGTCCGGGCGACGCGGGGCGAACACGACTGGGACCCCGCGACGGTGACCGTCGCCGACCCCAGCGGCGCGGTCGAGTACGAGACGACCGTCAGCGGCGTCTCCGCGTCGCCGGGTCCGGCGACGACGCTGCGGTGTACCCTCCCGGTGCTGGACGGCGAGCGGGTGCCCGTCGGCGGGACGACCGCCGGCTTCGCCGGCCGCGTCGAGACCGACGAGGGCGGCCCCGGCATCGAGTTCCACGCCACCCGCGAGTACCGCCGGTCGGACCCCCTCTCGCGGATCGACTGGGGGCAGCTGGCCAAGACCGGCGAGCTGGCGACCGTCGAGTTCCGCGAGGAGCGGTCGGCGACGGTCCAGATCCTCCTCGACACGCGGCGGGCCGCCTACCGCGCGCCGGCGCCCGACGGCTACCACGCGGTCGAGCGCGGCGTCGACGCCGCCCACCGCGTGTTCGACGCCCTCCTCGACGCCGGCGACCGCGTCGGCTTCGAGACGTTCGGCCGCGAGCGCGAGGGCTGTCGGCTCGCGCCCGGCGCCGGCGGCGACCACCGCGCCCGCGGCCGCGAACTGCTCAACGTCCACCCCGCGCTGTCGCCGGTCCCGCCCGCCCGGAAGCTCCACGAGCGCTACCCGCCGGACCGCCGCGCGACGCTCAGGCGCGAGCGGATCCGCCGGATCCACCGCCGGCTCGACCCCGACACGCAGATCATGCTGGTCTCGCCGTGTTGCGACGACTACCCCCGTCAGGTCGCCCGCCGGCTCGCCGCCTACGGCCGGGAGGTGACCCTCGTGAGCCCCGACCCGACCGTCCGCGACACCGGGCCCCACGAGCGCGCCGCCGACGAGCGCGACGAGCGGCTGTCGGCGCTCCGGTCGGCCGGCGTCCGCGTCGTCGACTGGGGGGCGGACGAACGGTTCGACGCCGCGCTCGCGCGGGCCCGCAGGCGGTGGTCGGCGTGAGCGCGTCGGAGACGGGCCCGGGAGCGGGGACGGGTCCCGGGCCGGCCGGGGCGACCGACGATGTCGAGCCGGCCGACCGCGAAGCCGAACCGGAACCGAGCGACGGGCGAGCCGGCGGGTCCGGGGCGAGACCGGAGACGGCGCGGCCGGGGCGGGCGGGCGCGTCGGTCGACCGCTCGCCCGCGCGGACGAGCGCCGGCGTCGCGGTCGCGCTCGCGGCGGTCGCCGCCCTGTGGCTCCCGTCGATCGGCGGCCGCGCGCTCGGACTCGTCGGGACGGCGCTGGTCGGGTTCGGTGCCGTCCGGGGCGGTCGACAGGCGGTCACCGCCGGGGCGGTCGCGCTGGTCGCCGGCGTCGCCGCGGCGGGGCTGGCCGGTGCGGCGGTCGTCCCGCTGGTCGGCGCGACGCTGTGTACCCTGCTGGCGTGGGACGCCGGCCGCTACGGGATCACCGTCGGCGAGCAGCTCGGCCGCGGGGCGTCGACGACCCGCCTCGAACTCGCCCACGTGACCGCGACCGCGGCCGTCGGGACCGCGGCGGCGGTGCTGGGTTCCGTGACCTACCTCGCGGTCGACGCCACGACGGACGGCGTCGCCGTCGTCGTCCTCCTCGTCGGCGTCGGGCTCCTCGTCTCGGCGCTCCGGTGACCGGCCGTCCGTGCCGCGCGAACACGGCCGGGTCCGGACCGGAGCTCCGGGACGCTATTTCGGCACGAACACGAGCGGGTGGTGGCGCCAGGCCCAGCGGGTGTCGGGCCTGTCGACCACCGACCAGACGCTCCGTGGCCAGGTCCCCAGCGCCTCGTGGATGCGGTCGTACGACAGCAGGTTCTCGCCGTCGAGCAGGAGCCGAAAGCGGTCCTCGAAGCGGTCGGCGTCGAACTGCGAGTCCTCGCCGAGGTACTCGTCGGGTTCGTCGGCCATCCGCCGCCAGTGGGCGCGGGCGAGGCGGTTCTGGTAGTTGAAGACGAGGTAGCCGCCGTCCGCGACGGCGTCGTACATCGCCCGGAGCGCGTCCTCGACCTCGCGGACGTAACAGAGCGTGAAGTACGAGAAGACCACGTCGAACTGCCGGCCGGGAGCGAAGTCGGGCAGCACGGCGCGCTCGAAGGCAACGTCGGCGTCGCGGTCGCGGGCGCGCTCGCGGTTCTCGGCGAGGACGGGCTCGGCGGCGTCGTAGCCGACCACGTCGGCCTCGGGGTACGCCTCGGCGACGGCGAAGGCGACGTGGCCGGGGCCACAGCCCACGTCGGCGAAGGCCCCGGGGCGGCCGGTCTCGGCGAGGAAGTCGACGACCGCGTCGGTCGCGTGGTGGGCGCTCGGCGCGGCGTCGGCGCGGTCGCCGTCGTCGGCGTCGGTCCAGAAGCGGTGCCAGTCGATGGTGTCGTCGTGGGTGGCGTCAGTCATGCGGTGGTGAGTCGCTGTCGTCGGCGAGCGGTGCCTCGCGGGTCCGCGTCGGCGTTCAGGTCGCGTCACCGGGCGGCTCCGTCCCGGTCCCGGCGTCGTCCTCGTCGCCGCAGTCGTCCGTTCCCGATCCGTCGGCGGTCGTGAATCCGTATGGTGCGAGTACTGTCACGTGTGCGTGGCCGCGGCTGGTCGGTGGGCGGTGCGTCCGGGCCGAAGCGACCGAGAGACCTCGACGCTCTCGGGATACCGACGTAGTTGCGACTCCCGGATAAAATTTACCATTCGGGTTAAGTTTACCCTTCACTTACAAATTCGCACGCCCGGGGTATAAAGTTTGGGGCGAGCGGCAGGTCCGACCAGGCAGACTGGTCGGACAGGCGGGTCCGGTCGGCGTCGCGGCAGGCGCGGGCGGGGTGGGGAAAGCGAACGGTATTAGTGCGTGTCGGGGCGAGTACATCCCAATCGATGACATCCGATTCGCCCGATTCCGACGCGCCGACGGGGGACGCCGGTAGCGAGGGAGACGCGGTCCGCACCGACGGCGGGGTCGACGCCGGAGGCGCGGACGACACGACGCTGGACCCCTGGGGCTCGGCGACGGTCTCGGACTACCGCAAGCTGTTCGCCGAGTTCGGCATCGAGGAGTTCGACGAGGTCCTGCCCGAGGTGCCCGACCCCCACTACCTGATGCGCAGGGGGGTCATCTTCGGCCACCGCGACTACCGCCCGGTCGCCCGCGCCATGCGCGAGGGCGAGGACTTCGCCGCGCTCTCGGGGTTCATGCCGACCGGCGACCCGCACATCGGCCACAAGCTCGTCTTCGACGAGATCATCTGGCACCAGCAACAGGGCGGCGACGCCTACGGCCTCATCGCCGACCTGGAGGCCCACAGCGCCCGCGGGCTGACCTGGTCGGAGATCGACACCCACGCCCGCGACTACGTCCTCTCGCTGCTCGCCCTGGGGTTCGACCCCGAGGAGGGCGAGCTGTATCGCCAGTCGACCAACCGCGAGGTGCAGGACCTCGCCTTCGAACTCGGCGTCGAGGCGAACTTCTCGGAGCTGCAGGCGATCTACGACTTCGACGGCGAGACCGACGTGTCGCACATGCAGAGCGTCGTCACGCAGATGGCCGACATCCTCTACCCGCAGGCCGACGGGCCCCGGCCCACCGTGATCCCGGTCGGTCCCGACCAGGACCCGCACATGCGGCTAGCCCGCGACCTGGCCGCGCGGATGCGCTACTTCCGCGTCACCGAGGCCTTCGCCGGCTTCGAGGTCGACGACGAGGGCGAGCGCGCCCTGCTCTCCGAACTGTACGCGGACATCACCGGCGACCGAGATGACGACGAGGACACCCTCCGCTGTGAGGACGCCGCCGAGGCGCTCCGGGCGGACCGGACGGACTACGAGGGCGCGGGCTACGACGGCGCGACCGTCGAGGCCGTGCTGACGAAACTGGAGAACGCCGGGATGGAGCCGATCCGCCGGCGGACTCGCTTCCTCGGGCGCAACGCCACCGACGAGGCTTTCGACGCGCTCATCGAGGCCGTCGAGGGCGAGAAGCGCGTCTACGACGAGCACGTCGACGCGTTCGACCTCTCCCGGGAGGCGGCCGAGGACCTGGCCCGCGAGGTCGAACTCGACCACGGCGGCTACGGCTTCGTGGCGCCGTCTTCGATCTACCACCGGTTCATGACCGGGCTCACGGGCGGGAAGATGTCCTCGTCGGTGCCCGCCTCCCACATCTCCCTGCTCGACGACCCGGAGGACGGCTACGACAAGGTGAAAGCGGCGACCACGGGCGGCCGCGAGACCGCCGAGAAGCAGCGCGAACTCGGCGGCGAGGCCGACGAGTGCCCGGTCTACGAGCTGTACGCCTACCTGCTCGCGGGCGACGACGACGAGTTCGCCACCGAGGTCTACGAGGAGTGCGTCGGCGGCGAGCGCCTCTGTGGCGGGTGCAAGGAACAGGCCGCGGAACTGATGGCCGAGTTCCTCGAGGACCACCAGGAGCAACGCGAGGAGTGGGCCGACAGGCTCGACGAACTCGACATCGACCTCGACGTGGCGGCCGACCGGCGGGGGTGACGTGGTCCGACCGGCGGGCGGATCGGGATAGCGAGGCCCGGACGCGGGTCGCGAGACGCGGACGGCGGTCGGACCGATCCGTGACCCGCACGAACGCGGTACGATTTCCCAAGGATAATGAGGGTAAGTGGCATACGAGCGAGCGGATGACAGACAGTGGTAGCGGACGGGGTGGTATCGACACACACGACCGGGGTCGGACCGGTCGCGCGATGGCGACGGTCCGATCGGTCGCCATCGTCGTCATGGTCGTCACGGCCGCGAGCCTCGCCGGCTGTGGGATGCTCGGCGGGGGCGGTGGTGGCGGCGGCGACGGCGGCGACGGCGGCGACGGCGCTGCCGGCGGGAACATCGACGCGCCGCGGGAGGTCACCGACCCGATGGACCCCTCGCCGAGCGAGGTGTACTCGCGCGTCCAAGGCGTCCTCGGCACGGAGGCGTCGTCGCCCGAGATCATCGTCAGCAACCTGCCGACGGACCGGAACATCTCGAACGCCTACCTGACGGCGACGGTCGGACTCCCGGAGGACCCCTCGTCGTCGCTCGTCGACTCGGTCAACGTCTCGTACGACCCCAGCGACGATGTCGTCGTGTTCAGCGAGGAGACGGTCTACGACATGACCGGTCCCCAGATCGAGGCCGCGCTCGCCTACGGCTTCGCCGTCTCGCTCCACTACAAGAACGGCTGGATCGAGAACAACCGGACGATCCTCGGCTACGAACGCCGGGCGCTCGTCACCGCGACGACCGGCGCGGCCACGCGGGCCTACGTCGACGAACACGTCGACGGCGTCAGCGAGTACGCTGTCCCCTCCTTCGAGGAGACGGGCCCCTACCGCTGGGCGTTCCACGGCGCGATGGAGCACTACGGCGCCGAGTACGTCGACTCGGTCACCGACTCGCCCGCCGACATCCCGTCGATCTACGAGGACGGCGGCCCGGCGACCACCGAGCAGATGCTCCACGACACCGACGAGGCCGCGATGGACCTGACGGTGCGCCGGTCGGTCTCCGACTGGTGGACCGTCGAGAACATCCCGTACGGCGCCGGCCCCGGCACGTTCGGTGAACTCGGCACCCGCGCGATCCTGCGGAGCCACCTCTCGGCGTCCGAGGCCGCGGCGGCCGCCGACGGCTGGGGGAACGACTCCGCCGTCGCCGTCCGGTCGGTCCGCAACGCCTCGGCCGGCCTCGTCTGGGTCCACCGCTGGGACTCCGCGAGCGAGGCCGACGAGTTCGTCAACGCGACCGAAGCCTACGCCGACGCCCGGGAGAACGACAAGTACGCCGTCAACGTCACGCGACCCGCCGAGGACACGACCGTGACGGTCGTCCACCGCGGCAACTTCGTGCAGAACGCGGAGATCTCCTACGCCGACGGCACCGCCGAGGTCGTCGTCGGCGGCGGGTCCTGACGCCCGCCCGCGCTCGCCGTCCCGCGGAACCGACCGCTACTCCTCGATCTCGATCTCGATCGGTTCCGCGGCGGGCTCGACGGCGTCGGCACCGAACCGCTCGGCCAGCCGCCAGCTCGCGACGGCGCCCACGGTCCCGAGGGCGACGCCGGCCCGGACCCCGGTGTCGCGGTCGCGCAGGGCCCGGCCGAGGACGTACCCCACGAGGAAGTTGATCGCGAAGGTGAACCCGACGTTACGAATGCGGTCCATACGCGCCCTTTGTGACCCGGCGGCATAGACGTTGCCTCGCGGTCGCCTCCGGCGGCGCCGCGGCGGCCGGGCGCGGTCGTCGAGTCCGGAACGCTTTTGCGCGGCGCCGTGAATGCCATTCACATGGCACCCGAACCCACGACGGGACGCCTCGCACGCGAACGGCCAGCAGCGCGACCCGGGTTCGGGTTTTTCTCCGGTGCGTGACGGACGGCGGACGCCCGGACTCGACGGTTCGTGTCGAAACGGACCCCGGCGGTCCCGGCGGAAACCGTCCGCGCCGGTTCGCGGCGCGGGGCGACGCCGCGGCGCCCGAGGCTCGCGGGCGCTTCGTGCCCGTTCGCATCGCCGAGGCGCTCGCTTCGTCTGCTCACGGCGCTCCGCGCCGTTCGCATGAAACGAGGGACGGTCGGTCCCTCGCTAGTCGCGCCTCGCAACCGTTAACTGACGACCACGCAGATGCACGACCAACGAATGAAACTCCCGGAAATGCAGGTCGCCGTGCTCGAGTCCGCGAGCGCGGACGACCCGACGCCAGTCGAACAGATCGCCGAGGAGGTCGACGAACCCCCACAGGCGGTGACCCGCGCCGCCTTCGAACTCCAGGAGGAGGGTCTCGTCTCGGTGGCCGAACGCACCGAGACCGAGTACGCCCTCTCCGAGGAGGGCGAGACCTACGCCTACGACGGCCTGCCCGAACACAGCCTGTGGGTCGGCGGCCTCTCCAACGACGCCGTCGACGAGCCGATCGAACTCGGCCAGGCCATCGGCCACGCCGGCCTGGAGGACGAACAGGTCGAGATCGCGCTCTCGAACTTCGCCCGCAAGGGCATGGGGACCATCGACAGCGGGACCATCCAGGTCGACCCCGACTTCGACCTCGAGGGCGACGCCGAGCGCGCGATCCTCGAAGTCCTCCGCGGGGAGGAGGGCGAGTTCGACCCCGACGAGGCCGACGAGGACGCCCTCGCGTCGCTCCAGCGGCGCGGCCTGGTCGACACCGCCGAGTCCACCGTCCGCGAGGTCACCCTCACCGACGAAGGCGTCACCGCGATGATGGAGGGCGTCGAGGTCGCCGAGACCGTCGGCCAGGTCACGCCCGAACTGCTCACCTCCGGCGAGTGGCAGGACGTGGAGTTCGCCGACTACAACGTCGAGGCCGACGCCGAGACGGTCCACGGCGGCAAGTCCCACCCGCTGCGGGAGATGTCCGAGCGGGTCAAGGACGTGCTCGTCGGGATGGGCTTCGAGGAGATGCAGGGTCCCCACGTCGACGCCGACTTCTACATCAACGACTGCCTGTTCATGCCCCAGGACCACCCGGCGCGCAACCACTGGGACCGGTTCGCCCTCGAAGAGCCGGCGGCGATCGACCGCGAGAACCTCCCGCCGGATCTCGTCGACCGGGTCGAGTCGGCCCACCGCGACGGCGTCGGCCCCGACGGCGAGGGCTATCACTCCCCCTGGGACGAGGACTTCGCCCGCGCGCTCGCGCTGCGCGGCCACACCACGAACCTCTCGGTTCGCCACCTCGCCGGCCTCGCCGAGGGCGAGCTGGAACCGCCCCAGCGGTACTTCTCCATCGAGAAGGCCTACCGCAACGACACGCTCGACTCGACGCACCTGCTGGAGTTCTTCCAGATCGAGGGCTGGGTGATGGCCGAGGACCTGTCCGTGCGCGATCTCATGGGCACGTTCACCGAGTTCTACGAGCAGTTCGGCATCACCGACATCGAGTTCAAGCCCCACTACAACCCCTACACGGAGCCGAGCTTCGAGCTGTTCGGCCGCCATCCCGAGACGGACGAGCTCATCGAGATCGGTAACTCGGGCATCTTCCGCCCGGAGATGCTCGAACCCCTGGGTGTGGAAGCCGACGTGATGGCCTGGGGGCTGGCCCTGGAGCGACTCTTCATGCTCGCGACCGGCGCCGAGGACATCCGCGACGTGCACGGCACGCTCGTCGACCTCGATTTCCTCCGCACCGAGGAGGTGGTGTACTGATGCCCACCGTCGAGATAGACCCCGAGGAACTCCGCGAGCTGACCGGCCACGAGGACAAGAGCGACGACGAACTCCGCGAGGACCTGTTCGGCCTCGGCCTGGAGTACGAGGGCGAGACCGACGACGGCGAGTTCGAGCTGGAGTTCGCGCCCGACCGGCTCGACCGGCTGTCCGTCGAGGGCGTCGCCCGCTCGCTGCGCTACCAGTACGGCGACGACCGCGGCGTCTACATCCCGAACACGAACGACGCCGACTGGACCATCGAGGTCGACGCCGACGTGCCCGACCAACGGCCGTACGTCACGGGCGCGGTCGTCCGCGGGCTGGATATGGACGAGGCCGCCCTGGAGTCGCTCATCCAGCTGCAGGAGAAGCTCCACGCGACGATGGGCCGCCAGCGCGCCAAGGGCGCCATCGGCGTCCACGACCTCATCACGCTGAAGGGACAGGTCGGCGCCCGCGGCGGCGAGGACACGCCCGAGGAGGAGGCCGACCCGCGGACGGAGGTCGCCCCCTCGGGCGGCAAGTCCGTCCGCTACACCGGCATCGGCAAGCGCGAGGACCGGTTCGTCCCCCTGGAGGAGAACCACGAGATGACTCCCCAGGAGGTGCTGATGGCCCACCACACCGCCCACGAGTACGGCGACCTCGTCGACGACTACGACGCGATGCCGGCCATCTACGACGACGTTGGGATGTTCTCGTTCCCGCCGATCATCAACGGCAAGCGGACCGAGGTCACCGCCGACTCCCGCGATCTCTTCATCGAGATGACCGGCACCGACCAGTGGACGATCGACCACATGCTGAACATCGTCTGCTATGCGCTCGACGCCCGCGGGGGGCGCGTCGAGGAGGTCGAGGTCGAGTACGCCGACGACGCGGCCGGCGACTACGCCGGGTCGACGCTCGTCCGGCCGAACTTCGAGACGAAGACCAAGACCGTCGACCACCCGGCCATCGAGTCGATGCTCGGGATCGACCTCGACGGCGAGGAGGTCGTCGACCTGATGGAGCGGGCCGGCCTCGACGCCTCGGCCGAGGACTACGACGCCGAGACGGACGCCCTCTCGTACGAGGTCGAGGTCCCGCCCTACCGCGTGGACGTGCTCCACCCCGTCGACGTGATCGACGACGTGGGCCGGGCGTACGGCTTCAACGAGCTCGACCCGCGCTACCCCGACGTGTCCACCGTCGGCGGCCGCCACGAGCGCTCCCGGCTGGAGCGGGCCGCCCGCGAGTCGCTCGTCGGGCTGGGCTTCGAGGACCTGCTGAACTTCCACCTCATCAGCGAGGCGGCGAACTACGAGCGGCCCGGCGTCGAGCGCGGAACTGATGCCCTCGGCGGCGGCGAGCCGGCCGTCATCCAGGAGCCCTACAGCGAGGACTACGAGATCGTCCGCACCTGGGCGCTGCCGTCGATCCTGCTCGTCCTGGAGAACAACACCCACCGCTCGTACCCCCAGCACCTCTCGGAGGTCGGGCTCGCGATCGAGCAGGACGAGACCCAGCCGACGCTGGTCGACGAACGCCACACCGTCGCGGCCGCGCTCGCCCGCCACGACGCCTCCTACGAGGACGCCAAGGCCTCGCTGCAGGCGCTGTGTCGGGCCTTCGACGTCGAACTGGCCACCCCGCCGACCGACCACCCGACCTTTATTTCGGGACGGACCGCCGATATCGTCATCGACGGCGAGAACGTCGGGGTCATCGGCGAGGTCCACCCCGAGGTACTGGTGGAGTACGATCTGGAGGTGCCGGTCGCCGCCTTCGAGTTCGATCTGGACGCGCTGCGGGAGTGACCGCGCCCCGCGGCGACTGACTCTCCGGATACCACCGCAGAAACCGCTTCACCCGTCGGCGTACTCGATGCGCCCGTCGGTCCCGACCGAGAGGTCGTCCGCCTCGCGGGCGTACGCCTCGAACGCCCGGTACTGCAGCCCGTGCAGCTCCCGGGCGTCGGCGGGGCCGACCGTCGCGAACTCGTCGGCGTAGACGACGTAGCCGTTGACCGCGAGTCGCAGCTCCCGGTCGTCGGTCAGGGGCGACCCGTCGAAGGACACCTCGGTTTCCCCTGCAGCGCGGTCCCGGCGGATCTCGACGCCGGCGAACTGCCCGGTCCAGACCTCGCCGTCGCGGCCGTCGACCCCGTCGCGGCGGACGGACTCGGCGACGAGCGAGCGCAGCTGTGCGCCGGACACGGTGGCGACGAAGACGCCGGCCTGGAAGGGGGCGATCCCCCGGAGGTCGGCGACGGTCACGTCGGGGCCGACGGGCGGGCCGTCCCGGAGCCCGCGGGTGTCGACGTGGGCGGCGTCGGCGTCGGCGACCCACCGCAGCGCGTCGGTGGCGAGGTTCGCCAGCGCGCACTCCCCGCGGAGACAGCGCGCCCGCTCGCGCGGGACCGGCCGGTCGAGCCGGGCGACCACCTCGTCGAGCCCGTGGTCGGCCAGCCGCTCGCGGACGGCCGCGGCCGTCCCCTCGTCGAGCGGGCCCGACGGCGCCTCGTGGTGGGTCGCGGTCGCCGGCTCGGCGCGGTCGCCCGGTAGCTCGACCTCCCACAGGACGCGACCGTTCGCGCCCGGGCGGACCAGCAGCGTGCCGGCGACGCGCTCCCGGGTCTCGCTGTGGACGTGCCCCGCGAGGACCGCGTCCGCTCGCGTCTCCCGGCAGAGGTCGCGGGCGACCGCGTCGCCGGCGTGGGCGAGGACGACCACCCGGTCCGGGGCGGCGTCCAGCCCGTCGACCGCCTCGCGGACGGCGGCCACCGGGTCGGTCACCCGGACGGACCGGGGGACGGCGAGGTCCGGCCCGCTCACCCCGACGAGCGCGACCCGGGCCCCGCCGCGCTCGACGGCCTTCGCGGCGTCGACGCCGGCGAACGGTTCGCCGTCGACGCGGACGTTCGCGCCGAGCCAGTCGACGCCCGATTCGGCGACTACTTCCCGGGTATCGGCCGGGGAGTGGTCGAAGTCGTGGTTGCCGAACGTCTCGGCGTCGGGGGCGACGCGGTCGTAGAACGGGAGCGTCTGCCGGCCGCGCTCCTCGATGGCCAGCGCGCCCGGCGCGAGCTGGTCGCCCGTCCCGACGACCAGCGTCCCGGGCCCTCTGACCGACTCGATGGTTCCCGCGAGTCGTCCCACCCGCTCGGGCCGGTCGAAGGCGTTCTCCAGATCCGAGTAGTGGAGGAGTCGCGGGGCCATCGGCGCCGGTCACTCCCCGGAGCCGGCCGACCCCGACTCCTCCAGCCGGCGCTCGTACTTCGCCAGCGAGGTCTCCAGGGCCGCCTCGGCGTCGATGTCGAGCGCGTCGGCGGTCGCCAGCAGCGCGAAGACGGCGTCGCCGAGTTCGTCCTCGCTGACGGTCAACTCCTCGGGCGCGGCGCCGTACTCGCCCGACTTGGCGGCGTCGGCGGCGATCTCGCCCACCTCGGCGGCCAGGTCCAGCACCCGGTAGGCCGGGTCGGCGTCCATGTCGTGCTCGTCGACGAACGCGGCCACGCGGTCCTGTGCGTCCATGGGACGGGTTTGGTCGGTCCCCCACAAAACGGTTCGGCGGTACACCGAGGTGTTCGATACGCTCGTCGAGCGGCTGTGTCCGGTCGTCGTGTAGACGGGGACGGAACGAGTCTGTTCGCACCCGACGGCCAGCGATGAAAGGGTGAGGCGCGCTCGCTCTGAGTTGTTTCGGCCGTAGATCTCGGCAAGCGATGAAAGCCCTCGCCGCGCTCGCTAGCTGGTGTTTCTACCGCAGGAGACAGCAGGTGGTGAAAGCCCTCGCCGCGCTCGCGGTCGCTGAGCGGGATATCCGCGCTCTCCGCACCACCCGCGCGGATAGTGCCCGCTCAGACGACTACAGTGAACGCGAGCGCGCCTCGCCCTTTCAGTCCGCCAGGGACTGCAACCGCACGGCACCGCACCGGACGGCAACCACCCCGCACAGCACCGCAACGGGCCACGAGCCTCCCCAGCCGATTCGCTCCTACCGTCGCTCATCCCTCGCGCGGCTACGGTCGCGCGCACGAGAGCGCGCTCCAGCGCGCGCCGACCGCACCGCGACCGCGTTCTCCGATCCCGCCGCTCTCGGTCACGTCACCGAACACGGGCGCCGCCGCCGGTGAACGACCGGCCACGGCCGACAGCTATCCAGTGTGCTCTCCGAGCGGGCACGCGACGACCCGCCGCTCGACCGCCGGTCTTATCAACTGAATAGACAATATCCTGGCATGGACTGGTCCGAGTTCCCGGTCGTGGAGGCGGCGGTCGTGGTCGTCGTGCTCGCCGGGCTGTTCGCGCTCGGCGGCGGGTTCGGCCTGGGACTGGTCAACGTCCTCCAGTTCGTCGGCTGGGTGGGCGGACTCGTCTACCTCGCCGAGCGCGGGCGAACGGCGCTGTCCGGCTGAGCTACAGCATCTCGGCGGCTTCCTCCTTCGAGAGGTCACCGCGCTCGAACGCCGAGAGCACGTCCAGCGTCCCCTGGTCGGGGCCGTCGTCGGCGACCTCGTCGAGGGTGACCTTCTCGGAGTGGCCGACGAGTTCGTCGAAGTCGACCCCGTGGGCGAGGGCGGTCTCCTTCTTGACGCGGTAGTTGCCGCCGTCGGTGACGTGGACGGCCTCGTCGCCGGGGTGGAAGAAGTACCAGTCCTCGCGGTCGAAGCGGACGCCGATGCGCGGTTTGGCGCCGAAGTTGCGCGCGAAGAAGAGGAGCGCCTCGATCTCCTCGCCGTCGAGGTAGATGGGGTCGCCGGCGGAGGACTTGGCCTCGACGGCGTAGAAGTCCTCGCCGTCGCCGGCCAGCACGTCGGGGAGCTCCCGCTCGGTGGCGCTCCCGCTGGCGGGCGCGCGCATCACCGCGAAGCCCGCCGCGTCGAGTTCGTTGACGAGTTCGCGCTCGCGGCGGTCGCCCTTCTCGTTCGAGTTCGCCATCCACCGGACGATTGCCGACCGCCGGCTAAAGGCTGTCGGGACCGGAGCGGAAGTGGTCGCCCGACCGCGCGACGGCGAACCGACGACCGGTGGGCCGACGATCGGCGGCGCTCACTCGCCGAGTTCGACGGTCGCCATCGCCGCGGGCGTCCGCCAGGCGTCGTCGGACTCGTCGTACCAGACCACCTTGCCGTCGCGCCTGTCGCCGCCCTCCGCGTCCTCGACGATGTGGACGTCCATCCCGATTCGCTGGCCGGTGAACGGCTCGGCGCCGTAGGGTTCCCAGGGGACCGCGACCTCGACGCGCCAGCCGTCGGCCGTCTCGGCCGTGCGCGCGTCGACCGGGTCCACTGTGGCCGAGTGCAGGCCCGCGACCGGGCGGTTCGACCCCGCCAGGACGACCACCTGCAGGTCGTCCTCCCCGTCGTACTCCTCGCCTTCGCTGTGGTCCAGGTCGAGGTACAGCTCGACCGCGTCGTACTTCAGCACCTCCGCGTCGGCCACCGAGACGAGCACGTACAGCGCCCGTTCGTCCCACAGCGCCCGCCACTCGCCGGTCGCGTCCATCACCCCCTCGCCCCAGACCTGCGTCGCGATCCGGTGGGACTCGGCGTCGTCCCAGGCGTCCTCGACGGACCCGTCGACGGCCGGCGCGTCGAACGTGCGCGGGACCGTCGCCGCCGCGTCGGCCGGCTCGAACGTCGTGAACTCGGTGGTCGCGGTCGCCGACTCGCGGCCCGCCGCGTCGACCGCGGTGACCTCCACGGTGTACGACTCGCCGGGGTCGAGCCCGGTCAGCTCGTGCGACCGGCGCGACCCGCGGACGATCCGCGGGTCGTCGTCCCCGACGGCGACGCGGTACTGGACCACTGCGCCGCCGTCGGGCGGCGGGAGCCACACGAGCGTCGCGGTGGTCTCCCCGACCGACGACAGCCCGAGGCTCTCCGGCGGGCCCGGCGGACCGCCGGTCGGCGTCGCCGTCGCGGTCGAGGCACCCTCGCCCGGACCTCCGGGGGGCCAGTGGCTGTCCCGCTCGGCGGCGAGCCACCGCTTGACGAGCCGGCCCATGTACCGGTCGCCGCCCCGGAGGTCCCACTCGGTGTCGAACATCGGCGGGACCCACTTCGAGTCGAACGCGCGGGCGCACCAGCTGACGTTGTCGTGCGCGCCGAGCCACTCCCGGAAGGGCCGGCCCCACGACCCCGTCGTGGCCGTGAAGTGCGAGTCGACGTTCGCGTCGTCGATGTACCCCCACTCGGTGACGAACACCGGGACCGACAGCGCCGGGTCGCCGAACGTCGCCTCCCAGGTCTCCGGCTCCCAGGAGGGGTAGACGTGGGCGGAGTAGACGACGTTGTCGTCGCCGAAGGGCTCCGCCGCGGCGTGGGCCGTCAGCGACGACCACCGCGGGGAGCCGACGACGACGGGCGTCTCCGGCGCCCGCTCGCGGACGAACCCGACCCACGGCTCGGCGTGCTCCTTCCAGGTCCGCCAGGCCTCGACCCCGCCCGCGGCCGGCTCGGTCGGCTCGTTGAACAGCTCGTAGAGCACGTGGCTCTCGTCGGCGTACCGCGGCGCGACCGTCCCCCAGAACGACCGCAGCCGCTCGTCGACCCCGTCCGTGTCGTAGCGCTCGGTCGCGTGGTAGTCGACCAGCAGGTAGACGCCCCGCTCGGCGGCCAGCGCGACCACCTCGTCGAGGTACTCCCGCGCGAACCGCTCGACGCCCACGTTGGCGAGCGTCTCCGGCGTCGCGGGCACCCGGAGGACGCGGCTATGCCAGCCCGCCCCGGCGTCGGTCGCCAGCTCCAGCGTCTCCCGGTAGCCCTTCCCCCGCGCCTCGGCCCGCTCGCTGCCCCACACCGGCCCGGGGACGTTCACGCCCCGCAGGACGACCCGCCCCCCCGACGGGTCGGTGAGCCACCGCCCCTCGACCGACAGCCGCGGCGGCCCCGCTACGTCCGGCCCCCGACCGGACCCGAGGAGCCCGCTACAGCCGGCCAGTCCCGCGAGCGACCCGCCAGCGGCGCCCGACAGGAACCGTCGTCGTCGCATGCCCGTGAGTTCCGCACTGGCGCCTAAAACGGTAGCGTCGCAGTTATCAGGAACGATTTCCCGGTCGGTCAGCGGCCCCGGACGGCCGTGACGGTCAGGCCTCCGAGTCGTCGCCGGAACCGTCGAACACGCCGGAGACGACGAACCGGGCGCCGTCGTCGTAGTCGGTGTCGACCGCGACCGACCAGCCGTGGGCCTCGACGACCGTCTCGACGATGGCGAGGCCGAAGCCGGTGCCGTCCGCGTCGGTCGTGTGGCCGTACTCGAAGACCTCGTCGACGGCGTCGGGCGGGACGCCGGTCCCGTCGTCGGCGACGGCGAACCCGTCCGCCGTGAGCTCGACCGTGACCGTCAGGTCGCCGTCGCCGGCGTCGTCGGGCGGACCGTGCTCGACCGCGTTGCGGAAGAGGTTCTCGAAGGCCTGCCGGAGGCGGTCGGGGTCGGCCGCGAGGGTGCGCGTCCCCGGGACCGACAGCGTCGCCCCGTCGCTGTCGACGGTCGCCCACGCGTCGCGGGCGACGGTCGCCAGGTCGACCGTCTGGGTCTCCTCGATGTCCCGGCCCTGTCGGGCCAGCGTCAGCACGTCGCCGACGATCTCTTCTATCCGTGCGTGGGCGGTGTCGACCTTCTCGACGTGGGGTGCGAGCGCCTCGTCGACCTCCTCGTCGAGGTCGTCGAGCTTCCGCTCGATCAGCTGGAGGTGGCCGCTCGCGACGTTCAGCGGGTTGCGCAGGTCGTGGCTGACGGTGCTGGCGAACTGGTCGAGGCGCTCGTTCTGGCGTTCGAGCGCGGCCCGGGAGCGCTCGGCGCGCTCGCGGGCCGCCTCGGACTCGCGGATCTGGGCCCGCAGCGCCTCGCGCATGCCGTCGAACGCGACGAACAGCCGCCCGATCTCGTCCTCGCGGGTCGTCGAGAGGTCCACGTCCAGGTCGCCGTCCTCCATGGCCTCCGCCCGCCGGCGCAGCCGGATCAGCGGGACGACCGTCCCGCGGCCGAGGACGAACCCGACGACCGCCAGCGTCGTCACCGAGGCCGCGACGAGGACGACCACGTTCCGTCCGACGGTCTCGCTGGCCTGGTAGAGCTGTGACTTGGGCGCCTCCGTGGCGACGACCCACGGGGTCGCCCGGACCGGCGCGAACGCCACCACGTCCGAGGCCCGCTCGCGGGTCGCCGGCTCGCCGGCGACGGCCCGCTCGAACGCGGCGGTCTCCGCCAGCGCGCTCGGCCCGCTCCGCCGGGAAGCGAAGACGTTCCGCCCCTCGGGGTCGAGCAGCTGCGTCCGCACGATCGACCGCGACCGGTGGAGCTGCTCGAAGTCGCTCCGCACGTCCCCGACGACGACGAGCACGCCCTCGCCGACGCGGACCCGCCCCGCGAAGGCCATCAGCAGCCGGCCGTTGGACTCGTAGGCCCGGTCGGAGACGCCGACGCGCCACTCGTCGCCCGACCCGTTGCGCGCCGTCGCGATCGGCCCCGCCCACTCGGGGCGACTGGTGTCGACCTCGCTCCCCTCCAGATCGGCGACCGTGCTGGCGGCGATCCGCCCGTCGGCGTCGACGTAGTGGATCCCCGCCACGTCCGCGCTCGCCTGCGCGGCCGACGCCGACAGCGCCTCGTCGATCCGCTCGGGGTCGCCCGTCGCGTAGGCGTCCGTCCCGGCGAACCCGCGGACCTGCGCCTGCATCCCCGACATCCACTCGCTGACGGAGTCGGCCTGCAGCGCCGCCGTCGACTGGAGCGTGTTCTCCGCGTCGTCCTCGATGATCCCCCGGATCTGGACGTAACTCCCGACGCCGACGGCCGTGATCACCAGGATGACCACCGCCATCGCGACCGCGAACTTCAGCGCGTAGCTGCGCCGGACCGGCCCCGGGACCAGCCGCCCGCCGACGCGCCGGACCGCGCTCGTCCGACCGTCCGCTCCGGCCTCGCTCCCGTCCGATCCCGGCGTGTTCCGTCCGTCCATCGTCGTCGCTCCCGTCGTACTCCCCGACGCGCTGCCTTGAGCGTTGTCCCCCGATTCTCACCGTTTGATCGGCAGCGCTTTGTGTATCGACTGGCCATTCAGTCAGATATGCCGGGGGACGACTCGACGCGCGCGGCGATCATGGACGCCACGTTCCGCGCGCTCGCGAAACACGGGTACGCGGACCTGACGGTGCAGGCCATCGCCGACGAGTTCGAGAAGAGCAAGTCGCTCATCCACTACCACTACGACTCGAAGGCGGATCTGATGGTCGCCTTCCTCTCGCACCTGCTCGACGAGTTCATCGACGAGGTCGAGGGCGGCGAGCCGGGCGACCCCCGCGAGCGGCTCCTGCGGATGGCCGAGATCGTCGTCCTGGGGCTGGGCGACGAGGAGGCGACCCGCGACTTCCACACCGCCCTGCTCGGGATGCGCGCCCAGGCGCCCTTCGAGCCGGCCCTGCAGGAGCAGCTGGTCGAGAACGACCGGCTCATCCGCGGCGTCGTCGCCGACATCGTCCGCGAGGGGATCGAGGCCGGCCAGTTCCGCGACGTGGACCCCGAGCGCTACGCCGCCCTCTTCCGCTCGACTATCGAGGGCGCCCAGTCCCACGACGTGATCCTCGGCGACGCGGCCCCGACCGACGAGGCGTTCGCGGGGGTCGAGGAGTACCTGATCGACGACCTGCTCGTCGCCGACGGGGAAGCGGCGGTCGGCGAGGGAGCCGACGACGGCGGGGAGGCGTGACCGCGTGACGGAGGAACCGGACGGTTCGCCGGACGCACCGGACGACACGGGAGACGCTTCGACGGGCGACTCGCCGTCCGGTCCGGCCCGCGACACCGACTACGACCTCACCGAGGGGTCGCTGCTGGGCCCGCTCGTGGCGCTGTCGGCGCCGATCGTCTTCACGCAGCTGCTGCAGGTCGTCTACAACCTCGTCGACACCTTCTGGGTCGGGCGGCTCGGCGGCGACGCCGTCAGCGCCCTCTCCTTCTCCTGGCCGCCCGTGTTCGTGCTCATCTCGCTGGGCGGCGGGCTCACGCTGGCCGGGAGCGTCCTCGTCGCCCAGCACAAGGGCGCCGGCAACCTCCGGCGGGTCAACGAGGTGGCGGGCCAGACGCTGGCGTTCGTCACGCTGTTCTCGCTCGCGCTGGGGGCCGCCGGCTACCTGCTGGCGCCCGCGTTCCTCCGCCTGATCGGCGCCGAGCCCGGGACCACGGTGTTCGCCTACTCGCTGGAGTACATGCGGGTGATCTTCCTCGGCGTCTGGTTCATGTTCGGCTTCTTCGTCTTCCAGTCGCTGCTGCGCGGGTGGGGCGACACCCGCACGCCGATGTACCTGATGGCCGTCAGCGTCGCCGTCAACGTCGTCCTCGACCCCGTGTTCATCTTCGGGTTCGTCGACAACCCCCTGTTCGGGATGGTCGGCGCCCGCGGGCTCGAAGCCGATCTGCTCGCCGCGACGGGCTTCCGCGGCCACGGCGTCGAGGGCGCGGCGATGGCGACGGTCCTCTCGCGGGCGCTCGCGACGGTGCCCGGCGTCGCGCTCCTCTTTTCCGGGCGGCTCGGCCTGTCCCTCTCGCTCGCGGACCTGCGGCTGGAGCGGGCGACGGTCCGGAAGATTATCGAGATCGGCTACCCCGCGAGCATCGAGCAGAGCTCGGGGGCCCTGTCCTACACCGCGATGACGGCCATCGTCGCCGTCATCGGCTCGACGGCCGTCGCCGCGTTCGGGATCACCGCCCGGCTGACCTCGTTCGTCTTCCTCCCCGCGGTCGGGCTGGGGATGGGCGTCGAGACGGCGGTCGGCCAGAACCTCGGCGCCAGGCGGGCCGACCGCGCCCGCAAGGCGGTCGTCCTGGCCGTCGGGATGCTCGTGGCCGTCTACGTCGTCGTCAGCGCCGCCGGGGTCTACTGGGCGCGGGACATCGTCGGCGTCTTCATCTCGGGCGACGAGGCCGGCCGGATCGTCGACATCGGCCAGACCTACATGGTGATCGTCGCGCCCACCTTCGCGTTCATGGGCACCTTCCACGTCATCAAGGGCTGTTTCAACGGCGCCGGTAACACCCGTGCGGCGATGATCATGTCGGTCACCTCCGTCTGGGGTCTGCAGGTCGTCCCCGCATGGGTCCTCGTGACGAACTTCGACATGGGCACGACCGGCGCCTGGTGGGCCATCGCCATCATGCACGTCGGGAGCGCGTGCATTGTCGGCGCGTGGTTCCTCCGGGGGACCTGGACCGACAACGTCGTCGAGGAGGACGAGTCGACGGCGACGCCCGCCGACTGACACTCGGCCGGCGCTGTCCTCCCGCGCTACCGACGCGGTCCGAGCAGACGGTTCCGCGACCGCCAGCCATTTATTTGATTGAGTACTCAATCAGGAACATGACCGACGACGCCGCGGACGGCGGCGACGGACCGTCGACGGAAGCGGAGATCCGCTGGGCGGCGTTCGACGTGCTGGTCGAGCGCGGCTTCGACGAGTTCACGACCCAGGCGGTGGCGGACGAGGCGGACGTGAGCCAGTCGCTCGTCCACTACTACTACGAGACCAAGGAGGACCTCGTCTTCTCGATGTTCACCAACGGGCTGGATCATCTCACCGACGAGGTCCGCGAGCGGGCCGACAGCGACGACCCCCGCGAGCGGCTGCTGGAGCTGGCCCGGTACATGCTCAGGACGCCGGACGACGAGGAGTTCGAGGAGGCCGTCGAGTTCTCCCGGATGCTCCTGGAGATCGAGGCCCAGGCGCCCTACGACGAGCGGCTGCGCGAGGCCGTCGAGTACGACTCCGAGTTCCTGGAGGGGTTCGTCGCCGACACCGTCCGCGAGGGGATCGAGGCCGGGCAGTTCCGCGCGGTCGACCCCGAGCCGTTCGCGGTCACCTTCGTCGCGGCCATCCGCTCGGGTCAAAATCGCCGCGCCATCTTCGCCGACGACGAGCGCGTCGAACCGGTCCTCGACGGCGTGGAGGCGCTGGTCGACGACTACCTCGGGGAGGGCGGCGCGTGAGCCGGCCGCCCCGCTCGACCGCGGTCCGTCGCTCCCCGCGTGCCGTCGGCACCCAGGGCGCCAGCGGCATCCGGAATGTCACCGCCTCCCACACCACCGGTAGCGATATGCGTCGACCGCCGGCACCGGACTGTAGCCCGCAGCAGCGCGCCGCCGTCCCCCGAGGTGACCCCCCGTGAGCGACGAGCCAGAGTACGAGGCCCCCGAGCACGTCGGCAACCCGCTGGTCCACCTGGTCCGCCGGTACGCCAGTCCCTACGCCGGCCGCTACGTCGTCGCCATCGTCGGGACGGCGCTGGCGCAGATCCCCCAGCGCGTCCCGGCGCTGGTCGTCGGGGTCGCGCTCGACGCCATCCTCCTGTCGAGCGCCTCGTACTCGCTCCCGCTCGTTCCCGACGGCGTGATCCCGACGACCACGGAGGGGCAGGTCGCGTTCACCATCGGCCTGCTCGCGGCGGCGTTCGCACTCGACGGCGCGCTGAGCTGGCTCGCCGGCCGCGTCGCCGGCACCGCCCGCCTGCGCACCCTGCACGACATCCGCGCTGACACCTTCGACGCCCTGGTGGGCCGGGAGATGGACTTCTTCGACAGGCGCCAGACCGGCGACGTGATGAGCGTCCTCAACAACGACGTGAGCAACCTCAACGGCTTCGGCGACAACGCCGTCCAGGGGCTGCGCTTCGTCACCCAGATCGCCGTCGCCTTCGCGTTCATGGCGATGCTGCACGTCCGCCTCGCGGCGCTGTTGCTCGTGCTCCCGGTCGGGCTCGCGCTGCTCGGCCGCTGGTACACCACCCGCGTCGAGCCCGTCTACGAGGAGGTCCGCGAGAGCGTCGGGCGGATCAACGCCCGCCTCGAGGACAGCATCGACGGCATCGCGACGGTCAAGAGCTTCGCTCGCGAGGATCGCGAGCGCGACGCGGTCGCCGACGCCTCCCGCGAGTACCGCGACCGCAACTGGTCGGTCATCCGCCTGCGGCTCATCTTCAACTACAGCAGCTGGTCGGTGTCGTCGTACTCGTTCGTCGCTCTCTTCGCCGTCGGCGCCTACATCAACCTCAACGGCGCGCCCCCGGTGCTGGGCCACTCGCTGACCGCCGGGACGCTGCTGACCTTCCTGCTGTACAGCAAGTCCTTCTACGGGCCGATCCGCCAGCTGATGCTCGACGTGCTCGACAGCTACGAGAACGCGCTGGCCTCCAGCAAGCGGATCGTCGCTGTCCTCGAAACCGACCGCGAGGCCAACGAGACCGGCGACGAACTCGACGTGCGGGAGGGTCGCATCGAGTACGACGACGTGTCCTTCTCCTACGCGAGCAGCGACGAGCAGCAGCTGACCGACGTGAGCTTCACCGCCGAACCCGGTTCGCTGGTCGGCATCGTCGGCCCGACCGGCGCCGGCAAGTCGACGATCACGAAGCTCCTGTTCCGCTTCTACGAGGCCGACGAGGGGACCGTCAGCGTCGACGGGCAGGACGTGACCGACGTGTCCCCGCGCAGCCTGCGCGAGCACCTCGGCTACGTCAGCCAGGACCCGTTCCTGTTCTACGGGACGATCCGACAGAACATCGGCTACGGCGTCGACGACCCCGACGACGTGGAGATCGAACACGCGGCGAAACTCGCGGGCGCCCACGGGTTCGTCAGTGATCTGGACGACGGCTACGACACCCAGGTCGGCGAGCGCGGCGAGAGCCTCTCGGGCGGCCAGCGCCAGCGGGTCGCCATCGCCCGCGCCCTGCTGCGCGAACCGGAGGTCCTCGTCCTCGACGAGGCGACCAGCCACGTCGACAACGAGACAGAGCGGCAGATCCAGGAGAGCATCGACGCGCTGGCCGGCGAGCGGACGACGCTCGCTATCGCACACCGGCTCTCGACGGTGCGCAACGCCGACACCATCGTCGTCGTCGACGACGGCCGCGTCGTCGAGCAGGGCACCCACGAGGAACTCGTGGAGCGGGACGGCCTCTACGCGGACCTCTGGCGCGTGCAGGTGGGCGAGACCGACGCCGTCTCGGAGGCGTTCCTGCAACGGGCGCGGGCGGAGGACCGGCCCTCCGAGCGCATCGAATCGGCGGTCGACCGGGAGGTGTCGCGATGAGCGACACCGAGGACGGCGAGACCGACGCCGAAGCGTCCCCGGACGCGACGGGGGTCGACGAGGGAGACGCGGGCCGCGAGCGCGGCCGCATCGCGGCGGCCGCCGAGGACGAGCGCTGGCCGCTCCTGTCGCTAGTCCGGGACGGCGGCCGGGGGAACCTCCGGTGGATCGGCGCCGGCGCCGCCTCGTCGGTGGCCGCGCAGTTCATCTCGAACCTCGACATGTTCATCGTGGGCCTGGCCTTCGACGCGATGTTCAACGACCGCGCGTACGCTCTGCCGCTCGTGCCGTCGGGGTGGATCCCCGCCGACCCGACCGGGATGCTCGCCTTCACCGTCGCGCTGCTGGTCGGCCTGAAGCTCGTCGACATGACCTTCGGCATCTTCGCCGAGTACGCCCTGTTCCTGTTCGCCCAGCGGACGCTGCACCGCATCAGGGTGGACGCCTACGACCGCGTCCAGCGGCTGGACATGGGATTCTTCGACACCCAGCAGACCGGCGAGGTGATGAGCGTCCTCAACAACGACGTGAACTCACTGGAGCGGTTCCTCGAAGTCGGCCCCAACCTCGGCGTCGTCGCCGTCGCGATGTTCGCCAGCTCGGTCGTCTACATGGCCCTGCTCAACTGGCGGCTGGCGCTCATCTCGCTGGCGGCCGCGCCGCTGCTTTTGGCCGCCAACGTCTGGTTCGGCGCCCGCCACGAGGCGCGCAACGACGACGTGCGCGAGGAGACGGGGATCCTCAACGCCCTGCTGGAGACGAACATCAGCGGTATCCAGACGGTCAAGGCGTTCGGCGGCGAGGACTACGAGACCGAGCGGGTGACCGACCAGTCGGCCACCCACCGGACCGCCAACTGGCGGGCCCACATGGTCGGGGTCGGCCACCAGCCCGCGCTCCGGCTGATCGCCGGCGCCGCGTTCGTCGCCACGCTGTTCGTCGGCACCGAGTGGGCCATCGGGGGTCGCTTCTGGCTGTTCCCCGGCACCATCACCGCCGGCGAACTCGTCCCGTTCATGTACTACACCCAGCAGCTCGTCATGCCCGTCCGATTCCTCGCCTGGGTGACCGGCCTCTACAAGGGCGCGACCTCCTCCGCGAAGCGCATCCTCGGCGTCCAGCGCATCGAACCGCCCCGCGAAGAGGGACGGACGGAACTCGACGACCCCGAGGGCCGCGTCGAGTACGACGACGTGTCCTTCGCCTACCCCGGCACCGACGAGCGCGTCCTCCGCGACATCGACCTCGACGTGGCGCCGGGGGAGACGGTCGGGCTCGTCGGCGAGACCGGCGCCGGCAAGTCCACCCTGCTCAAGCTCCTGCAGGCGTACTACGACCCCGGCGAGGGCGCGGTCCGCGTCGACGGCACGGACACCCGCGATATCACGCGCGAGAGCCTCCGCACCGCGATCGGCTACGTCGCCCAGGACCCGTTCCTGTTCACCGGCACGATCCGCGAGAACATCGCCTACGCCGTCGACGACGCCGCCGACGCCGAGGTCGAGGCGGCCGCCCGCGAGGCCGGCGCCCACGAGTTCATCGCGGACCTCGACGGGGGGTACGACGCCGAGGTGGGCGAGCGAGGCGTCATGCTCTCGGGCGGCCAGCGCCAGCGCATCGCCATCGCCCGCGTCCTGCTGGCGGACCCGCCGATGCTCGTCTTCGACGAGGCGACCAGCCACGTCGACAACCGGACCGAGGTGCTCATCCAGCGCTCGCTCGACGCCGTGACCGAAGACCGCACCACCTTCGTCGTCGCCCACCGCCTCTCGACGGTCCGGGACGCCGACCGCATCGTCGTCATGGACGACGGCGAAATCGTCGAACAGGGCAGCCACGACGAACTGCTCGACCTGGACGGGAAGTACGCCGACCTCTGGAAGGTCCAGGTGGGCGCCGTCGGGACGTGACCGAGCGACGTGGGACCTCCGGAACCGGCGCGCGCCGGAGCGCGCTCTCGTGCGCGCGACGGAACCGCGCGAGGGATTCGCGACTCGCGGGTCGCGAATCGGCTGGGGAGGCTCGTGGCCCGTTGCGGTGCTGTGCGGTTGCGGTGCCGAGCGGGGCGGTTGCCGTCCGGTGCGGTGCCGTTGCGGTCCCTGGCGGACTGAAAGGGCGAGGCGCGCTCGCGCTCGTATAGTCGCCTGAGCGGGCCACTATCCGAAGCGGCCCCTGGGCCGCGAGGATATCCCGCTCAGCGACCGCGAGCGGGCCGAGGGCTTTCAGCACTTGCTGTCGACTGCGGTCGAATCGACAACTAGCGAGCCGAGGGCTTTCAGTGCTCGCCGTCGACTGCGGCCGCTCCCACCCGAGTTCACGAGGTAACAGAATCACCCGCTCGGCTGGAATTCGGACCGGATACCGCCGCTCTCAGCCGGTGACTCGCTCGCGCAGCCGCCGGTCGACGAGCGCGGCGTCGTCCACTCGCTCCAGCCGCGACAGGGGGAACGAGTAGCGGCGCGGGTCGTCGCGGCGGGCGAGGTCGCCGAGATACACCGCCTCGACGACGAGGTCGTCGTCGGGATAGCCGGCGTTGGTGGCGTAGTCGGCGACGGTCTCGCCGACGCCCTCGATGACGACCTCGTCGGCCCGGGCCGGCGTGACGCGGGCGACGACGAGCCGGTCGTCGGCCTCCCGGTCCCGCACGACATCGCCGGGTTCGAGCCGGCAGGCCGCACAGAGATCGGGCGGGCCCTCGTCCTCGGGGACGAACGTTTCGATACCGCACGCGTCGCACCGGGCCGCGCGCTTGCCGGGTGCGGGCACGCGACGGGTGGTGATCTCGATGCCGACGCGGCGGAGGTGTTTGCAGCGCTCGCCGCGGAGCTGGTGGTCGGGGCAGGTACAGGTGCCCGCGGGCAGATCGACGACGTAGGTCGCGCCGCTCTCGCTGTCGACGGCGTAGCGGCCGCCGCCCAGCGGGCGGACGGCCATGCGCTCGGTCCAGGCGCGCGCGGCCCGCTCGTCGAGCCGGCGAACGTCCGGTGCGAGTGCGGTCTTCCGGACCTGGGTAGGGGTACGTGTTTCGGACATAGGCGGTCGGACGCTGGTTATTCTCGCGACTGCGTCCACTCGAAACGTAGGTCCCGAACGCACCTAAGTCCGTCGCGGGTGTGCGCGCGAAACAGCGGAGCCGGCCCCAAGATGCCCGTTCGGCCGGCCGTCGCGCGCTCGACCGTCGGCCGTGTGCCGTCCGAGCGGGTCGCGGCTCTCCGGACCGGCGGACCGCGGCGGGCGAGCGGACGCTTCGAAGCGCTTTTGCCCGGGCCGGGGAAAGCCACGGCCATGGAAATCGACCGGAAGTTCGCCGTCGAACTCGGGATCTCGGCGGCCTCGGTCGTCTTGTTCATCGGTGCGGCCTACGTCGTCAGTTCCAGCTACGCCGACCCCGGCAACGCGACGGGCAACGGCACGACTGCGCCGGTCCTCCAGCCTGACGGCGGGCTCGTGATGGTCGGCGTCGTCGGCCTGTTCGTCCTCGTCATGGCCGTCGCCGGCCTCGTCCTCTACCGCGCTGACTTCGACGAGGAGTAACGCCCCACCCCGCCGGAGCGGCGCTCACCCCCGCCGCGCTCACTCCTCCCCGCGCTCGTCGTCAGGCCTCCGCGTCCTCGGCGTCTCCTTCCTCGCGGTCCTCGCGCCAGTCGGTCAGGTCGTCCTCGTCCTCCTCGTCCAGCCGGTGTTCGTAGTAGTTCAGCGGGTGGGACTCGTCGATCACGTCCGTACAGATGTCGTCCTTGCCGGTGCAGTCGCCGTAGGACTGCATGGTCGCGCAGGCGGGCGGCGAGTAGTCGGTCGGGCTGGTCGCCCCGCGGATGTGGTCGACCTGGTAGCGGGTGGCCTCCTCGCCGAAGCCGGGGTTGACCTGGAAGATGTCGACGATCTCGTCGGTCGTCATCCCGATGCTGGTGAGAAAGGAAGCGATGGCAAAGCGGGAGTGGTGTTCGAGGTGTTCGCCCTTCTGGACCTGGTCGAGGAGGTGTTTCATGCAGGGCGGGAACAGCTCGGGGACGACGGTGTCGATGTCGCGGGTGAGGTCCAGCTCCGAGAGGCGCTCGCGGAGCTCCTCGGCCTCGTCGGTCAGTTCGTCGGCGATGGGGTCGGGCACCGAGAGGGGGAGGCCCTCGGCGACGCGGCCGCGGACGGCCTGCCGGCAGAGCGCGAGCAGTTCCTCGCCGTCGACGAGCACCTCGCCGTCGGCCAGCGCCCGGTTGACCAGCCGCCACTCGTCGCCCCGCTGGTCGGCGGCCAGATCGAGGTAGGTCCCGACCTCGACCCGGAACTCGCGGGAGCTCCCGTCGCTGACGACGGCCGACCCGTCGCCGACCGGGCCGTCGACCGCCCGGACGCTGCCGGACAGGTCGAACTCCGCGAGCAACTCGGGGAGCGTGAGCCGCGGGTTGCTGGCGGCCTTGAACTCGGTGGTGTCGGCGAAGTCGGCGGTGAACCGCTCGAAGGCGGTGGCGGCCTCCGCCTGAGCGTACTTGCGCGTGAGGACGTGCTCGTCGACCAGCGAGACGAGGACGCGCGCGACCGGGTAGGAGAGCAGTTCGGTCCGGTCGACGTCGTGAGCGTCGCCGACGGTGCCGTCCTCCAGTGCCCAGGCCACGCGTTCGACCCCCCGTTCGACGACGGCGTCGTCGTCGGCGACGACGGCCGCCAGGTCGACGCCGGCCTCGCCGACTGCCTCGCGCGACTCCGCCCGCCAGGGGTACCGGGCGTGGGTGGGCTCGATTCGCATCGAGCGCCCGTTGTCCCTACCGTCGAATAAAGCCGACGGTCAGCGGTCCGGTGTCGCCACTGGCCGGCGGTCGCGCTCGGCCGGCGGTTGCCGCTCGCGTCGCTCCGGAGTCTGCGGAACGGTGACAGGAAACCGGCCGGGGCGTCTACTCCTCGTGGAGCGCGCGCAGTTCCTCGGCGACGGCCTCGCTGTTGGCGGCCTCGCCCCGGACGGCGCGCTTGTAGCGCTGGTACTCGCTCCGGGTGACGTGGATCTCCTCGGTCTCGCCCTGGCGGGTGACTTCCAGGCGGACGGTCCCCTGGGGGTTGTTGCGGAGCTTGAACGAGGCGACGGCCGAGAGGACGAACCACAGCGCGACGGAGCCGCCGACGAAGTACAGCATGGCGGTCGGGAAGGCCATCGAGTCGCTGGCCTCGACCCACTGCTGGGGGTAGACGTGCCAGTACATGGCGACGCCGGCGACGCTCAGCGCCGCGCCCGCGAGCGCGCCGAGTCGTTCGCGGCGGCTGGCGGGCAGGACGGCGACGACGCCGAGGAACATCGCCGGGATCCCCAGGCCGGCGAGGACGCCCGCGACGCGGCGGGCGTCGGTCGTGCTCGTCGCGTCGAAGACGGCGGCCAGCCCCGTCGTCAACACGAGGATGGCGGCGACGACGGCGAGCGCGCCGGCGACGAACAGGCCGCCGCCCGCCGAGACGCGCCGCGGGTCCCGCCCGGTCCACTCCCCGCGGTCGTATGCCTCCGAGAGACTGGGCATGCCCGCGTCTACTCGGCCGTTCTACAAAACTACCCGTCAGACGCGCGCATGACGGCTGTCGGCGGCGGTGTCCCGTCGCTCGTGGCGACCGGTCGAGCGCTCGGCGGCCCGTAGGCGATCCGAACCGGTTCGGATCGAGGTGAGAGGGACCACCACGGGTTAGAAAACGGTTTAGGGGCCAAGCGACGACTCGGAGGTATGAGTCACCAGGAACCACGAGCCCGCGACGACGGGGGCGAGCGGTCCGACGGACCGGTCGACAAGCCCGACGACCTGCCGAGCAGCGAGGTCACCGAGGGCGTCGAGAAGGCGCCCCACCGCGCGATGTTCCGCGCGATGGGCTACGACGACGAGGACCTGTCCTCCCCGATGGTCGGCGTCGCCAACCCCGCGGCGGACATCACTCCCTGTAACGTCCACCTCGACGACCTGGCCGACGCCGCCTACGAGGGCATCGACGACTCGGGCGGCATGCCCATCGAGTTCGGGACGATCACCATCTCCGACGCCATCTCGATGGGTACGGAGGGCATGAAGGCCTCCCTGATCTCCCGGGAGGTCATCGCCGACTCCGTCGAACTCGTCAGCTTCGGCGAGCGCATGGACGGGCTGGTCACCATCGGCGGCTGCGACAAGAACATGCCCGGCATGATGATGGCGGCCATCCGGACGGACCTGCCGAGCGTCTTCCTCTACGGCGGGTCGATCATGCCCGGCGAGCACGACGGCCGCGAGATCACCATCCAGAACGTCTTCGAGGGCGTCGGCGCCGTCGCCGAGGGCGAGATGTCCGAGGACGAGCTCTACGAGATGGAACAGCAGGCCTGCCCCGGCGCGGGCTCCTGTGGCGGGATGTTCACCGCCAACACGATGGCCTCCATCTCCGAGGCGATCGGCTTCGCGCCGCTGGGCAGCGCCAGTCCCCCGGCCGAGGACGAGGCCCGCTACGACGAGGCCCGCCGCGCCGGCGAGCTGATCACCGAGGTCGTCGAGGCCCGGCGCACGCCCTCCGACTTCCTCACGCGGGAGTCGTTCGAGAACGCCATCGCCCTGCAGGTCGCGGTCGGCGGCTCCACCAACGCCGTCCTGCACCTGCTGGCGATGGCCGCCGAGGCCGGCGTCGACCTGGACATCGAGGACTTCAACGAGATCAGCAAGCGCACGCCGAAGATCGCCGACCTGCAGCCCGGCGGCGAGAAGGTGATGAACGACCTCCACGAGGTCGGCGGCGTCCCGGTCGTCCTCAACGCCCTCTACGAGGCGGACCTGCTGCACGGCGACGCGCTGACCGTCACGGGCGAGACGATGGCCGAGGCGCTCGAAGCGTACGACCCGCCGGCCATCGAGGACGTCGACGCCGACTACCTCTACACGGTCGACGAGCCGAAAAACGAGCAGGGCGCCATCCGCATCCTGACGGGCAACCTCGCGCCCGAGGGCGCGGTCATCAAGATCTCCGGCGAGGAGTACCGCCGCCACGAGGGGCCCGTCCGGATCTTCGACGAGGAGAGCGAGGCGATGAAGTACGTCCAGGAGGGCCGCGTCGAGAGCGGCGACGTGATCGGCATCCGCAACGAGGGGCCCCGCGGCGGCCCCGGGATGCGCGAGATGCTCGGCGTCACGAGCGCGGTGGCCGGCCAGGGCCACGCCGACGACGTGGCGCTGTTCACGGACGGCCGCTTCTCCGGCGCGACGCGGGGTTTCTCGATCGGCCACGTCGCCCCCGAGGCCTACGTCGGCGGTCCCATCGCCGCGCTGGAGGACGGCGACACGATCACCATCGACATCGACGAGCTCGAACTCTCCGTGGACCTGTCCGACGAGGAGATCGAGGCACGGCTGGCGGACCACGACCCCGAGCCGAACTACGAGTCGGGCGTCCTCGCCAAGTACCACCGGGACTTCGGGTCGGCGGCCAACGGCGCGGTCACCAACCCCGGCGCCAAGTGGGAGTAGCGTCGACCCCCGATCGAGTCCGTCCCCGCGGCGGCTCCTCGTGCCGGACCCGTGAACCCGCCCGCGTCGTCTAGCTCGTATATCAAATCACAATTTCATAGATGTCCGTGGAGACGGTCTGTCGACGGCTATCTTCCGGTTTCGAGGGCACCGACGGTTAATTTCACTACTGATAGTCGGCAACACAAGGCATATGCGAGAGGGGGACCTACAGACGTGTATTGCTGGTCACAGGTCCGGCCGGCCGGCGTCGTCAATCGGGTATCGATCCATGAGAGACGAAGAGCAGGGAAACGGGGGCGAGAACACCGACGCGGTCAGCGACGGGTCCGACGCGGTCGTCTTCGACCACTACGACTGGAGCGGCGACGACTCGCCGAGCATCGCCGTCGCCGAGGCGGTCGCGGCGGTCACGAACCGGAGCGTGACGACGCTCCCGCCGGTCCAGGAGGTCGTCGACGCGGACGCCCTGGACATGCTCGTCCGCTCGGGCGACCCGCTGGGAGTCAGGGTCTCGATCGACTACGCGGGGACGGACGTGACCGTCACGGGCGACGGCCGGATCCGGGTCAAACCCCGGGAGTGAGCCGCCGCCCGGAGCGGGTCACAGTGGTTCGGGGAGGGAGCACACGGCTTTAGCCGTGCGAGGGCTCCGACTCCCGGCAGGCTTCGAGCAGCTGTCTGGCGTGGCGCACGTGGAAGTCCTTCTCGTCGGGGTCGTCGGTCTCCAGCGCCCGCTCGAGGTGGACGTCTATCCGCTCGACGGAGTCGGGGTCGAGCGTCCCCAGCGGCGGCCCCTCCGAGGCTCCCGAACCGCCCTTCGTGTGTCCCGTCATTGGTCCGTGGTACCTGATAACTCACCCACACCCGATTTATAGGTTCCGGTATTGACACGTGCGCGAAGCGGACAGTTCGGTTCGTCGACGGGCGGTCAGAGCCGCTCGGCGACGGCGGGGGCGGCGCTGACGGCGCTGACCGACCGCTCTATCGTGTCGGTGCCGAAGATCGCGGTCGTGCCGGCGCGTTCGAGTTTCGTCCGGGCGTCGGCGGCGAGCATCGGGTGGACGCAGGTGACGAACACGCGGGCGGCGCCGCGGTCGGCGAGCACGCCGATGGCCTCGCTCATCGTCGACCCCGTCGCAACGATGTCGTCGACCAGCACCACGTCGCGGTCGGCGACGGCGGCGTCGCTGGGCTCGACCGTCACGTCGCCGGTGTCGTAGTCCCGCTCCTTCTCGAAGTAGTCGGTCGCGCCGCGGCCGTAGGCGTCGCGGGCCGTCGCCGCCAGGTCGATAGCGCCCTCGTCGGGCGAGAGGAAGAGGGGGTCGGTCAGGTCGGCGGGCAGCGGGTCGGCCAGGCGGCCGGCGGCGTCGACCGGCTCGGCGGGGACGGTGAAGAAGTCACAGACCGCCCGCTCGTGGGGGTTGACCGTGAGCACGCGGTCGGTCCCCGTCGAGACGGCGCGGGCGACGGCGCGGGCCGAGACCGGCTCGCCCGCCGAGAAGGCCCGGTCCTGGCGGGCGTAGCCCATGTAGGGGAGGACGGTGGTCACCTCGCTCGCGCCGGCCTCGCGGACGGCGTCCTGGAGCTGGAGCAACTCGACGTGGGCGTCGCCGGAGACGGTCGACGCGACGACGACGGCCTCCTCGGCCGCGAAGTCGGTCAGGGTCGCCTGGAGTTCGCCGTCGGGGAAGCTATCGTACTCGACGGCGGCCAGGTCCCGACCCGTCGCGTCGGCCAGCGCCGCCGCGAACGCCTGTGACGTGGACCCGCTGACGATCATGTGCGGGGGGTCGCGTTCGCCGGTAAACACCGTTTCGGTTGCAGGAGCGCCGCGCTCGCGACCGGCGACCGGACGGGGCCGACGGGCGCGCCGACGGCCCGCCAGAATCGAGCCTGAGAACTGGTACGACACCGTCAAGGGGGACACCTCGAAAGGGTCGACGATGCCCGCGACGACGGAGGCCTCCGAGGACGGCGCGAGGGACGACCGCGGGGACGGCCCGGCGGGCCCTTCACCGACGCGGCGGGCGGTCCTCGCCGGTGCGGCGGGACTGGCGACGGTCGCCGCCGGCAGGTCGGCCGCCGCGCCCGGCGAGCGGACGGGCGACGCGCCCGGAGCGGGAACAGACGCCGCGACCGGCCCGGACCGCGCCGCGGGGCTGACGGTCGCCACCTGGAACTGCTATCTCGGCGTCGACCTCTTCCGGCTGTTCGACGCGGACTCGCTGGCCGAGGCGCGCTCGACCGCCGGCGACCTCCTCGCCGCGGCGCGGCGCCACCCCTACGCGGCGCGGGCCGACCGGATCGCCGAGCGGCTGCTCGCGGCGGACGCCGACGTGGTCGCGCTCCAGGAGGCGGCGCTCGTGCGGACGCGGCCGCTGTTCGACGACGGGGACGCCGAGCCGGTCGTGGACCTGCTCGACCTCGTGACCGCGGCGCTGGCCGAGCGGGGCGGCGCCTACGACGTGGCGGCCACCGCCGTCACGACCGACGTGTCCGTCCCGGCCGAGGCGGACGGCGAGTGGCTGGACGTACGCCTGACCGACCGCGTCGCGCTGCTCGTCCGCGAGGGCGTGGACGTGCGCGACACCCGCTCGGGCCGCTACGACGCGCGGGCCCGGTACCCGGTCGCCGGCGACGACCTGACGGTGACGCTCCGGCGGGGGTACTGCCTGGCCGACCTCGCGGTCGACGGGGCGACCCTGACGGCCTGCTCGACCCACCTCGAATCCTCGAAGGCGGAGGTCCGCCGCCGGCAGGCCGCGGAGCTCGTCGACGTGCTCCCCGACGAGGGCACCGTCGTCGTCGGCGCGGACCTCAACAGCGGGCCGGGAGACGACGCCCACGAGGCGGTGACCGCGTCGCTGACCGACGCGGCGGCCGCCGTCGGGACGGCGCCGGACGACACCTGCTGTCAGCCGGCGGACCTGCGCAACGAGCGCTCGCGCCTGGGCAGCCGGGTGGACCACGTGCTCGCCCGCGGGCCCGAGCCGACCGCGGTCGACCGGCTCGGCGCCGACCCCGCCGACCGCGTCGCGGCGACGGTCGACGGCGAGGACGTGACCGTCTGGCCCTCCGACCACGCCGGCGTCGCCGCGACGTACCCGATCCCGGCGTCGACACCGACACCGACTCCCACGCCGACACCGACTCCCACGCTGACACCGACCCCCACACCGACATCGACGCCGTCGACGGGCACACGGCGACCGGCGCTGACCGGATCGACCGCGGACCCGACCGACTCGTCGGCGAACGCGCCGTCGGACGCACGGACACAGGCCGCCGAGACGACGGGCGGGACGGGACCCGGGTTCGGTCTCCTCGCGGCGGTCGGGGCGCTCGTCGGCGGCGCGCTCGCGCGCGGCGGAACTGACAGCCGATATTGTATTCCAACACGAAGGATGAAGTGAACGGGCGGGATAGCCGGACGCTGTGAGCCGCTATCGAGGGGGGAGTGGGTCGCGTGAAACCCGTCGCGGGGACGGCCCGCCGAACGGGGGGAGCGGGTCGCCGGCGGTTCGACCGCTCTGCAGTCGTTTGCTCCTCGCGCTCGCCGTCCTCATCGTCGTCGCGTCGGCGGTACCCGCTCTCGCGCCCGCGGGGGCTGCCGGTGTGTCGGCCGCCGGTCCGGAACCCACCGCAACGCCGAACCACACGTCACAGCCGCGGGATTCGAACGTCACAGTCGTCCTCAGTCCGGGCTCGTCGCTGGTGACGGCCGACGCCTGGTACGTCGCTCGCTCGGAGGCCGAGGCGCGCCGGTACGACGAGGGGACAGCGAACCTGACGTGGTTCGAGACGGACGAGCGCATCCACCGGGCGTTCGCGGACCGCGACGAGGGTCTCGTCGTGGTATCCAACGAGACGACATCCTCGGAGCGGACCTTCGAGTCCGGGTCGGTGGTCCACGTGACCATGCGGTTCCACTGGGTCTTCGACCCGGACCCGGGGAGCGAGACGCCGACCTCGTGGCCCACGAACCCGTTCGTCGGGAACGGGTCGATCGTGCTCGGGCCGACGGTGAGCGAACACCTCGCCAACGGAACGGTCGTCGAGGTACGGGTCCCCGCGACGGACTGGACCGCCGAGCGCTCGACGGTCGACTCCTACACCGACGGCAACCACGGCCAGACGCGTGTCTACCGGTGGACGGTCGGGGAGACCGACACCGAGCCCCGCGTCGTGTTCAACGAGAGCGTCCGCGAGACGGAGACCGCGGCCGCCGAAGACGGGGCGCTCGGGCCGGCCGGGGGCGCGCTGCTCGCGCTGGTGGCGGTCGTATCGGCGGCGCTGCTGGTGCGGGGCGGTCGCGACTGACGACGCGCGGGGCCGGGGCCGCTCAGACCACCGCGAGCGCGGCCACGTCGGGGAGGCCGATCGACCGCGAGCGCCAGCCGCCGGCGCCGTCGGCGGTCGTCTCCGGGTCGGCCTCGACGAGGAAGGTCCCGGCCTCGGTGACGGCGTAGACGCACTCGCCGTAGTCGACGCCGACGACCGGCTCGTCGACCGGGAGGTCCACGCCCGTCCACGCCTCGCCGTCGCGCTCGAACAGTTCGTCGGCCGTCGCGGCGTGGGCGTGGTCTCCGCTCCCGGCGACGACTCGGAACGATCCCTCGCGCTCGCGGAGCCAGCCGTTGCCCAGCCGGTAGAGGCCGTCGTCGCTCGCCGCCAGCGGGACGCCCTCGACCGTCGCCACGTCGCGTGCGGCGTCGAGCCCCGCGTTCGCCAGGCCGTCGCCGTCGACGCGGTGGACGCCGTCGGCCGCGGCGACGAAGCCGTCCGCGATCGCCCGCACGTCGCCGACCGTCCCGAGGTCGGTCCACTCGCCGTCGCGGTAGCGGGCGACCCGCCCCGACTCGCCGGCGGCGAGCACGTCGTCCTCGCGGTCGGTCCCGACGGCGACGGCCGGACCGAACCCGAGCGACTCGAACTCCTCGGGGCCGACGAGGACGGCCTCGTCGGTGGCGGCGACGACCGCGCCGTCGGCCGTCGCCACGTCGCGGGCGGCCGTCCGGTGGGCGAGGCCGAACCGGCCCACCTGGTCGCCGGAGACCCGCACGGTTGCCACGCCCTGGCCCGTCGCGAGGTAGGCGACCGTCTCCTCGCGGCGGTCGCCGTACATCCGCTTCTCCTCGATGGCGCTCATACGGGGAGTGGGCGCCCCGGGCGTGAAAACCTGCCGCCGCATCCGTTCGGCGGCGGGCGGTCCGCTGGACCCGCCGGCGCCGCCGACATCGAACACGACGGCGCCCCGGGACCAACACTTTACTCGCTCGCCGCCGTTGTCGGGACAAGCGATCCCCCTCTCATGGCGACACACGACATCACGCTGACGGTGAACGGGACGACCGAGGAGGCGACCGTCGAGTCGCGGACGCTGCTGGTCCACACCCTGCGGGACGAACTGGGATACACCGCCCCGAACGTCGGCTGCGAGAGCGGCAAGTGCGGCGCCTGCACCGTCGAGGTCGACGGCGACGCCGTCAAGTCCTGTACGGTGCTGGCGGTCCAGGCCGACGGGAGCGAGGTGACGACCGCGGCCGGGCTCGCAGACGAGGGGCTCGACCCCGTCCAGCGGGCGTTCCACGACGAACACGGCCTGCAGTGCGGCTACTGCACGCCCGGGATGCTCGCGACGACCCACCAGCTGCTCGACGAGAATCCCGACCCCTCCCGAGCGGAGATCCGCAAGGCGCTGAAAGGGAACATCTGCCGCTGCACGGGCTACGGGAACGTCGTCGACGCCGTCGAGACGGCCGCCGGGCGGCTGCGCGAGGCCGACGACGAGAGCGGGGACGGACCGAGCGACGGGTCCGCCGACGGGTCGTCCGCGTCGGGCGCCGGACCGGACGGGCGGGCCGCTCCGCCCGAACCGGGGGCGGAGGACTGAGATGTTCCCGGCCGAGTTCGACTACGAGCGGGCGGAGTCGGTGAGCGAGGCGCTGGAGCGCCTGGAACACCACGCCGACGCGGACGTGGAGATCCTCGCGGGCGGCCACAGCCTCGTCCCGGCGATGAAGACCGAGGGGCGGGAGCCGGACGTGGTGGTGGACCTCGACGTGCCGGCGCTCGACGCGGTCAACGCCTTGGACGACCGGACCGTCGTCGGCGCGCTGACGACCTACGCGACGGTCGCGGACTCGGCGGCGGTCCGGGCGACCGTCCCGCTGGTGGCCGAGACGGCGAGCGAGGTCGGCGACCTGCAGATCCGCAACCGTGGGACCGTCGGCGGCAACCTCGCGGAGGCCCACCCGGGCGCGGACCTGCCCGCGGCCGCGCTGGCGACCGACGCGACGGTCCTGCTACGAAATCCGGACGGCAAGCGGGAGGTGCCGGCGACGGAGTTCTTCCGCGGCGACGGCGAGACGGCGATCGAACGGGGCGAACTGCTCACGGGCGTCCGCTTCCCCCACACCGACGGAGCGGGCTTCGCCTACGCGAAGAAGACCCACCCGGCGACGGGCTACGCGATGGTCGGCGTCGCAGCCGTCGTCGAGACGGACGGCGACGGAGGGGGTGACGGCGGCGACGGGAACGCCGGCGGGGGGACCGTTTCGAGTGCGCGCGTCGCCGCGACCGGCGCGGTCGACCGGGCGGTCCGGCTCCCCTCGGTGGAGGGGGCGCTCGCCGGCGAACCGCTGGATGCGGACAGTATCGATGCGGCGGCGGCCGAAGCCCGGGCCGATATCGACGCGGACCGGCTGCGGTCGGACCCGCACGCCTCCGGGGAGTTCCGGGGGGAGCTGCTGGAGACGTACGCCGCCCGCGCGCTCGAACGGGCGGCCGAACGGGTCGCCGGCGACGCTCCGACGGCATGAGCGGGGGTGAACCGGATGCGAGCGGCACCCCGGCGACCGCACAGGACTGGTCGGCGCCCGAGCGCGAGGTGCGCGCGACCGCTCGCGCGTGTCTCGACTCCGGCGAGCCGGCGGTCCTGGCGACGGTCATCGCCGTCGACGGGCGGGCCTACCGGCGGCCGGGCGCGAAGATGGTCGTCGCGCCCGGTGGCGGCGAAGTCGGCGGTGCGGCCGGCGACGAACCGGCGGCCGACGCCGAGGCGGACCGCGACCCGGGCCCGGCGACCGGCGCGGGCTCGGTGACCGCCGGCTGTCTCGCCGACTCGGTGGTCGAACTGGCGAGCGAGGCGCTGGCCGACGGGGAACCCCGCGTCGAGCGGTTCGACCTCCGGGACGACGACGCGTGGGGGCTCGGCGTCGGCTGCGACGGCGTCGTCGACGTGCTGTTCGAACCGCTGGGCGAGCGCCACCGCCCGCTCGTGGCGTCCGCCGACGAACTGGACGGCGGCCGAACCGTCGCGGTCGCCGTCGAGAGTGGGGACGACCGGGTCGCAGTCGGCGACCGATGGATCGCAGAGGGGAGCGAGACGGGGGGCTCTGACGGTGACACTACCGCCCGCTCGCTCCCGCCGGAGGTGGCCGCGGGCGTTCCCGACGACGTGGACGGAACCGATTCGGTTCGAGTCGAAACGGAGGGCGGCGCGGTCCGGCTGTTCGTCGAGCGGGTACGGCCGGCGCCGCGACTGGTGGTGGTCGGGAGCAACGCCGACGTGCGGCCGGTGGTCGCCTCGGCGCGGGCGGCGGGCTTCCGGGTCGCCGTCGTCGGCTTCCGCGGCGGGCGCGCGACGGACGAGCGTTTCCCGCGGGCCGACCGGGTCGTTGCGACCTCGCCGCGGGACCTGCGCGAGGCGGTCGACTTCGGGGCCGACGACTCCGTGGTGCTGATGACCCACAACTTCGTCGACGACCGCGTGGCGCTCGGGGAGCTACTGGCGACGCCGGTCGACTACGTGGGAGTGATGGGACCGACCGAGCGGTTCGACCGTCTGCGGGCGGCGCTGGGCGACGACGGCGTCGACGTGGACGGGGACCGCGAGCGGATCTACGCGCCGGTCGGGCTGGACCTGGGCGGTTCGAGCCCCGCCCAGGTCGCCCACAGCATCGTGGCGGAGGTGCTGGCGGTCCGCAACGACCGGAGCGGCGGGCACCTCCGCGAAAACGACGGACCGATCCACGCTCGGGACGGCTGAGCGGCCGCGAGTGGGACCGGATCGAGGGGTCGACGGCCGACCGCGCTATCGGTTGTCCAGCCGCCAGTCTGGGATGGGGACCTGGCCGCCGTCGACGCGGAGTTCGTGGCCGTTGATGTAGTCCGCCGCGGGCGAGGCGAGGAACGTCACGCCGTTGGCGATGTCCTCGGGTTCGGCGAAGTGGCCCAGGGGGTTCAGGTCCTGGATCTGTTCGGAGACGGCCTCGGAGAAGCCCTCGGTCATGCGTGTGTTGACCCAGCCGGGGGCGACGGCGTTCACTCTGATACCCTCGTGGCCGAGTTCGAGCGCGAGGCTCTTGGTCAGGCCCAGGAGGCTCCACTTGCCCACGTCGTACTGGGGTGACTGGCCGACGGCGTTCTTCGTGTGGATCGAGGTGATGTTGACGATCTTGCCGTAGCCGTCCTCGATCATGCCGTCGACGACGGCGCGGGTGCAGTTGATCGACCCGAAGAGGTGGACCTCGATGTTCAGCCGGAAGTCGTCGTCGTAGTCCTCGTCGAGGAACGGACCCGCGTTCCCGACGCCGGCGTTGTTGACCAGGATGTCGACGCTCCCGAGTTCCTCGACGCCGTGTTCGACCATCGCCTCGACCTCGGCCTCGTCGGTCACGTCGGCGGCGACGCCGACGGCGTCGCTGTCGTCGTCGCGGTCGCGGATGGTCGCCGCGGTGTCTTTCGCCACGTCCTCGTCGAGGTCGTTGACGATCACGTCGGCGCCGTGGTCGGCGAGTTCGAGCGCGATGGCGCGGCCGTTGCCCCGGCCGCCGCCGGTCACGAGCGCGGTCTTGCCTGTCAGGTCGAGATCCATACCGCGCCGTTCGGACCCCTGCGTCTTCAAGCCCGGCGGTGGGGGAACGGCCCGCCGCCATCCGAACGGTTGTCGACTGCGGCCACAGCGGGTGTGGGTCGCGCTGACGGGAGCCGCGGGTCTCCGCTCGCGCCGACGCCACGCTCGGAACGTTTTTTGTGGCCCCCGTCCGTCGTAGGCGTATGGATTATCTCGAAGTCGAGGGCGCCCGGGAGTTCGTCGCCCGCCTGGAACACGGGGGCGACTGGCGGGCCCAGATCGAGGCGTTCGCCGCCGACGAGGGGGTCGACTCGGCGTTTTTCTTCGGCCTCGGCGCCGTGCAGGACGCCGAGATCCTCTACTACGACCAGGACGACGAGGAGTACTACCCCGAGACCTTCGACGAGCCGCTGGAGATGGCCGCCTGCGTCGGCAACGTCTCCGCGCTGGACGGCGAGCCGTTCGCCCACACCCACGCGGTCATGTCCCGCGCGGACGGGACGACGTTCGCGGGCCACCTCGACAGCGCGACCGTCTTCGCCGGGGAGCTGTACGTCCGCGAGTTCGACGCCGAGCTGGAGCGGGCCTTCGACGAGGAGACCGGGCTGGACCTGTGGCCGCTGTGAGATGAGCCGGGAGACACGACGATGAAACCGGAGGACGAACGCTACTTCGAGCGGCTCGAATCCGGGCTCGACGAGGCCTTCGACGTGGCCGAGCGGGCCCGCGAGCGCGGCGGCGACCCCACCGACAGCGTCGAGATCCCGGTCGCCCGCGACATGGCCGACCGCGTCGAGAACATCCTCGGCATCGACGGTGTCGCCGAGCGCGTCCGCGAACTCGAAGGGGAGATGAGCCGCGAGGAGGCCGCGCTGGAACTCGTCTCCGACTTCGTCGACGGCGAGGTCGGCGACTACGACTCCCGCGCGGGGAAGGTCGAAGGCGCCGTGCGAACGGCGGTCGCCCTGCTCACCGAGGGGGTCGTCGCTGCCCCCATCGAGGGGATCGATCGCGTCGAGATCCTCGAAAACGACGACGGCACGGAGTTCGTCAACGTCTACTACGCCGGCCCGATCCGCTCGGCCGGCGGGACCGCGCAGGCGCTGTCCGTGCTGGTCGCCGACTACGCCCGTGCGATGCTCGACATCGACCAGTACAAGGCCCGCGACGACGAGATCGGCCGCTACGCCGAGGAGATCGACCTCTACGACAAGGAGACGGGCCTGCAGTACTCCCCGAAGGAGAAAGAGAGCAAGTTCATCGCCGAGCACATGCCGATCATGCTCGACGGGGAGGCCACCGGCGACGAGGAGGTGTCGGGCTACCGGGACCTCGAACGGGTCGACTCAAACTCCGCCCGCGGCGGGATGTGTCTCGTCATGGCCGAGGGGATCGCGCTGAAGGCCCCGAAGATCCAGCGCTACACCAGGAATCTCGACGAGGTCGACTGGCCGTGGCTGCAGGACCTCATCGACGGGACCATCGGGAAAGATGAGGGGAACGCCGACGACGGCGAAGACGAGGCAGAGGACGGCGAGGACGCTGACGCCGAGAGTGACGAAGACGGCGACGAACAGGCCGACGAGCCCGCGGGGCCGCCCCGTCCCGAGCCCTCGAAGAAGTTCCTCCGGGATCTGATCGCGGGCCGGCCGGTCTTCTCGCACCCGAGCGAGGCCGGGGGCTTCCGCCTGCGCTACGGCCGGGCGCGCAACCACGGCAACGCCACCGCCGGCGTCCACCCGGCGACGATGCACCTCGTCGACGACTTCCTCGCGACCGGGACCCAGATCAAGACCGAGCGGCCCGGCAAGGCAGCGGGGGTCGTCCCCGTCGACACCATCGAGGGCCCGACGGTTCGACTCGCCAACGGCGAGGTGCGGCGCATCGACGACCCCGAGGAGGCCCTCGAAGTTCGGAACGGCGTCGAGAAGGTGATCGATCTGGGCGAGTACCTCGTCAACTACGGCGAGTTCGTCGAGAACAACCACCCGCTGGCGCCCGCCTCCTACACCGTCGAGTGGTGGGCCCAGGAGTTCGACGACGCCGGCGCCGACGTGCAGGCGATGCGCGACTCCCTGGACGTGGACCTGGCCGATCCGAGCGCCGAGGAAGCCCTGGACTGGGTCGACGAGTACGACGCGCCGCTGCACCCGAAGTACACCTACTGCTGGCACGACCTGTCCGTCGACGAAGTCTGTGCGCTGGCGGACGCCGTGGAACAGGGGCGAGTCGCGCAGACGGACGGCGCCGTCGTCCGCGACCCCGACGACTCCGACGACGGCGGGCGCGCGAGCGACGACGCCGCGACACAGCACGACGCCGCGGCCGACGGCCACGACCGCGACGCGGGCGCCGCGGCCGCGGGCGATCTGGTGATCCCCCGCTCGGAGACCGTGCGCGAGGCCGTCGAGCACCTCCTCGTCGAGCACACCCAGACCGAGGACACCCTCGTCGTCCCCGACTGGCGCCCGCTCGCGCGGACGCTCGGGTTCGACGACTCCCTGGAGCGCGAGTGGACGCCCGACGACCTCTCGGAACGGGCCCGCACCTACGGCGGCGGCGAGGCCAGCGACGCGCAACTGGACTCCTCCGCGGCCTCCACCGAGGACGGCGCCAACGCTATCCTCGCCGTCAACGAGATCGCGCCCTTCGACGTGCGCGAGCGGGCGCCCACCCGTATCGGCAACCGGATGGGCCGCCCCGAGAAGTCCGAGAAGCGCGACCTCTCGCCGGCGGTCCACACCCTCTTCCCGATCGGCGAGGCGGGCGGCTCCCAGCGGAAGGTCGGCGACGCCGCCGTCGCCGGCGACAGCTACGACGACTCCCAGGGCAAAGTCGAACTCGAAGTCGGCCGCCAGGAGTGTACGGAGTGCGGCGAGCGGACGTACAAACCGCGCTGTCCCGACTGCGGCGGCGTCTGCGAGGCCGTCTACGTCTGCCCCGACTGCGACCACGAGGTCGAACCCGACGAGTCCGGGCGCGCGGAGTGTAGCCGCTGCGAGACGCTCGCTCGCCCCACCCAGACGAAGGTGGTCGACGTGAACGAGGAGTTCAAGTCGGCGCTGGCGAACCTCAACGAGCGTCCCACCGCCTACGACGCGCTGAAGGCGGTCAAGGGGCTCTCCTCCGAGCAGAAGACGCCCGAGCCCATGGAGAAGGGGATCCTCCGGGCGAAACACGGCGTCTCGGCGTTCAAGGACGGCACCGTCCGCTACGACATGACCGACCTGCCCGTCACGGCCGTCCGTCCCTCCGAACTCGACGTGACCGCCGAGGCGTTCCGGGCGCTCGGGTACCAGGCGGACATCCACGGCCAGCCCCTCCAGCACGACGACCAGCTCGTCGAGCTGAACGTCCAGGACGTGGTGCTCTCGGAGGGCGCCGCCGAGCACATGCTCAAGACCGCCGACTTCGTCGACGACCTGCTGGAATCGTACTACGGCCTCGAACCGTTCTACGAACTGGAGGAACGCGACGACCTCGTTGGGGAACTGGTCTTCGGGATGGCGCCACACACCAGCGCGGCGACCGTCGGCCGTATTGTCGGATTCACGACAGCAGCAGTCGGGTACGCTCACCCCTATTTCCACGCCGCGAAACGCCGGAACTGCTTCCACCCGGACACGAAAGTCTGGTACGAGGACGAGGACGGCGCGCTCAACCACGAGTCGATCGAGGCTCTAGTCGAGGGATATCTCGACCCCGAAACTGCCGAACGCGACGAATTCGGGACGCTCGTGGACGACCTCGACCATCTCGGCGGTGAGCTCTCCGTTCCCTCCTTCGACAACGGCGGTTCGCAGTCCACACAGCCAGTAGAGGCGCTCAGCAAGCATCCAGCACCGGACCACCTCGTCGAAGTCCGGACCGAGTCCGGTCGAGAGCTAACGGTGACGCCCGACCACGATGTCCACATCTACGATCAGGACCTCGGCCGGATGGTCTCCGTGCCCGCGGGGAAACTCGACGAGTCCGATTGTCTCGTCACACCGAAACACCTCGACAGCACCGATCCGGGCGACGAGCCGAAACGGTTCGACCTCCTCGAAGTATTCATCGAGTCCGACGTTGTCGACGACGACCGGTTGATGGTCAAAGGGCTGGACAAGGACCGCCTGTACGACCGCTTCCAACGCCGCCTCGCCGACGAGTGGGAGGGCCGTTTCTACCCGCTCCAGAGCACGGCCGACTATCTTGGACTCACGAAAAAGACGCTGAGCAACTACCTCTATCGGGAGAGCATCCCGGTCGCGTTGCTGAGTCGCTTCTTCGACTCGACGGCCGACCTGCTCGCGTTCGTTCCGGACGGCGCGACACTCGGCGTCAAACGCGACGGGACGGAGATCGACCGGTACGTCACTCTCGACGAGCGTGTCGCGACGCTTCTGGGGTACTACGCCGCCGAGGGATTCGCTCGGGTTCAGGACACTCCCAAGGGGAAGATCCACCAGACGACAGTCTGTGGCACGGACGACGAGGCGCGGGAGTTCTTCCTCGACGTACTGTCGGAGGAGTTCGGCGTCGACCCGTACGCCGAGAACCACGCGAAGATCACCGTCTCGGGCCGATTGCTCCGGGGGTTCTTCGATACCGTGCTGGACGCTGGCTGTTTCGCCCATTCCAAGCGGGTCCCGCAGTGTATCTTCGACTCGCCCGACCGGATTGTCGGCGCCTACCTCGCTGGATACTTCAGTGGCGACGGCACCGCCGACGGACAGGCCCCTCGCGTTTCGGCGACGACAGTGAGTCCGGAACTCAAGTCCGATCTGCTCGCGTTGCTGACCCGACTGGGAATCACCGCGACGGTCAACCACACGGAACCGGTGGCGCTCTCCGACGCGTTCCCGGAGTTCTACGACGAAGGCGACGAGTCGCGCTCGCGCCACAGCTACGAGATAACCGTCTCCCGGGACGACGCAGTTCGGTTCGCCGACCGCGTCGGGTTCCACCTCTCCGAGAAGGACGACCGCCTCCGCAGACAGGTCGGCGAACGCGAATCCACCGGCCGCCACGCGTATGTCTTCGACGGTGGGGCCAGCGAGTACCACCTCGATCCGGTCCAGGCGGTTTCGTACGTCGAATCCGACACCGAGCACGTTTACTGTCTCACCGTCGCGGAGAACCACTCGCTCGTCGCGGGAGACCTATCGGTCAAGCAATGTGACGGCGACGAAGACTGCGTGATGCTTCTGATGGACGGGCTGCTCAACTTCTCGAAGCAGTTCCTGCCGGACCAGCGCGGCGGCCAGATGGACGCGCCGCTGGTCATGTCCTCGCGGATCGACCCGGCGGAGATCGACGACGAGGCCCACAACGTCGACATCATGCGGGAGTACCCACGGGAGTTCTACGAGGCGACCCGCGAACTCGCGGACCCCGAGGACGTGGAGGACGTGATGACCATCGCTGAGGAGACGCTGGGCACCGACGAGGAGTACACCGGTTTCGACCACACCCACGACACGACGAACATCGCCGCGGGGCCGGACCTCTCGGCGTACAAGACGCTGGGGTCGATGGAGGAGAAGATGGACGCCCAGCTGGATCTGTCGCGGAAGATCCGTGCGGTCGACGAGACGGACGTGGCCGAGCGGATCATCGAGTACCACTTCCTGCCGGACCTCATCGGGAACCTGCGGGCCTTTTCCCGGCAGGACGTGCGCTGTCTGGACTGCGGCGAGAAGTACCGGCGGATGCCCCTGACCGGCGACTGCCGGGAGTGCGGCGGCCAGGTCAACCTCACCGTCCACGAGGGGTCGGTCAACAAGTACATCGAGACGGCGACCCGCGTCGCCGAGGAGTTCGGCTGCCGCACCTACACGAAACAGCGGCTCGAAGTGCTCGAACGGTCGATCAACCGCGTCTTCGAGGACGACACCAACAAGCAGTCCGGCATCGCCGACTTCATGTGAGCGGTTGCGGTGCGGTCGGCGCGTGCTGTCGCGCGCGTTCATGCGCGCGACCGTAGCCGCGCGAGGGATTCACGACTCGTGTGTCGCGAATCGGCTGGGGAGGCTCGTGGCTGTCTGCGGTGCTGTGCAGGGCAGTCGCGGTGCCGTGCTGTGCAGTTGCGGTCCCTGGCGGACTGAACGGGCGAGGCGCGCTCGCGCTTGTGTAGTCGCCTGAGCGGGCCACTATCCGCGCGGGCGGTGCAGAGAGCGCGGATATCCCGCTCAGCGACCGCGAGCGCGCCGAGAGCTTTCATCGCTTGTTGTCCCCTGCGGTACCGTCGCCAGCTAGCGTGCGAATCGAGAACGAAACAGCACAGACGACCCGCGCTACAGCTCCACGGTATCGAGCGAGTCCGAGATCTCCGAGACGTGCTCATTGAAGGCGTCGACGAAGCCGGAGAAGTCGTCGGCGTGGGCGCGCAGGTCCTTCGGGGCGGGCGGCTGGTACTGCGAGAGCAGGTAGACGCCGCCCTCGCCGCCGACGCGGAGGTAGCTGGCCCGGCCCTCCTCCCACTTGAGTTCCCAGCGCGAACTCCCCACGCGGGCCGAGAACGTGCCGTAGTCGTTGCCCTCGACGCGGTTGAGCTGCTGGGCCATCTGATCGCAGGCCTCGCGCATCCGCGAGAGGATGCGCTCGCGCGCTTCGACCACGGAATCGACGGACTCGATCGCGGGCAGGTCGTCGGCGGCGTCGTCGAGGACGCCGTCGAGCGACCGGACGTAGTCGTTGAACGACTCGACGAAGGCGTCGTAGTCGGTCATCGCGGCGGCGAGGTCCTCCGGTTCGGGCGGCTGCTGGGTGGAGACGACGTAGGTGTCGGCGCCCCGCCCCTCGAAGCGGAGGTACTGCACGTCGCCGCCCTCGTACTTGAGCGTCCAGGTGCCCCGGTCGGTGTCGAACGCCCGCTGACCGTAGTCGCCGCCCTGAATGCGGGCGAGTTCGCGCGCGATCCGGCCGGCGTGGTCGGTGACTTCGGCGACCACCTCGTCCCGGCGGTCGGCGGCCGCGTCGGCGCCGACGACGTCCGCGTCGAGCCCTGCTGTCATCGACGGATCCACGAGCGGGAGCGGCATAACACCCGCGTTCCCGCCCGCCTGTGCCGGAGGTTGCGGGCGACACGTCGCGGACGGACCGCCGTCTCGTCGCACCGTATCGACACCTACTTTCGCGCCTGGGGCCGACGAACGGGCATGTACGTCGGACGCTTCGTCGTCGTCGCACCCGAGGTGGGCGCCTACCGCGTCTCCTCCCGTTCGTTCCCCAACCGGAAGGCGACCGGCCGCGAGCCGGGCACCGTCACCGTCGGCCCCACGCCCGACGCCCCCGAGACGGACAACCCCTACGTCGAGTACAACTGCCTGCGGCTGACCGACCGCGGCGCCGTGGTCGGCAACGGCTCGCACGTCGACCCCATCGCCGAGAAGCTGGCGCTGGGCTACCCCGCCCGCGACGCCCTCGCCGAGCCGCTGCTGGCGCTGGACTTCGAGAAGGACGACTACGACACGCCCCGCGTGGCGGGGATCGTCGGCGTCGACGCCGCGGACCCGAGCACGAACGCCGACGGGCCCGGCGCGGTGATCGGGACCGTCCGCCGCGACGCGCTGCTGGTCGAGGAAGTGACGGAGCCGACGCTGGTCGCCACCTACGAGAAGGACAGCCCGGAGCCCGTCGACTTCGCGGCGACCGACGCCGCCGCGGCCGCCAGCGAGGCCTACGGGATGGACTTCGAACACGAGGTCTGCGCCGTCGGCGTCTCCGGCGACAGCGTTGCCGGCTTCGAGACGGCCATCTTCAACGGCGAGGCGTAGTCCGGTCCCCGGCCGGGCGGCGCCGTCTCCCCGAGGGGTGTCTGCCGTAGTACTAAGAGCGAGGAGCGCGCACGGCAGGCCATGAAGGTGGGTATCATCTCGGACATCCACGGGAACCTCGTGGCGCTGGAGGCGGTCCTGGCGGACATGCCGCCGGTCGACCGGCTCGTCTGCGCGGGCGACGTGGTCGGGTACAATCCCTGGCACGCCGAGTGCACGGCGGCGATCCGCGGCGAGGGCGACCACGGGCTGAGCGACGAGGCGGCCGCGATGTTACCCGACGGCGAGGTGCCGACGGTGATGGGCAACCACGACCGCGCGGTCGCGTTCGACCAGGCCTACGGCTTCAACGACATGGCCGCCGCGGCGGTCGCCCACGCCCGCGAGACCTGCTCGGACGACCAGCTCGAGTGGCTGGGCGAGCTCCCCGAGCAGCGGGTCGTCTGCGACGGGCGGCTGCGGATCGTCCACGGCCACCCCGACGACCCCGACCGCTACACCTACCCCGAGGAGTACAACCCGGGGATGCTCGGCGACGAGGACGTGCTCGTGACCGGTCACACGCACGTCCAGGGCCACGAGTTCTTCGACGAAGGGCTCATCCTCAACCCCGGCGCGGTCGGCCAGCCGCGGGACGGCGACCCCCGCGCGGCCTACTCGCTGGTCGACTTCGACAGCCGGGAGATCGAGGCCCGCCGCGTCGAGTACGACGTGGACCGGGTCGTCGACGCCGTCCGCGACGCCGACCTGCCGCTGCGGATCGGGACGCGGCTGCGCTCCGGGCAGTAGGGGGCTCGCGGTAGTGACCGCTCGCGCCCGCCGACGGCCGGAATACGCAGGCCCGTCGTTCACGTGCCGGCCCGGCGAACGGACGGCATCGCCGGCGGGTCCGCCGGCGGCCCGCACTTATGGCCGAACTGTTCGCGACCCTGGTGGGCGTGCTCTCGGTGCTGAGCGTCGCCGCGGTCGTCCGCGTCGCCGCCGCGCGGACGAGCGAGGTCGTCTACCCCGTCCTGCTCGTCGTCGTGGGCGTCGCCGCGACGGTGCTGGGCGTCGCGCCCGACTTCCGGCTGTCGGCCGACCTCATCCTGATGGTGCTGGTCCCGACGGTGCTGTTCCAGGGCTCCCAGGAGACGAAGTCGGCGGCGTTCGTCCGCGTGCTCCCGGTGGGGGTCCTGCTGCCGGTCGTCGGGCTCCCGGTCGCGGTGGCGCTTTTGGGCCTGCTCGGCCACTACGCGTTCGGCCTCCCGCTGGTGGTGACGCTCCTCTTCGCGGTGATCATCTACCCGGTCGACCCGGTCGCCATCGTCGCGCTGTTCCGGGAGGCCGACGCCGCCGAGCGGCTCTCGGTCATGGCCGAGGTCGAGAGCCACTTCAGCGACGGCTTCGCGGTCGTCGCCTACGGCGCGATGATCGGTGTCGTCTCAGAGCGGTTCGCGGAAGGGACGGACCTGGCGACGCTGCTCGGGCCCGGCGACCTGCTCGACATCGCGGTCGAGATCACGGTCGTCAGCTTCGGCGGGGTCGCCGTGGGCCTTGCCGCCGGCGCCGTCGCCTTGCTCGTCCTCCGGGCCATCGAGGACCGGATGGCCGAACTGCTGACGACGGTCGTCCTCGCCTACGGGAGCTTCCTGCTGGCGGACCACTACCTCCACGTCAGCGGCGTGCTCGCGACCGTCGCGGCCGGCCTGGTGATCGGCCTCTACGGGAAGGGGCGAGCCGTCCACCCGGACAACGTCGGGTTCATCGAGCGCACCTGGGACACCGCCGCGTTCCTCGTGTTCACGCTCGTATTCGTCCTCGTGGGGGTGCAGGCGCCGTGGCGACGGCTGCTCGGGAACGCGCCGACGGTGCTGCTGGCCGCCCTCCTCGTCCTCGCCGTCCGCGCGGTCGTCGTCTACGGCGTGACCAGCGCGGTTGGGGTGGCCGGGGTCGAGCCCGTTCCCCGGCGCTTCCAGCACGTCCTCGTCTGGGGCGGGATGCACACCGTGATCCCCATCGCGCTGCTGCTCAGCGTCCCCCGGGAACTGCCCTTCCGGCCGGCCCTGGTCGAACTCGTCTTCGGCGTCGCGCTCGTGGGCATCGTCGCCCAGGGGCTGCTGTTCCCGGTCGCCCTGCGCCTGACGGGCGCGGCCGACGAACCCGAGGAGGAGTCGCCCGGGCTGTTCTGGTGATCACCACGTGACGATCCGCGCGAGGACGAACACGAGCAGCGCCGACAGCAGCGACCCGACGATCGAGAGCGTCCCGGCGAGCAGGCGCGCCCACGCCCCGACCGGCTGGATGTCGCCGTAGCCCAGCGTCGCGAACGTCACGACGCTGAAATAGAGGCTCTTGAAGAGCACGCGGCCGATCCACCACGGCGGCGCGTCGCCCGGGTCCTCGATCTGGTAGGTGATCGCCCGCTCGCCCTGGATCTCCAGGATGCCGCCGGTGAGGGGGAACAGCACCGCCGAGACGACGACCGCCAGCAGCGACGCCGCGAGGACGCGGTACGGGCTGGAGCCGTAGTGCATCACCCACCGCGAGAGCTCCCACTTCAGCGCCGTGAGGCGGTCGCCCCGGCTCCAGGCGAGCCGGCGGCGGGCGTCCTTCTCGCGGTTGTAGCTGTCGCGGGCCAGCCCGGGCAGGGCGTTGTCGCGGTAGAGCCGCCGGAGCTGACGGTAGGTCCAGGCGGCGGCCTCCAGCGGGTGGTCGTCCGAGAGCGTCGGCTCGACCGGCTCGCGCTCGTAGGCCGAGACGGGGCTGAACTCCGTCCCGTTGCCGATGTGCACGTCGCTGAACACCGCCTCGTTTGTCAGGGTGTGGGCCAGCGTCGCCCGCCGCAGGTCGGCGTTCGCGAAGACGACCCCCTCCAGGGTCGCGCCGGTGAAGTCGGCGCCGATGGCCGAGCAGTCGGTCAGGTTCGCCAGCGTCATGTCCGCGCCCTCGAAGTCCGCGCCGTTGACGACCGCGCCCCTGAGGTCGGCGCCGACCAGCGACGTGCCGGCGAACCACTCGACGCCCACCAGTGAGGCCTCCCGGAGGTAGGCGCCGTCGAGCACCGCGCCCGGCTCCGGGGCCGCGTCGGCGAAGTCGTCGACGCCCTTGCCGTCGACGGGGGCGTGCCAGACACAGCGGCCGTGGTCGTCCCAGGTCGGGCGGTCGCAGGTCTCGGCCGACGCGTCCGGGTCGCGCAGTCCAACCTCGAGGCGGTAGCCGCAGCGGTCGGCCGTCGCGGTCGGCATACCCCCCGTTCGAGCGGCGGCTCCAAGACCGCCCGGCCGGATACTGCGCCTTCGCCCGCCGACGGTGCGCCTCGGCCCGGCCGGCGACGGACCGTTACGTCGCTGGCACCGCTCGTCGGATGCCGCGTCCGTCCGCGACGAAAACCGCCGGATCGCCGCTCAGAACACGTCCTGGATCAGTTCGAGCGTCTGCTCGCGGTCGTCCCAGGGGACGAACACGGAGACCGACGTGGCGGAGGTGATCACGTCGTAGAGGTGGATGTGCGCCTCGGAGACGGGGTCGATGGCCCGCTTGACGGTGCCGGGCTGGTTGGGGAGGTCGCTGCCGGTGACGCGGACGACGGCGATGTCGTCCTCGACGGTGACGCTGGAGAGGGCGTCCTCCTCGACGACGCGGTCGTGCAGCAGCGCCTCGGCGTCCTCGGCGTCCTCGGCGTTGACGTAGAAGGTGATCGAGTCCATCCCCGAGGAGTTGGCGTCGATGTTGATCCCCTCGTCGCCCAGCGCGGTCGCGAGCTCGCCCAGGATCCCCGGGCTGTTGCGGATGGCGCGGCCGGCGACGGTGACGCAGGCCAGCCGGTCCTCCTGGAGGTCGATGAGGTTCTGGAACTCGCCCTCGATGGAGGTGCCGCCCGTGAGGAGGTCGTCGTGCTGGTAGTGGACGACGCGGACCCCCAGATCGGCGTCCTTGTAGGACAGCGCGGAGGGTGCGACGACCTCGGCGCCGCGGAACGACAGCGAGCGGAGCTCGTCGACGGTGATCTCGCCGACGTTGCGGGCGCCCTCGACGACGCGGGGGTCGCCGGTCATGACGCCCTCGACGTCGGTGACGATGACGACCTCGTCGGCGTCCATGAACTTGCCGAGCATGACGGCGGAGGTGTCCGACCCGCCCCGGCCCAGGGTGGTGACGTTGCCCTGGTGGTCCTGGGCGAGGAAGCCGGTGATCACGGGGACCACGTCGGAGAGCTGGCCGCCGAGCGCGCTGGCGCGTTTCTTCGTCTCGTCGACGTCGACCTCGCCGTACTCGTCGGTGATGATCGGCCAGCCCTCGCTGCCGGGCTCGAAGAAGTCGGCGTCGATGCCCCGCGCCGCGAGCGCCCCCTTGAGCATCCGGACGGAGGTGCGCTCGCCCATGGAGACGATCTCCGCGCGGTCGGCGTCCTCGGCCTCGTAGTTGATGTCCTCGAGCAGGTCGTCGGTCGTCGACCCCATCGCCGAAGCGACGACGGCGACCTCGTGGCCGGCCTCGATGGCCTCGGCGATGGAGTCGGCCGCGCGCGTGACGCGCTGGCCGTTGCCGAGGCTCGTGCCCCCGAACTTCACTACGACCCGCATCGGATCACCCGCATCGTGTGTGCGTGACGCATAGCTGGTGACGTGCCGTTACACGCCTCCCGGAATAACTGTGTCCATCTGCGGGCGGGGAAACGCCACTATCCGGCGATTTCCGCGGCAAGTTCTGCGACGGCGGTCGACACCCCGCAGCCGGCCGCTCGCTCGGGTCCGCGGCGGACCCGGGTCAGACCTTTCCCGCCGACAGCCCAAGGGTCGACTATGTACCGCGTCCTGCTCCCGGTCGACAGGAACGAATCGCGCGCCCGCGCCCAGGTCGAGGCCGTCCTCGAACTCCCCGTGGCCGCCGGGGACCTGACCGTCGACGTCGTCCACGTCCACAGGAACGCGTCGTCGACCGACGCCGAGTGGGCAGCCGGCGAGGGCTTCTCCGAGACGTTCGCCGAGGAGATGGCCGAGGAGGTCCGCGAGTCCGACCGCATCCCCGCGTCTGTCGAGGCCGCCGTCGAGCGCCTGGAGGCGAGCGACCACGAGTTCGCCGTCCACGAGCGCAGCGGCGAACCCGCCGAGGCGATCCTGGAATTCGCGGCCGAGCACGACAGCGACACCATCGTCCTCGGGGGGAGCCGACGGTCGTCGGTCGGGAAGGTGCTGTTCGGCAGCGTCGTGCAGGCGGTGATCTTAGAGAGCGACCGACCGGTGACGGTGGTGCCGGAAGCCGAGCCCGAGTCGTAGCCGCCACCCGGCCGGCGCGACGGCGAGCCCCGCGGTAACATCGTGTGGTGTGTGGTAACGACACACTACTAAGTCCGAGGCGCCCGGATATCCAGGGCATGGGGGACAGATCGCGACTTGCGGCGGTCTGGGAGTACTGCTGGCGACTCGACCGAAACACCCGGAACGCGCTCCGGATGCGCCCGACGGCGCTGCTGGACCACTCGAAGCTGACGCCCGAGGAGCGGGCGCTGGCCGAACGGCTCGCGACCGACGGCGGCCGCGACGGGCGCGAGGAGACGGCCGGGGCCGCCACCGACCCCGAGGAAGCGGCCGGCGCCGGCGGCGGTACGGGCGGCGACGACGGCGACGACGGGTCGGCGTTCGACGTCGGCGACCAGTACGACCGCCGCCAGAAGGTCGGCCTCGTGCTGGGCCCGGTGCTGTTCGCGCTGATCATGCTCCTGCCCACGCCCGAGGGGCTGTCGCCGGGCGGACAGGCGGTCGGCGCGACCACCGCCTGGGTCGCGGCGTGGTGGATCGGGGAGGCGATCCCGATCCCGGCCACGTCGCTGCTGCCGATCGTGTTGTTCCCGCTCACCGGGGCGCTGGAGGTGGGCGCGACCACGGCACCGTACGCCAACGACCTGATCTTCCTGTTCATGGGCGGGTTCTTCATCGCGATGGCGATGCAGCGGTGGGACCTCCACCGGCGCATCGCGCTGCGAACGATCCGGGCGGTCGGCGCCGGCCCGCGACGCATCATTCTCGGGTTCATGGTCGCCACGGCCTTCCTCTCGATGTGGGTGTCCAACACCGCGACGGCGATGATGATGACGCCCATCGGCCTCGCGGTCATCCTCCAGACGAGCGACATCGTCGACCGGAGCGACGCGGACATCCCGACGAGTCAGGGCGAGTTCAACTTCGGGACGGCGCTGATGCTCTGTATCGCCTACTCGGCGTCGGTCGGCGGCGTCGGGACGATCATCGGGACGCCGCCGAACCTCGTGCTGGTCGGGGCGATCAGCGAGACGTTCGGCCAGACCATCACCTTCGCCCAGTGGATGCTCTACGGCGTCCCCATCGCCGCGCTCGGCGTCGCGATCATCTGGGTGTACGTCACCAGGTTCGTCATCCCGCCCGAGATGGACAGCCTCCCCGGCGGCATGACCGTCATCGACGAGGAGATCGAGGCGCTGGGACCGATGACCCGCGAGGAGAAACTCGTCCTCGTCGTCTTCGTCGGCGCCGCCGCCGCGTGGATCTCGCGGTCGTTCGTCCTCGAACCCGTCATCCCCGGGATCGCCGACAGCGTGATCGCCATCGCCGCCGCGCTGGTCCTCTTCCTGATCCCCGCCCGCGACGAGGACGGCTCGTTCACGTTCCTGCTCGACTGGGAGACCGCGGTCGAGATCCCGTGGGGGATCATCCTCCTGTTCGGCGGCGGGCTCGCCATCGCCGCCGGGTTCGAGGAGACCGGCCTCGCCGAGTGGATCGGCGGCCAGCTCGGCGGGCTGGAGGGCGTCTCGATCGTCCTCGTCATGGCCGTCGTCGTGCTCCTGACCATCTTCATGACCGAGGTCACGTCCAACACCGCGACCACCGCGATGCTGATGCCGATCATGGCCTCGCTGGCGGTCGGGCTGTCGGTCCACCCCTACGGGATCATGATCGGCGCGGCGACCGCCGCGTCGTTCGCGTTCATGCTGCCCGTTGCGACGCCGCCGAACGCCGTCGTCTTCGGGTCGGGGTACATCACGATGCCCCAGATGGCCAAGACCGGGTTCGGGCTCAACGTCATCGGCATCGTGCTCGTCATCCTGCTGGCGCTGACGTGGCTCCCGCTGGTCTGGGGCATCGACCTCACCCAGCTACCCCCGTGGGCGGGCGCGTTCGTGCTGGTCTGACCGGGGGTCGCTGTCCGTCCCCCGTGTCCATGCCCCGGGCTCACTCGCTCGCCGCGGCCGTCCGGTCCACCGGCGGGTCGGCGCGGACGACGCCGACCAGCAACAGGCCCGCGACGACCGACCCGGCGGCGAGGAACAGCCAGCCCGCCCGGTAGCCGACCGCGTCGGCCAGGCGGCCGAACGCGGGCGGCGCGACCAGCGCCCCGGTGATGAGCGCGAGCTGTCCGCCCGCGGTCGCGCCGCCCATCTCGTCGGCGGGGACGACCGTCGCCATGCAGGAGTAGTAGACGCCGGTGTACCCGAGCACGAAGAAGCCCAGCGCCGCGAAGGCCACCGCGCTGGCGACCCGGGTGGTCGTCGTCGCCACGACGACGAACAGGGCGGCGCTGGCGAGCGTCTGGGCGGCGAGCAAGGCGGTGATACGGACGCGCGGCTCGCCGGGGAGGACGTCGGCCAGCCACCCCGAGAGGACGCGGCCGGCGCTGCCGAACAGCTGGACGAGCGCGAAGACGACGCCCCCGAAGGCGACGCTCGCGCCGACGGCCTCCTCGACGTAGAGGATGGTGTAGCCGGTCGTCGTGAACAGCGCGGCGCCGAGGAACACGCCCGCCGCGGTCAGCGCGCGGTAGGGGCGGTTGGACGCCAGCCGACGGAAGTCGGGGTACGAACCGGTGCCGCCCTCGCCGGCCCCCTCGTAGAGCACGGAGAACGCGGCCGCGACGACGACGGCGACCGCACCGGCGACGAGGAAGCCCGCCTGCCAGGAGAAGTCGTCGGCGAGCCGCGTCACGAGTAGCGCGCTGGCGCCGCTCCCGGCGGTGACGCCGACCTGCTTGACCCCGATGGCCGTGTTCTGCCGCCCGGGGTCGACGTTGTCGAAGACGGCCTTGTTCGTCCCCGGGATGGCGGTCCCGTAGGTGGACCCGAGGACGAACACGGCGCCGAGCAGGAGGGGGTACGACGGCGCGGCGGCGACGAGGACGACGCCGACCGCGAGTCCGAGCAGTCCCAGCGGGAGCGCCCGGCCCTCGCCGTAGCGGTCGGTCGCGGCCCCGAGCGGGAGCAGGAAGACGGCGTAGCCGAGCGTCAGTCCCGTGACGACGAGGCCGACCGCGAACCGGCTGAGGCCGAACGCGTCACGGAAGAAGGGCGTCGCGGCGAAGACCGTGTAGTAGCAGACGCTGGCCGCGACCTGCCAGAGCGTGACGAGCGAGACCAGCCGCCAGTACCCGCGGTCCATCCGGCCGGGTTTGTGTCGCCACGTGCCTTACGGTGTCGGCGCCGGCAACTGTCCGACCGCCCGTCCGGCGCCGTCCGCCGGCCGGTCGTCACTCGCTGGTCGTCACTCCCCGTCGCGCTCGCCCGCCGGCCGTCACTCGCCGTCCCACTCGCCGCCGACGCGGTCGACGCCCATCATCGCCTCGCCCGGGTGTTCGGTGAACACGACTTTCATGTTCTCGTCGGGGACGCCGAACTCGCTCCCGGCGTACTCCATCACCGCGAGCGCGAACGCCCGCTTGCGCTCGAAGGAGCGGCCCCGCCGGATCTCGGCGTCCAGGAAGAGAAGCGGCCCGTCGACGGCCCGGCCGAGGTGCAGGTCGGCCGGCTCGCGGTCCCGTATCGTGACCGCGACGTGGCCCGCCGTCGTCTCCATCTCGGACGTGTACAGCGCCGTGACCCGCTCCGCGAACGCCTCCTTCTCCGCGTCCGACAGCGAGCACGTGGTGTCGAACTGCAGTAGCGGCATGCCGGGACTCGCGCCCTCCCGGGCTTGTATGTTCCGCCGGGCGCGGCGTCGACGCTCGACAGTCAGTCGGGGTGTCTCCCCGCGAGGTGTTCGTCCCGCTCTTCCTCGGTGTCGAACGTCTCGCCGCAGACCGGACACTCGAACTCGTCGGCCCCGTCGTCGGTCGCCATACTCGATCGAGGGCGCACGCGGACAAGTATCTGCGGCCGGCCGCGGCTACCGCTGGATCTCCGCGGCGATCTCGGCGACGGCGGTCGATACGTCGCCGTCGTTCTCGTAGACGACGGCGTCGTCGCGGTCGGCCAGCAGGTCGAGATACTGCCGCTGGCGCTCGGCGTGGCGGTCGGCGACCGCGCCGTCGTCGAGCAGGTTCGGCCGGTGGGCCGGGAACCGCTCGCGCCGCGTCTCGTCGCCGACGGTCAGCAGGACCGTCAGGTCCGGTTCGACCCCCATCGCCGCGCGGAACTCCGACAGCGTCGCGTCCATCGACACCCCCTCGCGGGCCTCGACGGCCGGCGTGTTGTAGACGGCGACGCTGTCGAGGAAGCGCTCGGTGAGGACGACCTCGCCCTCGTCGAGCGCCGGCCGGATCACGGTCTCGGCCTGGTAGGCGAGGCTCGCGAGCGTGTCCGCCGTCAGGGTGACCGCCCGCTCCCGGGAGGCCTCCGCGCCGTAGTCGTCGTCGGAGAGCATCCGCGCCAGGAACTGCCCCACCTCGGCGTCGGCGAACTCCCCGGCGGTCGTGACCGACTCGCCGCGGTCGCGCAGTTCCTCGGCGAGCGCGTCCAGGAGCGTGGACTTGCCCGCTCCCGCCGTCCCCTCCAGCACGACGAATGTCCCTGTCATCGCCCGTGGGTGCGAGCGGACTGTGTATCAACTGTTTGGACCGATGGGAACGGTACCCAAGCGTCGACCGCGCCCGTCCCCCCGGGCAGCGAAGGTTTTTGAACGATGAATTCCCAATGAATTCACGTGAGCCGGACATCGATACCGGTCGACGAGGAGACCAAAGAGCGGCTCGACGGCCTGAAGCGGGACGACGAGACGTGGGACGAGTTCCTCCAGCGGATCACGAGCGACCGCGAGCCGATGACGTTCGGTGCCTGGGACGACGACGAGGCGGACGAAGCCATGGAACGCCTCCGTGACGGGCGGGAGCGCCCCGAGCGATGACGTTTCTCGATACGTCCACCGTCATCCAGTACCTCAGCGGCGACGAGCGCGTTCGGGAGTACATCGAGGGCCGCGAGCCGTGGCTCACGTCGGCGATCTGCGTCTTCGAGGTGATCAACGGCCGTCTCGGGAGCGGCGACACGGACATCGTCGCGATCCGGCAGGATTTCGCCGGCGTGCAGGCGATCGATCTGAACGAATCTATCGCGATCGAGGCGGCTCGGTTGCAGGACGAACTGATCGACGACGGTGACCGACTGGCGACGGCGGACCTGCTGATCGCTGCGACCGCTCGGTCGACCGGGGACGAACTGGTCGTCGCCGACGGCGATTTCGAGACGGACGCGCTCGAAGCCGTGATGCAGGTCACGAATCTCCGGGCGTAGTCGCTCCGACGACGGGCGCTATCGCTCGAACCGCGCCGCGAACCCGCCGTTCTCGGGGACCACGACATCGAGGGCTTCGTCGCCCGAGACCGTCCACCTCTCCGCTTCGAGCGTCCCGTCGGCTTCGTCCCGGACGACGTGAGCGGTCCACTCGTCGCCGGGGTCGGCGTCGCCGCTCGCCAGGAACGAGCAGTCGACGGTGACGATGCGCTGGGGGCCGGCGGTGATGGAGCCGAGGAACCACTCGCCGGTCGCATTGTCGCCGCGGGCGCGGCGGGCGACGGTCGCCTCGACGCCTGGGTGGCCGCCGACGAGCCGGGTCTCCTCCCAGGCCGCCGGCACGCGCTCCAGGAACCCCTCGGCTTCGGGTCGAGCGGCGTACTCGTCGACCGAGTCGGCGAAGTGCTGGAGCGGCGACTCGAAGACGACCGACAGCGCGAGTTCGTGGCCCGGCGTCGTGTGGGCGGCGTCGGCGGAGAACGTGACGGGGGTATAGTCCATCGGGCCGACGACGTTGCGGGTAAAGGGGAGGGTGCAGTTGTGCTCCGGTGTGACAGTGGACCACTTGTAGTACTCGGCGCCCATCACGCCCTCGTAGGTCATGACGTGGGGGTAGCGCCGCTGGAGGCCCGTCGGGACCACGGAGCCGTGGAAGTTCACGAGCAGTTCGTGCTCGGCGGCCGCTTCGGCGAGGTCGTCGTAGAACTGCATCCGACCCTGGTCGTCGGCGTCCATGAAGTCGACCTTGATCCCCGCGGCGCCCCAGTCGGCCCACGTCGGCAGGCGCTCGGCGCGCTTGGACTCGGTGTTCACGTCCGTCCAGTGGGTCCAGAGGACGATGTCGACGCCCCGCTCCGCCGCGTAGTCGATCAGGTCTGGCATCTCCGCGCGGCGACGGGGCCAGCCGGCGTCGACGAGGACGTACTCCCAGCCGCGGTCGGCGGCGTAGTCGACGTACTCGCGCTGGCGCTCGAAGTCGTCCGGGCTGTCGGACTCGGACCACCACGACCACGCGACGCGTCCGGGCTCGACCCACTCGTCGTCGTACTCGGCGGAGCCTACCAGATCGGTTACCAGCGTCGACTCGACGATGTCGCCCAGGTCGCCCGTGATCGCGACGCGCCAGGGCGTCTCCAGCGGGAAGTGGGCGTTCAGCTGGGTCCCCGGGAGGCCGAACGTCATCCCCGCCTCCGCGGCGACGAGGCGGGCCGCGGCGTAGTCGCCGTCGGCGCCGGCTTCCGCGAGCAGCAGCCACTCGTCGTCCACCCGGAAGAGGCCGGGCGTGCAGTACTCCCCGTCGGTCTCGACGATGGGCTGCTGGCGGGCGCTGGCCTCGTGGGCCTCGTCGAAGGGGACCAGCCACGAGACGGTGTCGCGGGGCAGCGACAGCGTGGTCCCGTCGCCGGTGTGTCGCTGCATCGCGGTCCCGGTGACGCGGAACCGGAAGGCCACCCCCTCGGCGGCCGCGCGCAGGTCCACCTCGACGACGCCGTCGGCGTCGGGGTGGTCGTACGTGACCGTGCGCTCGACCGCCCGATGCTGTCGCTCGCGAGCCTTCCCCTTCGGGAGTTCGTAGGTCTCTTCGACCTCGACGGGGTCGCCGACGGACACGTCCGCCTCGGTCCAGTCGACGCCGTGGAGCTGGCGGGCGAGTTTCTCGACGGGCAGTTCGGAGGGCGCCACGAGCGTCGTGCCGTCGCGCTCGACGGCGAGTTCGGCCGTCTCCGGGTCGAACTCGACCGCGTTCGCGTCGGCGGGACCGGTGAGTCGCATACACGTGGGGCTCGCGGGCGTCGCAAAAAGTTGCGGGTGCCGGAACCGGTCGCCCGATCCGGGGGCCGAACGGTGTACCGGACTGTCGATGGCGTTCGGTGCGACCGGAGGCTGTTGCGGTGGGCGGTCGCAGTGTGGTCGGCTTGCGCTGGAGCGCGCTTTCATGCGCGCGACGAGATCGCGCGAGGGATGAGCACCGCACGCCGCAGGCGCGCGGAGCGCAATCGGCTGGGGAGGTATGTGGCCGTCTGCGGTGTTATGCGGGGCAGTGCGGTTGCGGTGCCGTGCGGTGCTGTGCGGGACGGTCCCTGGCGGGCTGAAAGACTCTCCACGCAGACTGCGGGTGCGTGACGCCCGCTCGCCGCGGGGACCCACGAAGCGGCCGTCCCGTAGTTTTATCTCGGCGACCGTACCACTCCCGTGATATGACAGCCGAACACGAGTGGCTCTCGCTGGACCCGGACGAGTCGGTGGTCTGGACCGGGCGGCCGCGAGTCTGGCGGATCGTCGGCACGGTCGCCGGGGGGATCGCGGTGGCGCTGCTCGCCGTCGGCGGTGCGGCCTACGTCACCACGCGGATGCCCTACTGGCCGGGCGACCCGCCGGTGAACCCGGGGCTGGCCGTGTGGGGAGTCGCGGCGCTGGTCGTCGCCTCCCAGGTCGCCTCGGCCGGGTGGGCCTACCTGACGGTCGAACACACCGACTACGTGCTGACGAACCGGCGGATCTACCGGAAGACGGGGGTGCTCTCGGAGACGGTCACGAGCGTCGGTGTCGACCGCGTCCAGAACACGACGCTGCGCAAGGACTGGCGGGGGAACCTCTTCGACTACGGGAGCGTCGCCGTCTCGACGGCCGGCAGCGGCGGGGCGGACCTGACGGTCTCGGACCTGGACGACCCCGAGCGGTTCCGCGACGCGCTGCAGGAGCAGGTCCGGGCGGCGGGCGAGCGCGACGACGGGGAGGGCGACGACCGGGCCCCTGCCGCGGGCGCGCTCGACGACGCGACCGTCGAGGCGCTGCTGGAGGAAGCCAGGCGGCTGCGCGCGGTCGCCGAACGCATGGAGGAGCGAGCATGAGCGGCGGTGACCGGACGGGCGATGGAGCAGAGACCGGCGACTCGCTGACCGACCGCGCCGCGGCGGCGGCCGACCCGGAGGTCTCGGAGTGGCTCTCCCTGGAGCCCGGCGAGGAGGTCGTCTGGGTCGGCGAGCCGACCAAGCTGCGGATGGTCGGAACGCTCGTGACCGGCGTGGTCCTGATCCCCTTCCTGATCGGGGTCCTGATCCTCCTGTTCTCGCCGCTGTCGTACCTGGGGATCAAACACACCGACTACGTGGTGACCACCCGGTCGCTGTACGTCAAGCGGGGGATCCTCAGCACCAACATCGAGAGCGTCGATCTGGACCGCATCCAGAACACGGAGTTCACTCAGTCGTTCTGGGGCACGCAGCTGGGGTTCGGCACGATCGAGATCAGCACCGCCGGCAGTTCCGGCGCCGACATCTCCTTCGACGACGTGGAGGACGCCCGCGACGTGCGCGAGGAGATCTCCCGCGTCCAGCGGGAGGCCGGCGGGGGCGGCGGCCGCGACGGCACCGGCGGCGGCGATCGCTCCGCCGACCGACAGGCCGCGAGCGCCGACCAGCTCGACGAACTCGTCGCGGAGCTGCGGGCGACCCGCGAGGCGCTCGAACGCGTCGAGGCGCGGATGGCCGACGGACCGGGCCGGCGGTCCGGTGGCCGGGATCGGCCGGTCGACGAGGACTCGGCGAACGCGACCGGTGGGGTCTCCGAGAGGACCGACCCGTTCGGGTCGGACGGGGAACAGAACTGACCGGCGGTCGCCGTTCGCGGTTGTCGATCGGCCGCTCGACAGCCCGGAACCCGACTACTCCCGCGAGAGCGTCGCGGAGACCTCCTCGACGGGTTCGTCGCAGGACGAACAGGTCGACTTCGCCTCGGCGACGTAGACGTTCCCGCAGGCCGGGCACTCGAACAGGCCCGTCGTCGGTTCCGCCGTCGACTCGCCGCCGTCGCCCGGGCCGTCGGTCGTCGCGGCGTCGTCACCCCCGGCGCGCTCGCGGGCGTCGCTCAGCACGGACCGGAGGCGCGTGGTCAGGGGCATCGGCGGTCCACCCCCGCGCGTGTCCCGCGTTCGTCGTCCCGTACGCGCCAGCCGTGACTCCCGGTGGTGCTCGTCTGTTGCATCTACCCCGGTATCGGAGGTAAACTCCCCTGACCGTTACCCCTAATTGTTTACCCTCCGTGCGACGAGATCGGCGTTTTCGCCACAGAGGAGAGATCTCCGGACGGGTCCCGGATCGCTGTCAGACGTAGGTGAACCAGTCGTCGTAGCCGTCCAGCCGGCCCTCGACGAGGTCGAAGAACTCGGACTGGATCTCGTCGGTGACCGGCCCCTTCGTCCCCTCGCCGACGACGTTGTCGTCGACGCTGCGGATGGGTGTGACCTCCGCGGCGGTCCCCGTGAAGAACAGCTCGTCGGCGGTGTACAGCTCCCCGCGGGAGATGGTCGCCTCGTCGTGGACGGTGTAGCCCAGGTCGCGGGCGAGTTCGATGGCCGTCCGGCGGGTGATGCCGTCGAGGATGGACTCGGCGAGGCCGGGCGTGTAGATCTCGCCGTCGCGGACGAGAAAGAGGTTCTCGCCGGGACCCTCGGCCACGTTGCCCTCCTTGTTGAGGACGATGGCCTCGGTGTAGCCGTTGCCCTTGGCCTCCTCGGTGGCGAGCATGGAGTTGACGTACAGCCCCGTCGTCTTGGCGTTGGTCGGGATCTGGCTGGAGGCGTGCTTGCGCCAGGAGGAGACCATCACGTCGACGCCGTTCTCCAGGGCGTCCTCGCCGAGGTAGGCGCCCCACGGCCAGGCGCCGATGGCGACCCGCGTCGGGCAGTCGCCGGGGCTCACGCCCAGCGAGTTGTAGCCGTAGAAGGCGATCGGCCGGATGTAACACGATTCGAGGTCCTCGCGGCGGATCAGTTCGAGGGTGGCCTCGGTGAGCTCCTCGCGGTCGAAGGGGATCTCCAGGTCGTAGGGCTTGCCCGAGTCGTAGAACCGCTCCAGGTGTTCCTCCCAGCGGAAGATGGCGGGGCCGTCGACCGTGTCGTAACAGCGGACGCCCTCGAAGACCCCCGAGCCGTAGTGCAGCCCGTGGGTGAGGACGTGGATCTGTGCGTCGTCGAAGTCGACGAACTCGCCGTCCATCCAGAGTTCGTCGACGCCCTGGAACATCTCGGGGCGTTCGCTCATGGGTCGTACCTCCCGGTGAGGGTCCCCGTCGGTTTATACGTTGTCGGTCCGCCGGCGCCGTCGCCGTCCGCCGACCGTTGGGCGTCCATGATCTCCGGTTCCCGCCCCGCTGTAAAGAGTGTTGACGGTCGCGTGCCACCGGGTAACACAAACAGCCGCCGGAGTTACGGGAGGGCTTTTCCCTGAGTGCGTCGAGTCTCCGCGGACGATGACCCTCCAACGGTCCCCGAACGCCGCGAGCGGAACGGGACGAACCCGCGTCCCGTGCCCGTCGCCCGCACGTACGCCTGCTGTGCCGACGCCCCCGACGACGCCCTCCGCCACGGCACCGCCCCGGGAGGCCCCGGCATGAGCGACGACTCGGGGCTGTCGATCAACGGGCCGGAGTCGCTGCGCGGGGCGCTGCTCATGGTGCTTGTCGGCCTCGCGATCGCCGGCTACGGCGGCTACGACTACGTCCAGCAGTCCGACGCGGTGCGCGACGCCGTCGAAGTGAACGCCACGGTCGAGGCGGTCGGCGTCGAGACCGTCTCGGCGAGGCGCGGCGTCGACCACAAGCCGACGGTCCGGTTCAGCTACGAGTACGACGGGCGGACCTACGAGAGTACCAGCGTCTTCCCCGCGACGATCTCGCCGAACTACGACACGGAGTCGGCCGCCAGGTCCGTCGTCGCCGAGTACGAGGTCGGCGAGACGGTCACCGCCTACGTCGTGCCCGACCGGCCGGGCGACGCGTTCCTGAAGAACAAGACGACGAACACGCCGCTGCTGGCCGCCGGGTTCGGGGTCGTCTTCGTCCTCGCCGGCGGGTGGTTCGCGCTGAAACGGCTGTGACCGCAGTGACGGTCGGACCGCCGGAGCGCTGGACCGACCCCGGCGTGGGCGGGTGTCCGCCGCGGGCCGGCGGCGCCGGTCGTGCGAACGGACCGCGCCGGGTGTGGTGGCGGCTTCGACGGCGAAGCCGCGGGAGAGCCGGCCGCCGGGGGCGTTAACTCGGTCCGGGCCGAACGCCACGCCATGACAGGCGGAGCCGACGACGACTCGGTGCTCGGCGAGGGGCACGTCGCGCTCGTGACGGGGTCGACGAGCGGCATCGGCGCGGAGACGGCGCGCAACCTCGCCGCGACCGGGGCGACGGTCCTCGTCCACGGCCGCGACCGCGCGGCGGGCGAGGCGCTGGTCGCCGACCTCCCCGGCGGGGGCCACGCCGTCTACGCGGCGGACTACACCGACTTCGACGAGGTACGCGAACTCGCCGACGCCGTGCTGACCGACTTCGACCGGCTGGACTGTCTGGTCAACAACGCCGGCACCTGGCAGGGCGAGCGCCGCCTCGTCGACGTGCCGGGGAGCGACGAGGGGGTCGAGATGACCGTCGCCGTCAACCACCTCGCCACCTTCCTGCTGACGAACCTGCTGGCGGACCGCCTCGCTGCGACGGGCGAGCGGCGGGCGGCGGAGCGAGGCGGTCGCGGAGAGCGAGACGCGGGAGCGGCCGACTCGGCCGTCGATCCGGCCCGCGTCGTGACGGTGTCCTCGGACCTGCACCGGCGGGCGGAGCCGGACCTCGACGCTGCGACCGGCGACGGGGGACCGAGCGGCGTCGCGGCCTACGGGTTCTCGAAGCTCGCGAACGTCCTGTTCACCTACGAACTCGCCCGGCGGCTCCCGGCGGGCGTGACGGCGAACTGCTGTCACCCGGGCGTGTCGCCGTCGACCGACCTGTCGCGCGACGGGTCGTCGCTCGCCGGGCTCGGCTGGAAGCTCTTCGGCGTCGTCGGGCGGCTGACCGGAACCGTCGACACCGCCGCCGAGTCCGCCGAGACGCAGACGTACCTCGCCACCGCCCCGGACGTGACCGGCGTCTCCGGCGAGTACTTCGACGACTGCGAGGCCGTCCGGTCTGCCGAGGCGACCTACGACCGCGACGCCCAGCGGACCCTCTGGCGGGCGAGCGTCGAGTGGCTCGACCTGGACGACGGCGAGGTCGTCGGCGCCGACGGCGAGCGGGCGCCGGAGGCGTAGGTTCGCGGCGGGAGCGGAGCCAGGGGGTCAGACCAGGTTGCCCCGGGCGACCGGCCGGACCGCGCCGCCGACCTCGACGACGATGTCGCCGCCGTCGGCGCTCTCGCGGGCGCGGAGGTCGAGCAGCGACGGCCGCCCCATCTCGTAGCCCTGTTCGACGCGCACGTCGACGGGGTCGGTGCCGAGGTAGGCGTGCCGGTGGAGATACGCTGCGAGGCAGCCGTTCGACGAGCCCGTCGCGGGGTCCTCGGGGACGCCGTAGTAGGGCGCGAACACCCGGACGGCGAGGTCGGTGTCGTCGCGCCGCGAGTCGGGGCAGACGGCGAGGACGTTCTTCGCCTCGCGGTCGCCGGTGACGGCGTCGTAGGCGGCCCGGTCCACGTCGATCGACTCCAGCGCGGCCCGGTCGACGAGGGGGACGACGACCGTGGGCAGCCCCGTCGAGACGACCTGGGCCGGGTACTCGCGGTCGAGGTCGGCCGCGTCCAGTCCGAGGACGGCCGCGACCTCCTCGTGAGCGAGTCGGTCGCCGAACTCGGGCGGCTGCTGGGTCATCCACAGCGTCTCGCGGCCGTCGCGCTCGCGGACCTCGACGGGCACTCTGCCCACGTCCAGGTCGAGGACCACCTCGTCGGGCCGGCCGTCGGCGAGGTGCTCGCGGATGGCGTGGGCGGTCCCGAGCGTGGGGTGGCCGGCGAAGGGGATCTCCGCCTCCGGCGTGAAGATGCGGACCGGCCACGTGTCGGGGTCGCCGTCGCCGGACGACGGGCCGGCCGCGGCGTCCGTCTCGACGTAGGTCGTCTCGGAGAAGTCGATCTCGGCGGCGAATCGCTGCATCTCGTCGTCGCTCAGGTCGGCGGCGTCGGTGACGACCGCGAGCTGGTTGCCGGCGTAGCGCTCGCGGGCGAACACGTCGACGAGGTGGAGGGGCTGGCGCATGGCTCGCCCGACGTTCTCGTCGGCGACCGAAAGCCGTTTTCCCGGTGTGCGAGTGGTCCCCACGGTCCAGCACCGCCTCAGCCGCCGTCGGTGGGTTTCAGGAACCGCAGACAGAGGAAGTTGGGCGGTCCGTCGACGAACGGCTCGATGCGGTCGGGCTCTCGCTCCGCGAAGGCGTCGGTGACGCCCGGTTCGCGGACCCGCTCGACGAGCAGGCCGGCGTCGGTGGCAGGTTCGAACACCGCCTGCAGCGGGCGGCGGTAGAACGGGACGACGAACGGCTCCTCGTCGCCCCAGTCGCGGTCGGCGCGTTCGACCTGTCCGTAGGTCGCGCCGTCGGCGAGGACGTGCTCGCGCGCGCCGTACTCGGCGTCGACGTAGTCGCGGACGGGGTGGCTCGTCGAGACCACGACGCGCCCGCCGGGGCGGAGGACGCGGGCGAACGCCCCGAAGACCGACGGCCAGTCCTCGACGTGCTCCAGCGCGAGCTGACACAGGACCAGGTCGAAGCTCCCGTCGTCGAGGAAGGGCAGCCCCGCGGTGAGGTCGGCCTCGTGGACCGGTATTTCGGTGTCGGGGTCGCCGAACCGTTCGCGCGCCCGGGCGACCATCTCGGGGCTGGCGTCGACGCCGACGGCGTCGGCGCCCGCCGCGACCAGCCGCTCGGTGTAGAACCCGTCGCCGCAGGCAGCGTCGAGGACGCGCCGCCCGTCGAGCGACGGCAGCAGCTCCCGGACTACCGGCCACTCGTAGTGCTCGCGGATCGCCGCGCCCGTGATGTCCTCGTACCCCGGCGCGAGGTCGTCGTAGGTGTCCCGCGCCGGCGGGCCGTCGGGCGGCCGGTCGGCGTTCCCGTTCCGTTCGTCCCCGCGGTTCCGGTCGTCTACCCGCTCCTCGCCGGCCGGTTCCTCCCCGGAGCTCGCGTCGTCGTCCGCCATCGTGTCAGCGAATCGTCTCTCGGACTGATATACTTTCTCGGGGGATCGGGGCCGTCCCGGGGAGTCGGCGGGCTACTCCGCCAGTTCGTCGCCGCGGGTGACGCCGGTGAACTCGAAGCGGGCGCCGCCGGCCTCGCTCTCGGTCGCCCGCACGTCCCAGCCGTGGGCGTCGGCGATCTCGGCGACGATCGGGAGGCCGAAGCCGGTGCCGCCCTCCTCGCCCGTCACGCCGCGCTCGAACAGCCGGTCGCGCACGTCCTCGGGGATTCCGGCCCCGTCGTCTTCGACGTAGAACCCGGGATCGCTCTCCGGGAGCGTCCCGACGCGGACGGTCACGTCGTCGCCGCCGTGTTCCACGGCGTTGCGGAAGCAGTTCTCGAACAGGCGCCCCAGCCGGTCGGCGTCGCCCCGGACCGAGTACGCCCAGTCGGTCGCCAGCGTCGCCCCGGCGGTGTCGACGGCCTCCCAGGCGGCCTCGGCCTGGTCGCGGCCGGTGATCCACTCCAGTTCGTCGATGTGGCTGCCCTCGCGGGCGTAGGTGAGCACCTCGTCGACGATGGCCTCGATGCGGTCGTGCATCGCCGCGACCTCCTCCAGTTCGGACTCGTCGCCCGTCCGCCAGTACAGATCCAGCCGGCTCTTGGCGACGTTCAGCGGGTTGCGCAGGTCGTGGCTGAGGATGCCGGCGAACTCCTCCAGCCGCTCGTTCTGGCGGTCGAGCTCGCGCTCGCGGCGCTTCTGTTCGGTCACGTCGACGGTGACGCCGACGATCCCCCGGGCGCGGCCCTCGTCGTCGTACCACGGCGCCTTGGTCGTCTGGAAGAAGAGATCCTGGCCGTTGGGCGGCTGGGCGTGCTCGATCCGGTCGCGGATCGGCTCGCCGCTCTCGATCACCTCGCGGTCGTCGGCGACCGCCTCGGCGGCGTTGTCCGCCTCGTAGAGGTCGAAGTCGGTCTTGCCCACCACGTCCTCCGGGGAGTGGAGGATCTTCCCCTCCGGCGACTCGATGAACGGCTCGACCACGTCCTCGCTGACGAGGACGTGGCGGCTCTCGGTGTCCTTGAAGTACACCGACATCGGGACGTGTTCGACCAGCGAGCGCAGCATCGCGGCCTCGTCGCCGCCGAGCGGGTCGGCCCGCCGCCCGGACGGCTCGGACCCGGGCACGTCCGCGACGAGGTAGCCCGTCCCGGCCCGGTCGTCGACGAACAGGTCGACCTCGGTCTTGAACGCGGTCCCGTCGGCGCCGGTGCAGTGCCACTCGCGGCTCTCGTAGTTGCCGCCGCGGGCGCGCTCGACCATCGTCTCGACCGGGTCGGCGTCGGGGTCGATCCACTCCAGGTGTTCCTCGCCGTCGGCGCCCCGGCCCTGCCCGCGCAGCTCCCCGGTGATGTCCGTCACGAGCAGGTCCCGGACGGTCGCGTCGGCGAGATCCGCCGGCTCCCACTCCCACCGGTCGTAGAACCGCTCGTTGGCGTCCCGGAGCGCGAGCGTCTCCGGGTCGAAGGCGACGACCGCCTCGTCGGCGAAGTCGGCCAGCCGCCACGCGGTCGTCGCCGATGGGTCGTCGGCGAGCCGCTCGACCTCGACCGGCAGCACCGTCCCGAGGTCCGCGTCCGGGTGGACCCGGGCGGCGCGGGCGTCGCCGGCCACCCGCTCGACGGCCGCCCGCGCCAGCCCCCCGGCGACCACGACGACCCCCACCGTGCGGTCGATCTCTCTGATCCGCTCGTAGTCCGCCGCGCTCGCGCAGACGAGACAGTCGGGTTCGATGTCCCCCCGGTCGCCGCCGAGGCCGTCGATACCCCCCTGTTCGACGACCGCGACGGCACCGTCCCCCGACAGCGCCGCCGCGAGCCGCTCGCGGTCGCCGCGGTCGCCGACGACCGCGACGCCGACTGGGTCGTCCCGTGTCCCCTGCATCGGCCCCGTCTTCGCTCGGCCCTGTGAAATACTTCCCGACAGTACATTCCCCGGTGAAATGTGGATATTCCCACAGACGTACCGGAGATCCCACCGACGCCACCGGACCGCAACGGCGTCCGCCGGCCGCACAGAGGGACCGTACCCCGGAGACCAGCCGGGTCCGCCGTCGCCCGGATCGAACCGCCTATATTCCTCGGCGAGCGCCTGAGTAATATCATGCCGAAGATCAGCGTGGAGGTGCCCCAGGAGTTGCTGGACGACCTCGACGAACACGTGGGGGAGGACGGGAAGTTCGTCAACCGCAGCGAGGCGATCCGCGCGTCGATGCGCAAGACGCTCGATGTGCTCGACGACATCGACGCCCGGCAGGGCCGCATGGAGGAGGAGCGATGAGCGAGTCCCGCCCCGCGCTCTCGCCGGTGCAGGTCGGGCTCGTCGGCCTGTTCGTCACCGCCATCGTCACCGCGCAGCTGACCGCCTCGAAGCTGCTGATGTTTCAGCTGCCCGTCGAGCTGCCGCTGGCCGGCGGCGCGCTCGTGTTGCCGGGCGCGGCGCTGGCCTACGCGCTGACCTTCTTCGCGTCGGACTGCTACTCGGAGCTGTACGGCCGCGAGGCCGCCACCGTCGTCGTCAACGTCGGCTTCCTGATGAACCTCGTCATGCTCGTGCTCGTCTGGAGCACCATCGAGGCGCCGGCCCTGCCCCAGACCGAGCCCGGCCAGATCGACCTGACGGCGTTCCGGAACGTGCTCGGCTCCGGCACCGCCATCGTCGTCGGCAGCCTCTCGGCGTACGTCGTCAGCCAGAACTGGGACGTGTTCGCCTTCCACTGGATCCGCGAGGCCACCGACGGCGACCACCTCTGGCTCCGCAACATCGGCTCGACCGCCACCAGCCAGCTCGTCGATACGGTCATCTTCATCCTGGTCGGCTTCGTCCTCCTCGGCTCGACCTCCCTGTCCGGCGCCGTCGCCCTCATCGCCGGCCAGTACCTCTTCAAACTGTTCGTCGCCGTCGCCGACACCCCCTTCGTCTACGCCGTCGTCGGCGCCGTCCGCTCCCGCGAATCGGCCTCCGCGACCGCCTACTCCCCCGAGTGAGGGCGCGTGTTCGATCCTGTTCTGTCCGCTTCTGGTTCTGTGGCGTGAGTGGCGTGACCGTTGGACCCAGCAGGCGCTGAACGCCCTCGGCGCGCTCGCGGTCGCTGTCTCCGAAAATCGAAGATTTTCGGGATGACGAGAGCGCTCCGCTCTCTCGAACCAAGCGACATATCCGCGCTCTCCGCACGGCCCGCTCACGGTACAGCCGTTCGCTTCGAGGCGCTGCGCGCCTCGCACCGCGCGGATAGGGGTCGCTCAGACGACTCCCGGCGCGAGCGCACCTCGCCCGTTCAGTCCACCAGGGACCGCCCCGCACAGCACCGCAGGGGGCCTCACACCTCCCCAGCCTCTTGCGCTGTCTGCGGGCGACCCGAGCGTCGCCCGCATGGCCCGAGGGACCGCCGGTCCCTCGCTGCTCGCAGGCTGCGGTGCTCATCCACCGTCAGAGCAAGCGCTGACGAGCCTTCGCTCGCAGGCTCGCGAAGCCCTCGCGCGATGCTGTCGCGAGTCTCGTCTCGCGACAGCGCGCGCCGGTTCGGTTGTCGCATCGCTACGAGCGGGAGAGAGGATGCCGAGAGAGACGGACGGTCACTCGGGGTCGACGTCGAGCGCGTCGAACGCGCGGGCGGCGTCGCCGTCCATCCGGTCGAGGAGGTCGACGACGCGGGCGCGGGTGTCGCCGTCGACGGTGACGTGGACGACGCCCTCGCCGGGCTGGCCGTAGAGGACGCTGGCGCCCGCCGGCGCGGCGGCGATGGCGGGCAGGGCGGCCAGGTCCTCCTCGCCGTCGACGCGGACGAGCGTCTTCTCGCCGGCCGCGAGCGCGTCGACCAGCGCGTCCAGCAGCGCGGCGGTGAGCGTGGCGGGCGGGTTCTCGATGGACCGGACGCGGTCGAAGCGGTCGTCCGCGATCCCCTCGCTGACCTCGTCGTCGACGGCGGCGCGCTCGGTGCGCTCGTCGACGAACGCGAGGTCGGGGACGCGGCCCGCTTCTAGGGTGTGGTAGGTGACGATGTCGCCGACGGTCACGAGGGGGTCGCCGGCGGCGTCGAGAACGGCGGCCGTGTCGGTCGAGACGGGGCCGAACGGGTCTTTGAGCTCCGGGCGGAGCGCGGGCTGGAGTTCGAGGACGACGGTCACGCTAGCGGACCTTCAGCGCGTAGCGGCCGGGCTCGGTGACGCCCATCTCCTCGGCGATCTCCGAGCGGTCGGGGTGGCTGATGACGACGAACCCCGCCCAGTCCTCCGTCAGCGACGACGACCCGCAGGCGACGCAGGTCTCGGCCTCCTCGGAGTCCTGTACGCGGTGGCACTCGCGACAGACTAACCTGTCGGCCATCAGTCCTCACCCGCTTCCGCGGCGGCCTCGCGTTTCTGGCGCTCCTCCTCGAGCCAGCCGTGCTTGCCGAGCCCGACCTGCTTGGCCGTCAGGCCGATCTTCGAGTCCCGAGGGTTGCGCTCGTCGATGCTCTTGGTGACGATGCGCGCCCGGACGGCGTCGCCGACACCGAGGGTGCGGTTGGAGTCCCGCGAGGAGAGCATCTGGCCCTCCTCGTCGTAGGCGAGGTACTCGTCGGAGATCTGGGAGACGTGCAGCAGGCCGTCGACGGGGCCGATCCCGACGAAGGCGCCGAAGTTGACGACCTCGACGATCTCGCCGTCGACGACCTCCTGCATCTGCGGGTCGAAGGTCAGCGCGTCGAACTCGGCGGTGAAGTAGACGCCCTCCTGACCGGGGACGACCGCCCCCTCGCCGATGTCGTGGACGTCGATCACCGAGACGACCGAGCCGACGTCTTCGTCCATCCGTCCCTCGAGCTTGTCCTGCAGGAGCCGTTTGACCAGCCCCGGCGTCACGTCCGCCAGGTGTTCCGGCGGCACTTCGACCGTATCGCGGAGTGTAACCCGTTTGTACATGTTATGGTTGAGTGACTGCGAGTTTGTTCCCGGCCCGTAAACTAACTACCGGAATACCGGCGTCGAGCAGCCGGCCCTTGAGCGGACCGTCGTTCGTGACAGCGTGCGAAACGTCCTCCCGTCCGGCGACCTCGACCACCGCGTCGTCGGCGTAGGCCGCCTCGTGGCCGACCGGCTCGCAGCGGTCGGCCGCCAGGTCCAGCCCGACGCTGGCCGCGGCCGCCTCCTTGCCCCGCCCGTCGGCGAGCTTCGCGAGCTCGTCGCGGACCGCCTCGGGGACCAGCAGCTCGTCGTCCCCCAGCAGCCGCTCGAGCTCCTCGAACACGCGAACGTCGCATTCGACGGGCATCATCAGTGCGTTCGTGTCCATGACGACGCTCATTCCCGAAGCGTGCCGATGCCGATGAGCCGCCAGCGGCCGCCCAGCCGTCGGTTGATGGCGATCTTCGCGCCCTCGCGGGCACAGACCGGGCGCTGGAGCGCGACCTCGGCCTCGCCGCCCCGGGCGCTGGTGACCGAGCCGACCGTCGTGGCCGTGCCGATGGTCATCATCAGCGGCTCGCCCGTCGATATCTCCTCGACGTCGCCGGCGTTCTCGCCGACGATCCGGTCAAGTAGATCGACGTCCATCGTGAACTGCTCGTGGGTCGGCGGCAGCGTCCCGGGCGGGCCCGCGACCTGCCCGGCGAGCGCGTCGCCCTTCGTGATCGAGGGGTCGAGCCCGGTCCCGACGCCGAGCAGCCCGCCCGGGGTCGCCGTCTCGACGGTCTCGCCGCCGGCCTGGAGCGACCGGACGGTCGTCTCGACGGGCTGCCACTCCGACTGGCCGCCCTCCTCGACCTCGCGGCCGGGCCGCAGCTCGATCTCGTCGTCGGCCTCCAGCTCGCCCTGGACGAGCGAGCCGCCGAGCACGCCACCGAGTAGCGAGTCCCAGGTGGTGCCCGGGCGGTTGATGTCGAAGCTGCGCGCGACGAGCATCTCCGCGTCGGCCTCGGGGTCCCGCTCGGGCGTCGGGATCTCCCGCTCGATGGCGTCGATGAGCAGCTCCATGTTGACGCCCTGACCGGCGCTGATGGGGACGATGGGCGCGTCCTCGGCGACGGTGCCCTCGACGAACTCCTGGATCTGTTCGTAGTTCTCGCGGGCCTGCTCGGCGTCGACCAGGTCGATCTTGTTCTGGGCGACGACGATGTTGTCGATGCCGATGATGTCCAGCGCCATCAGGTGCTCCTCGGTCTGTGCCTGCGGGACGTCCTCGTTGGCGCTGACCACCAGCACCGCCCCGTCCATGATCGCCGCACCGGAGAGCATCGTCGCCATCAGGGTCTCGTGACCCGGCGCGTCCACGAACGAGACCGTGCGCAGCACGTCCGTCTCGGCGTCGTGCTCGCCACAGGTCTCGTCGACGGTGTAGGCGTCGGGGACTTCCCCCTCCGGACACTGCCGGAAGGTCGCGTCGGCGTAGCCGAGGCGGATGGAGATGCCGCGTTTCATCTCCTCGGAGTGCTGGTCCGTCCATTCGCCAGAGAGGGCTTGCACCAGCGTCGTCTTGCCGTGGTCGACGTGACCGACGAGTCCGATGTTCACCTCCGGTTGTGTGTTCGTCGTCATCTCGAGAGTAATCTTGGGGAATCTTCGCCCTCTGCGACTGATAAACCTACTGTTCCGTGTCCGGCCGCTCCGGGGGACCGGCCGCCGTCCGCCGGCGGCGTCCCCGCCTCAGTCGTCGAGCGCGTCCTCGACGGCGTCGACCAGGTCGTCGAACCCCCCGTTCGACGCCCCCTTCCGGACGTACCGGGCGCCCCGCTCGCGCGCCCGTTCGGCCAGCCCCTCGTCCTCGGAGCCCGAAAAGAGGATCAGGGCGGCGTCCGGGTGGGTCGCCGCGACGGCGTCGAGCAGCGCCAGCCCGTCCGTCCCGGGCATCTCGTAGTCGCTGACCACGCAGTCGACCGCGTCGTCGACCCGGGCCAGGGCGTCGTCCGCGTCGGTCGCCGTCCGGACGGACACGTCGTCGATCCGCCCGAGGTACGCGCCCGCGAGCGCCGTCAGGTCCGGGTCGTCGTCGACGACAAGCACCGTGTGCGTCTCACAGCACCCGGTCGACCGGTGGAGGGGGTTCGACTCGCGCGATGCACACATCACTCGCCCCGTTGACTCCGATCCGTGTTAATGATCCACGAGCGTTTTCGCGCGCTGAAAGCGCCGTCGGACAAGTGATAGTGAAAGTACAAAAACCCGCTTCAGGGAACCCTTTTGGGAGTTCCCGTCGATCGATCGGGTATGAGCGGAGCCAGCGAGGGGCCCGGCGAGGAGGCCGACGGGGAGGTCGACCCCGCGGAGGCGTTCGGCGTCGTCGCCAACGGGACCCGATTGGAGATCCTGGAGGCGCTGTGGCGCGCCGACGACCGCCCGGTGAGCTTCTCCGCGCTGCACGACGAGGTGGCGATGCGCGACAGCGCGCAGTTCAACTACCACCTCCAGCAGCTGACCGACCAGTTCGTCGCCAAACGCGAGGCGGGCTACGACCTGCGCCACGCCGGCGCCCAGGTCGTCCGCGCGGTCCGCGCGGGCACGTTCACCCGCCGGCCCGACGTGGAGCCGTTCGAGGTGGAGGGCGCCTGCACCCGCTGTGGCGGCGCCCTCGAAGCCCGCTACGCCGACGAGCAGTTCCGCATCGACTGCGTCGACTGCGGCAAGTCCCACGGCGAGTACGAGTTCCCGCCCGGCGGCCTGGTCGACCGGTCGAACGCGGAGGTCGCCACCGCCTTCGACGAGCGGGTCCGCCACCTCCACTGTCTGGCCGCCGACGGCGTCTGCCCCTCCTGCGCCGGCCGCATCCACACCGAGATCGTCCGCAACGACGGGGAGTGTTGTCTCGACGTGTCGCTGCGCGCCGAGCACGTCTGCGAGCGCTGCCGCAACGAGCTCTGTTCGCCCGTCGGCCTCGTCCTGCTCGACGAGTCGGTCGTCTCGGCGTTCTACGAGGACCACGGCATCGACCTGTCCTCGCGCCCGTACTGGACGCTCCCGTGGTGCGTCGACGACGAGTACACCGCCGTCGAGTCGGTCGACCCCTGGCGGGTCACCGTGGAGATCCCCCTGGCCGACGACCGGTTGACGGTCACGCTCGACGGCGACCTCGACGTGGTCGACAGCGAGTGTCGGTCCTGCGAGGGGTGACGGGAGGCGGGGCCGTCACCGCCGCCCGTTCGTCTGCCGTCACCGGGGCCGGTCTGGAGGCCGTCGCCCCGTCGGCATCCGGTAGCCGGCCGGTAACTGCCAGTCGGCTACCGCTCGTTCGTCCGTCGCTCCTGAAGTGTCGAAAGGATTATTTCGGCGTGGATGCACGTTACGCAGGACTGAACACATGCGCAGGGGCATCCGTCGGGAGGCAGGGTGGTCGCCGACCAGGGGGCAATCGAACGTCATCGCGGTGGTGTTGCTGGCGGGGCTCGTCCTCGCCGGGGCGACGGTGGTCGTGGTCGCCGGCTCGACGGCGATCAACCAGGCCCAGAGCGACTCGTCGTTCGCGAGCGCCGAGCAGTCGATGCGGTCGCTCGGCGCCGAGATCGACAGCGTCTCGCGGGACGGGCAGTCGGCGGACGTACAACTCGACGCGTTGAAATCCGGCGACGCGGCGGTCGAAGAGTCCGCCGGATCGATGACCGTCACCGTCGTCCACAAAGGGTCGGGGGCGACGGATTCCCACACCGTCGAACTCGGGCGTATCCAGTACGAACAGGGCCAGCGGACACTGGTGTACCAGGGAGGCGGGCTGTTCGAACGAACCGGGAACGGGTCGGCCGTCGTCTCCGCGCCCGAGGTGAGCTACCGCCAGGCGTCCGAGGGCGGGACACTGACGGTCCCCGTCGTCGCGGTCACGGGCGAAGCAGTCGACGACGAGGTGACCGTGGAACGGACGGCTATCCGCGAGATCCTCCCCAAACTCGACGGCAACCCGGACACCGGCTCCGACGAATCGGTCAACCCGCTCAAACGCGGCACCGCGCTCCGGGTCACCGTCGAGAGCGAGGTCTACCGGGCGTGGGGGAGCGTGTTCGAACAGCGGATCGGGACCGGCGTCGAGTACGACCCCGACAAGGAACAGGTCTCGTTCACGCTCGATGGGCCGCCGGAACGCGGACCGCCGGTCACGCGGGCCGCGTTCTCCTCCCGGGGGGTCGACACGCACGTCGGGAAGTTCGCGGGGACGAGCTGCTACCACCCGACCAGAAGCAGTAGCTGTACGGCCGGTGACGTGTATCTGAAGTCGGCGGACGGCGGGCTCGCGAACTGTTTCACGGTCGAAGGGGACCTGGTCATCGAGCGGCTCCCGGCCAGCGGGAGCCTGTACGGGTCGTCGGGGTGCGGCGGTGCGACCATCGAGGGGAAGTCCTTTTTCGGCGAACGACGCTCGGCGAGTTCGCCGTACGAGATCAAAGGCGACGTGACCTTCGAGGGCTACACCAGCATCCACGACACGGTCACGTTCACCGCCGGCGGTGTCAATTTCGAGGACGACGTGCGGATCGACGGCAAGGTGAAGAAGATGCGCGGCGTCACCGTCGAGGAGTCGCTGTACGTCGAGCCGAACCCGAGCAGCAACGAACTGAAGATCAACGACGGCACCGTCGTCAAGGGCGACCTCGTCGTCAACGGCCGCATCAAGGTGAACGGGAACGTGAGAGTCCACGGGGAAGTGTACGCCGAGGACGAGGTGAAAAGTACCGGCTGGGGCGGCCTCAAGGACGAGAACGGGGACCCGAAACCGTCGTCGGAGATCCACGAGAACCTCCCGTCGTCGCAGGTGCTAGGGAAGATGCCGCGCGACCTCCAGCACATGACCACGTCCGACCGACCGAGCAGCGTCGACATGAGCAAGAAGGAACCGACGACCGGCGACAGCGCCTCCGACATCTCCTCCGGCACGCTCGACTGTGACCCCGACGGAACGGCCGAGACGTGTCATCTCGACGCCGGGACGTACAAGCTCGACCACCTGGAACTGGGCCACGGCGACGAACTCGAACTCGACACCAGCGGCGGGAGCATCAAGATCTACGTCGAGGGCGGCGTCGAAGTCCCCAAGAACGCGGAGATCCAGGTGCTCGGGGACAACTCGAACCGGGTGGCGGTGTTCGTCGAGGGAGCGGGCGCCAGCAGTAACACGTTCCACATGTACGGCGGGTCCGGAACGGCCGGGGAAGTGACGACGCCGGACGACAAGGCGTCGAAGTTCTGGGTCTACATGGACCCGAGCGACGAGGTACGCATCAAGGAGCACTCGGACTTCACCGGCGTCATCTACGGGCCCGGTAACGGTCCCGACGGCGACGGCGTCGACGTGTATCTCGACAAACACGCGACCGTCCGGGGCGCGGTCGTCGGCAACCTGGAGAAGTTCACGAACTCGGCGAGCATCAAGTACGACGTCACGCTCCAGGGGCGGTCGGCGCTCATGGTGGGTACCTCCGACACGGACCGGGTGGCGTACTTCCGAACGTCCGCCCGCGTCGTCGGGGTGGACGGCTGAAAGCCCGCGCCGTTCGGCAGTCCGCCCTCGGTCGCCACGTCCCGCCCTCCGGTCGCCCGTGAGCTACCGCAACTCGTAGTCGATCTCCGCGTGGGAGACGACGACCCGGTCGGTCGGGACGATACAGGTCACGTGGTCCGGCTCCGGTCGCCTGCAGGCCGGGCGGCCGCTCAGCGGCGCGCCCGGCGGGCGCGTGATGGTCCCGACGCTCTCGTTGAGCTGTCGCTCCCACACGTCGACCCGATCCGGCAGACTCTGGACGGTCACGTTGAGCCGGACGGGATCACTGTCCCGTGTCAGCGACACGCCGGTACTGTTGCCCGCCACCGCGTGGACCTCGCTGGTCCCGCCGCCGACGCTCTGCGTCGTCGCGTTCGTCTCGACGACGGGCACGACGGAGCGGCTCCGCGAGAGGGCGAGTCGCGGGCCGGTGACTGCGACCGACCCCCTGGCCTGGTCGCGGACGACGAGCGTGTTCTCGTAGGCGATCGCCACGTCGTCGGTCCTGTAGACGATCGGCCGGACCACGCGGTTGACCTCGACCCGTTCCGATCCGCGGATCGCGGTGACGTTGACCGTCGCCGGTGCGCCGGTCTCCAGCGTCGCGGAGTCGAGCGTGAGTTCGGTCGTCCGGCTCGTCGCCGTCCCGTAGTACAGCGCCTCCATGTCGGCCGCGACCGCCTGCATCGCGAACTCCCCGTTGTCGGCGACCGTCGACGACTGCACCTGGTCGAGCGCCGTCACCCCGAAGGTCACGACCCCGCCGATCGCCAGCACGACCGCCGAGAAGACCAGCACGTAGCCGATGAGTTCGCTCTGTCCCCTGCGGGTGCGCCGCTCACGCATGTCTGATCACCACTTCCTGCCCGGTGTGGACGTACTCGACCCGGACCGTTCCGCCGTTGATCCGCGTCGAACGCAGTCCGGTGTCGACCTGTCGGACGGGGACGGTCACGTTCACGTTCAGGTCGGCTGCGGCGAGATAGAGCGTGTATCGGCCGTCGTCCGGGTCGTCGGCGATCACGCCGATCCGGTACTGCGAGCCGGCGACGCGGTCGGGGAACTGTCGCGTCACGGCCGCCGTCTCCGGGACCGCCTCGGTCTCGTTGAACCGGTCGACGGTCATGACCGTCCCCGCCAGCTGCTGGCCCACGACCTCGAGTTGCTGGCGGGCGGTGTCCTCCCGTTCGTTCTGGATGAGCGACTCCGTCCCCAGCACCAGCCCGGTCGTCAACACCAGCGCCAGCGAGACGATGAGGACGTACGAGATCGCCGTCGAGACCGCGCGGTCGTCCATCATGACAGTTCCCTGTGCGCGATGTCGATGTTCGTCTCGTAGGACACCGTCGCCGAGTGATAGCGGTACCTGACGCGGGCGCCGAACAGCACCGGCTCCGCCGACGAACGGGACCCGGCGTCGAACTTGTCGCTGAGCGACGGCGACCCGCTGGACGGTGGCTCGTCGACGATCATCCAGTACTTCCCGAATATCTTGTGGCTCCGGGTGAAGTTGACCGTGTACTCGTGGCGACCGGGATCGATCGGGTCGAGCGCGTCGCAGTCGTCCCCGTCGACTGTGCCGTTGTGGACGTGGATCGTCGCCGAGTTCGTGGCGGCGACCGACCCCGTCTGGCACTTCCTGATGACCCCCTCCGGACTCCGCGTCCTGATCACCAGCGGGTCACTCAGGCTGAAGTCCTGGTAGATCGTAACGCTCCAGTTCCCGCCGGCGGCTGCCGGCGTCTCGAAACTCATGTTGAACGCGTTCTCCGGCTGGACGGTCGCGGCGGCGATGTCGGTGACGACCAGCGTGAGGTTTCGCACCTCGACGCGTTTCGCCGGATACCAGTAGTCCGCCCCGCCGGTCGCGCCTCCGGCCGGCTGTTCGAACGTGAACCCGGTCTGTTCCTGTTTGATCCGCGTCCCCTCGATGAACTCCGCGCCGCTCGCCTCCATCGTCGCGTTGACCATCCGCCCGCGCCGGGCGTAGTGGCTCGTCGTCTCGTTGCCCACCTGCGTGACGACCGCCTCGAACGGCGCCTCGCGGTTGCCGGCGGAGTAGTTCTCGAAGACGAACCGGAACTGCCTGGTCAGGGCGGTGTCGAGCGACTCCCGGATCGCGACCGCGTCGTTGCCCCGGACGATGTCGTCCTCCTGGCTCGCGAGCGTCGTGGTGTAGCTGCTCGACGTGAGGACGAGCGTCAGTCCGATGAGCGCGACCGCCAGCACGAACGCGCCGGCCAGCAGGAGCTGTGCGCGCCTGTCCCGGTCGGCGGCGCTCAGGTCTGCCACGCGACCACCTCCACTTCGAGGACGTTGTAGAGGTGGCCGTCGGCGCTCGTGTCGAGGTCCGCGGCGAAGAAGTCCGAACGCTCCGTCGACGTGCAGAGGTAGTCCGAGGGGGACGACGGCGACGACGGCGGCGAACAGACGTCGCGGTCGTACAGCGTCACCACCGTCGACGCGCGCACTGCGCCGTCACCGGGCACCCCGTTGTAGATGAGCCGCGTCCGCTGGCGCCCGTCCGTCGGCGTCCGGTGGTAGATGACGACGTTGACGGTGACCGTCGGCCCGACGCTCTGTTTCAGCGCGGTCCCGAACGGGTTCGACGGGTACGCTCCGGTGTACCACTGCCCGTCGGCGTCCTCGAAGCCGCTGGTACCCCAGTCGTCGACGAGCGCCGACTGGAGTTCGCCGGTCTCGGCGGTCTTCGCGAGGGTGCTCTCGATCGTCGAGGCGTCCACGGGCGCCGCCGTCGCGCCGCTGGTCGTCGGCGTGAGAACCGTCGCCTGGAGCGCGAACGCGATCCCCGCGAGGACGACCAGCGCGGCGAGGATGCCTTCGAGCGCGAACAGCTGTCCGCGTTCGCCCCGCACGCTACCACGCCCTCACGACGACGAACACGTTCTCTCCCTCGAACTGCGCGAAGCGTTTGACGGTCACGTAGTTCCGGTTTCTGTTCGCGTTCGGTCCCCTCGCCAGTACCGTCCCGCTCCCGGCCGGGCAGGCCGAGACGCGCACGATGTCCTCGGCGCCCTCGTCCCAGCAGGCGACGTCCATGTGGCCGTTGCCGCCGATGTCCTTCTCGATCGTGACGTTGAACGGCTGGTTCACCGCCCCGGCGGTGTCGGCCGCGATCGAATTGCCGGTCCCGAACCCACAACTCACGCCGCCGTCGAAGAAGGCGAGCACGCAGTGGCGGGCGAGTCCCGGCTGGCCCTCCGAACCCGACAGCGCCGTGTCGGCCAGGTGATCGGCGACCCGCTCGGCGGCCAGGCGGTCCTCGTCGTCGATCCCGGAGTCGTCGCTCAGCGAGCCGAACGCCGTCGGCACGAACACGACCACTCCCAGCACGACGACCAGAAAGAGGGTCACGCCGATCGAGAAGTCGAAGACTGACTGGCCGCGATCGTCGGCTCCGAGACGGTGCGTGTCCCGATTCATCGGTCCCGTGTCCCGAGCGACGACCCCCCTGTGGACCGCGGCCGCGAACGCCCTCCGCTCGCGGGCGGCCCGAGCCGTCACCCCTGTCGTACCTGACATAGTTTAACACGTTTAGATAAAGCTTGCGCCATCCGTGGGTATGGATGCGTGTTACTCACGTCGGCCGCCTGGTCGTCCCACCGAGGGCTCGCCGGTCGGACCGCCGTCAGCGCGCTTATGTCCGCCCGCGACAACGGGCGACCGTGCAGGAGTTCGCGTTCGAGCTCGCGCTGTGTGCGCACCTCGAACGGCCGGACCGGGTCGTCGGCCGCCAGCTCGGCGCCGCGGTCCACGGCCGCCGGGTCGCCGACGTGTGCCTGGTCGAGCCAGGTCCCGAGTTCGACCGCCGCGCGGCGGTCACGCCCCACACGATCCCGCCGCTGGCGATCGAGAGCGACGCCGGCCCGGGCACCGCCCGGCCGGTCGCCGAGGCGTTCGACTGCCACCCAGACCGCGCCCGCGCGGTCGCCGAGCGGGCGGTCGAACTCGGCTTCTTCGAGCGCGAACGCGAGGGGGCGAGCACGGCGGTCCGGCAGACGGTCCGCTACCCCGAGCAGTGGTTCGACTCGCTGGTCGGGATCGAGAACAAGCCCGACCTCGACCGGCCGGGCGACCTGCGGGACCAGCTGCGCATCGACGCCTCGCTGGGGCTGTTCGACGAGGTGGTCCTGGCGACGGAGACGTACGTCACCGGCGCGCACCTCAACCGCCTGCCCGACGCCGTCGGCGTCTGGCGGTTCGACCCCGAGACCGGCGAGCGCGAGGTCGTCCGCGAGCCGGAGCCGCTGGCGACCGACGGACCGGGCATCGAACTCCTCGACCGCGAGCCGGGCCGCGCCGAGGTGCGGCCGGTCACCGCCGCCGAGAAGCGCCGCCAGCGCCGTCGCATCGCAGAGCGCGCCTACGGCAAGGGCTGGCGGACCTACGAGCTGCCCGACTGCGAGCGGTGCGCCCCGAGCGACGCCGAGCCCGCCGACCTCGCCGACGCGCGGCTGCCGTGGTGTGCGTGGACTGACGGGCTCGTCCGTCCGGTCGCCGACTGCGGGCCGACGTGTCCGGGGTACGAACCCGTCGACGGCGGCGATAGTGACGGAGACGCGGAGGGGGTCCCGCCGTCGGAGGGCCCGGAGGCCGTCCGCGCCCGGCGGAGCGCCTGGGAGCCGGACCCCGCGGGCGTCGACCGCCGGCAGGCCGGACTCGACAGGTTTCTGTGAGTCACTCGGCGCCGTCGTCGGCCGCGCCGGCGGTCGGGTCGTCGCCGGTCGTGCCGCCGTCGGTCGTGTCGCCGTCGGTCGGGCTGGCGTCGCTCTCGGCCGACCGCTCGCGCAGGTAGCGGGCCCCGGCGACGTAGACGAGCGTGAATATCAGGACGAACGACGCGGTCTCGGCGGGCGCGACGGCCCCGTCGAGGACGAGCTGGACCCCGACGTAGGCGACCGCCGCGACCGCCGCGACGACGACCGTCGCGAGGACCGGCCGCTCGACCGCGATGTCGTCCGACGCCATATTCATAGCACGTCCCACGGTTTCGATCAGCATAGGTGTGTGGGAGCGCGGCGGAGCGACGGCGTACGCCCGGTCCACACGAAACGGTGGCGGTCGCCGTGTCGCGGCGGGCCGACTCGCACGGGACGGGCCAAGGGTTTAGACGTGTGAACACGACACACACCACATGGACAGCCGCGAGTACGCGTTCGAGGGGCAACGGCCGGAGGTCCACGGGTACGCCCACGTCAGCCGGGAGGCGACGCTGGTCGGCGACGTGACCGTCGGGGCGAACGCGAACGTCTGGCCGGGGGTGGTACTGCGCGGGGACGTGGGACCGGTCCGCGTCGGTCGCGAGTCGGCGGTCGGCGACAACGCAACCGTCCACGCCTCGGAAGTCGGCGAGAAGGTGATGGTCGGCCACAGCGCGGTGCTGAACGACACGACCGTCGAGGACGGCGCCCTGGTCGGGTTCAACTCGACGGTCAGCGACGCCGTCATCGGCGCGGGTAGCATCGTCGCGATGGGCACCGTCGTCCCGCCGGGCTACGAGGTGCCGCCCGAGTCGTTCGTCCGCGGGATGCCCGCCACCGTCACGCCGCTCTCGGAGACGAGCATCGACCCCGAGGCCGTCTTCGAGGCGTTCAGCTCCGGCGACTACGCCAACCTCGCGGACCGCCACGAGGACCTGTTCGGCGGTCCCGAGGCGGACGGAGGCAGCGACGAGGGCGGGGACTCGGGGTAGTCACTCCCGTCCGACCGACCGCTCCCGGTCGTCGGCCGGGTCCGCGTCGCGGTCGTCCACGTCGGGACCGGCCGCGTCGAGGTCGCCAGCCGTCCCGCCCGCGTCCAGTTCCTCGGCGCCGACCAGCCGCTCGACGCGCCGTTCGAACTCGGCGTCGTCGATCTCGCCGCGCGCGTACCGGGCCTTGAGTTCCGCCAGCGGATCGTCGGAGGCGTCGGACTCGTCGTCCCCGTAGCTGGGCAGCAGCCCGCCGACCTCCTCGGCGAACACGACGAGCAGCGGCGTCAGCAGGAACCAGCCGACGATGAATATCACGGCCGCGGGAACGATCCCGACGAACAGCGCGGTGAGCAACCCGATCGGGAGCGTGAGGATCGAGACGAGGATGCCCACGCCCGCGACGGGATGGTGGACCATACGCCTCGTTGACAGTCAATCGGAAAAAACAGTTCGGTCGTGCGGGCGTCGATCCGCCGGAGATTAGAGGCCGCTCGTGTTCACCGCGGTCGTCACGTCGCGCCAGTTGCGGACGGTCCAGTAGCCGACGCCGGAGGCGATCATCGCCGCCGACAGCAGGTACACCGACAGGTGCGAGGCGACCACGGCGTCGGGGTGGGTCGCCCCGTAGACGACGCCCTCCGTGCCCAGCCCGATCATCACGAAGCCGACGACGCCGACGCCCGCCGCGGTGACCAGCGCCGGCCGCCCGTAGTACTCGGAGTGTTCGGCCGCCAACAGCGCGGCGACGAACGCGACCGACCCGGCGAGCACGTAGAGGGGCAGTCGCCCGACCAGCCCCGACGCGTCGCCGGACGCGATCCCGACGATGCCCATGAAGGCCGCTGTCAGCGCGAGCGTCGTCGCGCAGATCAGCGGCCCCGCCCGTACCAGTACGTCCCGTTCGAGGTGCCCGTTCGCCGACGTAGCCATCACTACAACGACGCCCATCTCCCTACAAAAACACCCGTCAGCCGGGCGTCAGACCCCTGTGAACGCAGTGAAGGGTCCGATCCCGCTTCCCGACCGCCCCGCTCGCCACCCGGCCCGCGTGTCACCTTCGCCCGACGGCTCCGAAACCTATTTGCCCGCCAGCCGGCTACTGGCTGGTGATGACGCGGTCCGCTCTCGCGTGGCGCTGGCGCGCGCACCGTTCGAGAGCGGACAGTATCGCGGGCGCGGTCGGTCGGGCCTAACCCGGCCGGGGCGGTCGCGGTGCTCACTCGTTCTCCCGCACGCTCGCCCGCCAGCCACCGCACACCCACGACACTCATGCACGACGACAGCGCCACCGACGCACAGTCCGCCGACCACTCCCCCGAAGCCGACCCCGGTCCGACTGCCCCACAGCCAGCCGACCAGTCCGCCGACGAAGACGAGTTCACCGTCACGCCCTACGACGTGGCGGGGACGGTCGACTACGACCGCCTGCTGGAGCGGTTCGGCGCCGACCGGCTCACCGACGAGCAGGTCGCCCGGTTCCCCGACCACCCGATGCTCCGCCGGCGGGTCTTCTACGCCGGCCGCGACGTCGACCGCTACCTCGCCGCCGCCGAGGCCGGCGACACCCACTCGATCGTCACCGGCGTCGGCCCCTCCGGGCCGATGCACCTGGGCCACGTTCTCGTCTTCTACCTCGCGAAGCGCCTGCAGGCGGAGACGGGAGCGCACGTCTACATCCCGCTCTCGGACGACGAGAAGTTCTACGCGAAGGACCTCTCGTTCGGCGAGATCGGGGCGGCAACCCGCTCGAACCTGCGTGACCTGCTCGCCGTCGGCTTCGACCCCGAGCGCACCCGGGTCGTCGTCGACCGCCTCGACGCCGACGTGCTCTACCCGCAGGCCGCCCGCGTGGCCGCCGACATCACCCAGTCGACCGTCGACGCGACCTACGGCGACCCCGACAACGTCGGGCTCTCGTTCTACCCGGCGATGCAGGCCGTCCATCTGCTCCTGCCCCAGCTCGTCCACGGCCGCCACCCGACGCTGGTCCCCGTCGCCGTCGACCAGGACCCCCACGTCCGGGTCTGTCGCGACGTGGCCGCCAAGGAGCGGTTCGACGTGGCCAAGCCGGGCGCCCTGCTCGGGAAGTTCCTCCCCGCGCTCGACGGTCCCGGGAAGATGTCCTCCTCGTCGGACGCGCCGGCCATCGAGTTGACCGACGACCGCGAGACGGTCCGGTCGAAGATCATGGAGCACGCCCACTCCGGCGGTCGCGTCGATATCGACGAACATCGCGAGCACGGCGGCGACCCGAGCGTCGACGTGGCCTACCAGTACCTCCACACGTTCTTCGAACCCGACGACGAGCGAGTCGAGGAACTCGCGGCCGACTACCGCTCGGGCGAGTTGCTCACGGGCGAACTGAAGGGGATCGCCGCCGAGCGGATCGGCGACTTCCTCGCCGACCACCGGGCGCGCCGCGAGGCGCTCGGCGACCTGGCGACGGCGCTCGAACCGTACCGGCTGACCGACGAGGAGCGGGCGCGGCTGCGGCCGTCGGTGTTCGCGTAGCCGCGTCGCGCTACGTCGCGGCCCGACCGGCCAGATCGACCAGATCCGCCCGCGGCAGGTCGCCGACCACCGCGCGCGTCACGCCCTCGTCCTCCCAGACCACGGCCGCGCCGTCGCCGCGCTCGACGTAGGTCGCGTTCGTCCCGGCGACGGTGACGGGCTCACCCTCTGTCGCGTTCTCCCCCGCGGCGCCCAGCATCGGCAGGTCGTCGGCCGTCGAGACGACGGTCACGTTCGTCTCGCCGGCGTAGGTCTGGGCGGCGACCGTTCGGCCCGCCCGGGTCACGACGACCGCCTCGTCGAACGCGTAGCCGTCGGCGCCGAGTCGCTGCAGCGTCACGGCTGTCCCGTCCTGTGCGGCGCCGAAGCTGTCGTACCGTTCCTGTCCGACCGCGTTCACCGACGCGGCGTCGGGCGGCCGGAACGTGCTCCCGTGGACGCTCGCGTTGAACTGCACGCCGTCGAAGGCGACGGTCGTCCGGTTGTCGTCGTAGCTGGCGCGCAGCCGGTGGACGCGGTAGTCGTCGGTGTCGACCCACAGCGTCGCTTCCCCTCGGTAGGACTCGTTGGTCGGCTCGACCCCGACGACGTAGACCTCCGCGCCGTCGAGCGTCGTCGTCTCGCGCACCTCGGCGGTCACGTTCTCGGCGAGCCACGCCGTGACGTTCGCCGAGCGGTTCCAGTCGTGATTCGCGTTCGCGTAGCTGCCGTTCCAGGCGTGGCTCCCGTTCCAGCTGTGGGTCCCGGTTGCGGTCCAGTTACCGGGCGGGGCGGTGCCGTCGATGGCGGCGCCGTCGGCGGCCGTCGCCGAGCGGTCCCACGTCGAGCCGTTCCACGCCGAGGCGTTCTCGGGCAACTCCCAGACGCGGGCGGTGTCGTTCGCGCCGTCGTAGACCCACGCGACCGAGCCGTTCGTGCCGAGGGCGTACTCGCTCCCGTCGTGCGCGGTGCTCAGTTTCGTCCGGTTCGGCCGGTCGAGGACGAACGAGACGGTCCCCGAGCGCTCGGCGGTGGCGTTGGCGACGGTGACGGTCGCCTCGCCGGTCAGCGTCTCGGCGTTCTCGTAGCGCTGTTCCACCCGGTCGAGGACCGTCTCGCCGTCGGGCTGGGCGTCGCCGTCGAGGGCGCCGGGAAGCGCGCCCGCCGCGGCCGCGCCGGCGACGGCGACGAGGGCCACGCCGACCGCCAGCGGCACGGCCCGCGTCGCGAGGGACCCGCGGTCGTCTGTCATCGCCGGCGGTTAGGACCGGAGCGGCTTAACGACACGGACGGCCCGCGGGGTCGCGGCCGACGACCGGCGAGGGGTTCATTTCCCACCGCCCCCTGGCACGGGTGTGACCGACGCGACCGACACGGAGGCGACGGGGGCCGACTCGCCGGCCGGCGCGGACGGGGCGACCGGCGGCGAACCGGTCGTCGACCTGGCGGACGTGACGAAGACCTACGAGGGCGGGGTCGCCGTCGAGGCGCTCTCGCACGTCTCGCTCTCGCTGGCGCCGGGGTCGTACACCGCCGTCATGGGCCCCAGCGGGTCGGGCAAGAGCACCCTCCTCAACCTCGTCGGCGGCCTCGACACGCCGACGGGCGGGACCGTCCGGCTCGACGGCCAGGACCTCGCCGCCCTCTCGGACGCCGAGCGCGCGCGGGCCCGCGGCCGGACGGTCGGGTTCGTCTTCCAGACGTTCAACCTGATGCCCAGGCTGACCGCCGTCGAGAACGTCGCGCTCCCGCTGGTCTTCCAGGGTGTCGACCGCAGCGAGCGCCGCGAGCGCGCCGCGGATCTCCTCTCGCGGGTCGGCCTCGGCGACCGCCTCGACCACCGCCCCTCGGAACTCTCGGGCGGCCAGCGCCAGCGCGTCGCCATCGCCCGGGCGCTCGCGGCCGACCCCGCGCTCCTCCTCGCCGACGAACCCACCGGCAACGTCGACACCGGGACGGGCGCGCGGATAATGGAGCTCTTCGCCGAGTTGCACGAGGCGGGCAACACCATCCTGCTGGTCACCCACGAGCGCCGCATCGCCGAGCACGCCGACCGCATCGTCCACGTCCGCGACGGCGAGATCGAGGGGATCGAGGACGTGTCCGGGGCCGACCCCGCCGAGTCCGCCGACGGCGGCGGTTCGGCCGGGGCCGAGGACGAGGAGGGTGCCTGATGGACCTCGCCGAGACGCTGCGGATCAGCGTCCGCTCGCTGCGCTCCCATCGCCTGCGGGCGGCGCTGACGGTGGTGGGGATCGTCATCGGCATCGCCGCGGTCGTCACGTTCGCCACCTTCGGCGCGAGCCTGAAGGCCGATGTCGTCTCGGAGATCGAGGGCTCCAGCGCCAACGAGGTGTACCTCGTCGCCACGGAGGCCGACGAGGGCGGCGGGTTCGGCGGCGCCGGCCAGCCCGTCTTCACCGAGTACGACCTCTCGCAGTTGCGGGCCATCGAGGGCGTCCAGCGGGTCGTCCCGCGGGGGATCGTCCCCGTCAGCGCCGTCGGCCACGACGGCGAGACGGTCGCCCAGCGGCAGGTCACGGCCACCAACGCGACCGCCTTCGACACAGCGACGTTCGAGTCGGGCCGACCCTTCCGCAACGGCGCCGCCGAGGCGGTCGTCAACCGCCCCGCCGCGCAGCTGTTCCCCGGGAACCTCTCGACGGGCGACGAACTGACGGTCACGCGCTCGTCCGGGGACCGATTCAACGTCACCGTCGTCGGCATCGTCAACGGCACCGGCGGCCAGCTCCCGTTCAGTTCCTTCACCGACCAGCCGCGGGTGTTCGTCCCCGCCGACCCCTACTACCAGTCGGTCGTCGAGAGCCCCAGCGCCGTCGCCAGCCAGCGGGTCTACTCGCAGGTGACCGTCGTCACCGACCCCGCCGACACCACCGCCACTCAACAGCGCGTCCGCGAGTACTTCGCCAGTCCCCGTTCGGACGCCGCGCGACTGGTCCCCGACGGCTACGAGGTCTCGGCCCGGACGAACGCCGACCTCGTCGACAGCATCGAGCGCATCGTCACCCGGCTCACCCGCTTCGTCACCGGCATCGCCGTCATCGCCCTGGTCGTCGGCGCCGTCGGCATCGCGAACATCATGCTCGTCAGCGTCACCGAGCGGACCCGCGAGATCGGGATCATGAAGGCCGTCGGCGCGCGCAGCCGCGACGTGATGGAACTGTTCCTCGCTGAAGCGGTGCTGCTGGGGGCGCTCGGTGCCCTCCTGGGCGTCCCACTCGGGATCGCCGGCGGCTGGGTCGCCACCCGCTACGCCGAGATCCCCCTCGAACTCGCGCCGGGGTGGTTCGCCGCCGCCGTGGCCGTCGGCGTCCTCACCGGCGTCGTCGCCGGGCTCTACCCCGCCTGGCGGGCCGCCCGCGTCGACCCCATCGACGCGCTGCGGTACGAGTGACGGCGACAGCGGCGGCCGTCACTCGGTCCGGCGCGGCTACCTGCCGGCGGTCACCCGGCGGCGCTGGCCCCGGAGGACGAGTAACCCGCCGCCGATGCCCGCGACCCACTGGAGGGCGATCACGATGTCGCGGCGTTCGCCCGTCGTCGTCCGGTAGCTCGTCGCCGTGACGACGTAGTAGTCCCCGTCGTGTTCGACGAGTTCGTCAGCGTCGTCGAGCGGGTCGCTCGTCCGGTACTGTCCGGTTTCGACCGCTCTGCGGACGCCCCGCGAAGCGTCCTCGATCGGAGTCGCAACGCTCTCCAGCGCCGACGACTGCGGGACCGGTTCGAGCCCGTACTCGTAGGTTCCGTTCCCCAGCTCCTCGGCGACGGGCTCGAAAAAGCCCTCGTTCCAGACGTAGACGTACCGGTAATCGGTGGCGAGGAGCCGCTGCGGGAGCGCGTCGTACGTGATCCCCCCGTTCACGTGAACGGCCCCTTCGAGCGTACACGACCGGCTCGGGAGATGCCCGTCCAGACACGCAACCATCGGCTCCGCCACACTCGTAGCGTCAGGCGTGTCGTACGTCCCGTTGTCGTGGAAGGTGACCTCCTTCGGCTCGTACGTGTAACTGTCCGGGTCGCCGATGTCGAACGCGCCGACGACGAACGGGTTCAGCAACAGGGCGAACCCCGCGACGACCACGAGTGTCCCCCACTGCCGTCCCGTGAGCGGCTGCGTCACGGCCGATAGTTCTCTCCGGCCGACAAGATTGTGTCGGTTCCGCGGACGACCGGCCTGCCACTCCGCCGGCCTGGGTCCCCGTGACACGGTCGCCCGTCCAGCAAAGCCTTAAAACGGCGGAGTCACGTACGGTCAGGCATGCAACACGTGAAGATTCCGCAGGACCGTATCGGCGTGCTCATCGGCGAGGGGGGTGCGACGCTGCGGGAGATCGAGGACGCGGCGGAGGTGCGACTCGACGTCGACAGCGAGACGGGGCAGGTGAAGATCGAGCAGACCGGCGACCCGCTCACCGCGCTGAAGGGGCCGGACATCGTCAAGGCCATCGGCCGCGGGTTCGCCCCCGAGGAGGCCATGCGCCTGCTCGACGACGAGATGATGATGTTCGACATCATCGACATCGACGCCGCCGCGCGCAACCGCAACGACCTCCAGCGCCACAAGGGCCGACTCATCGGCGAGGACGGCCGCACCCGCGAGCTCATGGAGGAACTGTCCGGTGCCTCGGTCGTCATCTACGGCTCCACGATGGGCATCATCGGCGGCCCCGAACAGGTCGACACCGTCCGCGAAGCCGCCGAGATGATCATCGAAGGCGCCCCCCACGGCACCGTCTACTCCTTCCTCGAGGAGAAGCACAACGAGATGAAACACAAGGGCCTCGACTACCACCAGTTCACGGGCTAGGTAGCGTCGGGACTGCTGTCCGACCTGCGCCCTCCCGCTCTCGTTTTCCCGCTCCCGCCGCTACCGATTTCGCGACTGCCGCTACCGCGAACAGCGTGAAAGCCCCGGCCTGGTTCGGTCGCGCGGCTTGCTGCGCGCTTCGCTCACTGCGTTCGCTGCAGTGCTTACGGCGCCGGGCTTCCCGAACCAGGCCGCCCCTTTCATTCCCACCCGCACAGACTGGTCGGTAAGCCGATACGGGTGGGAATGAAAGGGGCGACTCGCTCGACGACGGCGGCTGACGCAAGCACCGCAGGGCGGAGCCCGAGGAGCGCAGCGACGCCCCCGAGTCGAGCGAGTCGGGGCTTTCACGCTGTCTCGCAGTACGATCAGATCAGCGATGCTGTCGGCGATCGCGGGAGCTCTCGGGCTGTTCGCAGTCCAGCGATCAGTGACGTAGTCGTCGCAGTCACCACTCCACTGGGCACCAAAACTCGAACGCGAACCGGCTACAGGTACGAGGGTATTTCACGGGCGCTGCCGATACCCCGGGTATGCGCGCAGCAGTGTTCACGGACTACGGCGAACCGCTGGACGTGCGGGAGGTCGACGACCCCGAGCCCGAGCCCCACGGCGCGGTCGTCGCCGTCGAGGCCTGCGGGGTCTGCCGGAGCGACTGGCACGCCTGGCAGGGCGACTGGGAGTGGCGCGGCCTCGACCCGGTGCCGGGCCACATCCTCGGCCACGAGCCCGCCGGCCACGTCGTCGCCGTCGGCGAGGAGGTCGACGGCGTCTCCGAGGGCGACCACGTCGCCGTCCCGTTCAACCTGGGCGACGGCTCCTGTCACCTCTGCCGGACCGGCCACTCGAACATCTGCGAGAATCGCCAGGCGCTGGGCCTCCAGCCGAGCGCACCCGGCGCGTTCGCCGAGCAGGTACCGGTCCCCCACGCCGACCACAACCTCGTCACGCTCCCCGAGGGGGTCTCCTCGGTGGACATGGCGGGGCTGGGCTGTCGGTTCATGACCGCCTTCCACGGGCTGGCCCACCGCGCGGACGTGGGCGCCGGCGACTGGTTCGTCGTCCACGGCTGCGGCGGCGTCGGCCTCTCCGCGGTCCAGATCGCCGACGCGCTCGGCGCCAACGTCGTCGGCGTCGACCTGATGGACGAGAAGCTCGACTTCGCGGAGGAGCAGGGCGCCGTCGAGACCGTCAACGCCGCGGAAGTCGAGGACCCCGCCGCCGAGGTGCGGGCGATCACCGACGGCGGCGCGGACGTGTCGATGGACGCGCTCGGTATCGAGACGACCTGCCGCAACGCGGTCAAGAGCCTCGGCAAGACCGGCCAGCACGTCCAGGTCGGGCTGACGACGAAGGAGGCCGGCGGGAACCTCCCGCTGCCGACCGACGAGATGGTCACCGCCGAGATCGACTTCCTCGGCGCGCTGGGGATGCCGCCCGAGCGCTACGACGAGATCTTCCGGATGGTCGCCACCGGGAAACTCGACCCCGCCGCCATCATCACCGAGCGCATCTCCCTCGACGAGGTGTCGGGGGTCCTCGGCGACATGACCGACTTCGAGACGGTCGGCATCCCCGTCATCGACGAGTTCTGACGGGCGGCCGGCCGCGCCGGAGAAAGAAATGTTCTTTGACACGACGGCCGCAGAGGGGCGTATGACCGATAGCCCTGAACGGTGTGGTCCCGGCATCCGCGGCGTGGCGATGGCCATCGACGCCGTCGTCTGGTTCCTCCTCCTGTTCGTCGCGATCTATCCGATCGCGGCGATCACGGGCGATATCACGACTACCAGCGAGGGCGTCGACGCGTCGCTCAGCGGCGCCCCGGGGTTCGTCGCGCTCGTCCTCTGGTTCGCGCTGGCGCTGGGCTACCACACTGTCCTGGAATGGCGCCACGGGAAGACGATCGGCAAGTACCTCGTCAAGATCCGCGTGACCGGCGGCGACGGCTCGCCGCCCTCCCTGCGCGCCGCCGCGGTACGGAACGCCCTCCGGCTCGTCGACTGGCTGCCGGCGTTCTACGTGGTCGGGATCGTCGCCGTGTTCGCCTCCGACGAGTCCCGGCGGATCGGCGACCGCGTCGCCGACACCGCCGTCGTCAGGTGACCGACGGGTTCGGGTCGTGGCCGACACCGCAACGGGTCGCCGCAACGAACCTTCGAGAAGAGTACGTGCCGACCCCCGCGACCGGCTGCCGGACCGCTCTACCGCCGACTATCGCCCGCCGCTGGCTCCGTTCGCACCGCCGCCGTTACCGGCGTGGTCCGGCGGCCCGCCGGACTCGTCGTCTTCGTCCTCGTCGTCTTCGTCCGCGTCGTCAGCGTCTTCGGCCTCGTCGGCTTCGTCTTCTTCTTCGGCCTCGTCGTCCGCTTCGTCGTCCTCCTCTTCGGCTTCGTCTCCGTCGTCGTCCGCTTCGTCTTCCTCGTCCTCGCCGTTGCCGGCGTGGTCGGGCGGACCCTGGGTTCCGTTGCCGTCGTTGCCGGCGTGGTCGGGCGGACCCTGGGTTCCGTTGCCGTCGTTGCCGGCGTGGTCGGGCGGACCCTGGGTTCCGTTGCCGTCGTTACCGGCGTGGTCGGGCGGACCCTGCGTATCGTTCCCCGTCTCGTTGCCGGGGCCGGCGTGGGCGGGCGGTCCGCCGCCGTTACCGGGGTTGTTGGCCGTCACCCACGACGCGATGGCCAGGCCGCGGGGCCCGTCGGTGTCGTTCATCCCCGACATGAAGCCGACGAGCTGTCGCCCGAACGGCGCCCCCGTCTCGTTCGTGTCGTCCGTCTCGTTCTCCTCGACGGCCGTCAGGTCGGCCGTCGTCGTCGCCGAGTGGTTGTCGACCGTCGCCGTCACCGACACCGTCAGCGACTGGTTCGGCGCCGGCAGGTCGGCCGTTCCGTTCGGCCCGGTAGTGTGCGTCCCCGCGCCGTCGTACGTGACGTTCTCGGTGACCGTCGTCACGTTCACCGACGCGTTCGCGACCGTGCTGTCCGCCGTTTCGTTCGTGACCGTCACGGTGACGCCCTCCTCCTCCTGGTCCACGTCGACGCTCGGCGACTCCGACGACTGCGCCGCCATCGCCGGCGCCGCGACCGAGACGACCATCAGTGCCGCCAGTATCAACGCTCGTGTGCCCTGACTCATACGTCACTACTCCACGGTCGGTTCCCACTTAGTGGTGGGTTACTCCTTGCCCGGATTTCGCCGGATTAACGCGGATTTAGCGTCGATAAACAGTCTCCGGGTCGATTATCCGACCTGAAAACGACGCGTCGCGGGGGCATCAGCCGGCTGAACGCGGGGTCGCGAAACGGACGCGGACCGCTCCGGCGGATACGAAGCGTTTTCGCCCCCGGTCGGCGACACACTGGTATGAACCTCCGCGAGGTCCCGACGGACTCGTACGCGCTGTGGCTGGCCGCCGTCCTCGTCCCGGCGCTCGTCGTCGGCGCGCTGACCGACGCCGTCATCGAGGCGTCGGTCGCGGCGGTCGTCCTGGCCGGCGTCGGATACCTCTACTTCGAGTACCCGTTCTGAACCGGGGTCGCTGCGGTCGTCAGTCGTCGCGCTCGGCCCGCGCGATCAGGTCGCGGGCGTGCTCGCTCGCCCGCTCGCGCACTGCGGCCTCGTCGAGCGTCAGCACCTCCCGGTCGCGCATGAGGACATCGCCGTCGCAGACGGTGTGGCGCACGTCGCTACCGCGGACGGCGTAGGCGAGGTGGCTGACGGGGTCGTGGGCGGGCGTCAGATGGGGCGCCGACAGGTCGACGACGGCCAGATCGGCGTTCGCGCCCGCCTCGACCCGGCCGCTGTCGAAGCCGAGCAGGTCCGCGCTCCCCCGCGTGACCATCTCGACGGCCGCCTCGGCGGGGACGGCGCCCGCGTCGTCGGCCGCGAGCTTGCCGATCATCGCCGCGTCGCGCACCTCGTCGAAGGCGTCCAGGTCGTTGTTCGACGCCGCGCCGTCGGTGCCGATCCCGACCGTGACCCCCGCCTCGCGCAGGCGCTGGACCGGCGCCATCCCGCTGGCGAGTTTCATGTTCGACGCCGGGCAGTGGGCGACGCCCGTCCCCGTGTCGGCCAGCAACTCGATCTCGGTCTCGTCGACGTGGACGCCGTGGGCGACGTAGGTGTCCTCCCCGAGCAGTCCGAGGTCGTCCGCGTATTCGAGGGGGCGGACGCCGTGCTCGTCGACGATGGGGTCGACCTCGTTCTCGGTCTCGTTGGCGTGGAAGTGGATGGCCAGTCCCGCGTCGCGAGCCTCTGGGACGAACTCCCGGAGGTACTCCTCGCCGACGGTCGTCAGGGAGTGGGGCTGGAAGGTCGTCGTGATCCGACCGTCGGCCGCGCCGTCGAACTCCCGCGCCACGTCGAGGCTCCGCCGCAGGTCCGCCCGGGCGTCCTCGTCGTCCTTGCCGACGGTGACGGCGGTGTGGCCCAGGACGGCCCGCACACCGGCGCGTTCGACCGCGTCGGCGATCCGGTCGACGTGGAAGTACATGTCCGAGAAGGCGGTCGTCCCCGACTTGATCATCTCGACGACGCCCAGCTCGGCGCCGGCCTCGATGTCGTCGGCGGTGAGTTCGGCCTCGACCGGCCAGATGTCCTCCTGCAGCCAGGCGTCGAGCGGCTTGTCGTCGGCGTAGCCGCGCAGCAGCGTCATCGCGACGTGGGTGTGGGCGTTGACCAGCCCCGGGACGACGAGTCCGTCGCTCGCGTCGAGCGTCTCGGCGGCGTCGACGGTGCCCGGCTCGGCCACCTCGGCGATGTCGCCCGTCTCCCGGTCGACCAGCACGTCCGCCCGCTCGACGGTGGAGTCGGGTCGCAGTACCTGTCCGCCCGCGACGAGGAGGTCGCTCATGCACCGGGATTTTCGCGGCGGGTGCGTGAATCTGTCCCTTCCGCGGCGCGCAGAGCGGGCCCACGCCCGGGCGGCGTGGCCCGGGGAACGCACTCCCGAACGGCGTGGCCCGGGGAGTCACTCCCGGGCGGCACGGTCCCGGAGCCGGTCGATCCGGCGGCGGAGCGGCGGCTCCATCCGCCGCAGCGAGGTGAGCCGGCCCCACTCCATCCGGGCGTCGTTGAGGTCGGCGTACCGCTCGATGGCCGTCTCGACGGCCGCGCGGCTCGTCCGCTCGGCGGCCGCGGCGTCGGCCCGGTAGACCAGCCGCTGCCCGGCCCACAGCCCGAGGAGGCCGGCCGCGAGCGCGACCAGCGCGACCGTCCCGTCGCTCGCGCCCGGCACCGAGAAGACGCCCAGCAACGGGCCGAGCGCGAGTACCGCCGTTCCGACGGCGAGCGCGAGCCGGACCTCGAGGTGTTTCCTGTCCACGCGCTCGGCCCGCAGCGCCAGGTACGCCCGGAGCGTGCCGTCGTCGAGCTCGTCGAGCAGGTAGTCGGTGACGAAGAGGTGCTGTCGGCGGGGCGGACCGCGCGCGAACGCGAACGCCTGTTTCGCGTCGGCCCCTTCGAGGACGCGGACGCTGTGGGGGGCCAGTCCCGCCTCGTCGCACAGTCGACCGAGCCGGTCGCGCTCGGCGTCGGTCGGCGGCCGCGTCGAGCGGGTCAGCCGGACCAGCCACGGGGAGGTGGCCCAGACCGCGACGAGCCCCAGCGCGAGGACGGCGACGAACGGCAGCGCCGCCGTCGGGGCGGTCTCCAGTGTGTCCATCGCGACCACGAGCACGGTGAAGTACAGCGCCGTCCCGAGGCCGAACCGGGCGAGGCGGAGCGCGGCCGACGCCGGCGACACGTCCGTCCCCCGGAGCGACTGGGCCGCGGGGAACGCGCCGAAGTACGCGCCGATCACGGCCACGAGTGGCGTCGTGACGCCGAGATACAGCGTCACGGCGCTCGCGACCGGCGTGTCGGTGCCGACCAGCGGCGCGGCGACGGCGTCGACGACGAGGAACCAGCCCGCGTCCAGCAGCGCGACGACCGTCCCCGCGTAGACGACTACCAGCACCGCGCGGACGGCCCGCCGGAGTCGCGCGAGCGCGGCCACGCGGTCCTCGGCGCCGCGCGCCCGCAGTCCGTACAGGTAGAGGACGAGTCCGCCGACGGCCGCTCCCGCGGCGAGCGCGCCCAGCGAGTCGACGACGGCACCGGTGTCGACACTCGACTGGAGGGCGGGGTATCGGGCGAGCACGACCGGCGATCCGGCCGGGTCGCCGAAAACGTTTGTGCGTCGTCACGTTCGCTCAGACCGCGCGGCTGTTCCCCCGGCGGACGCCGTCGGCGACCACCTTGTACAGCAGTCCCATCGATCCGGCGTACAGCGTCAGTCCGCCCGCGAGCGACAGGGCCCCACCGAGGAGAAACCGACCCCAGTCCGTGCTCGCCCCGTAGATACCGTAGGTCCGCGCCGTCGTCGCCATGTTCACTCCGACGGCGGTCAACACGGCCGCTACGACCAGGAGGACGCCGAACACTGCGACCGTTCGAAGCCCGTACGCGAGTCCGTCGGTCACGCTGACTGCGACCATGGAGACGGGTGGTCCGCCTCTCGGGGATAAACCTTCGCGTCGGGTTCCGGACGGCGTGTCCCGCCCGGAGAGGGAAAGACAGTTGCCCGCGGCCCGCCCAGTGGCGGTATGCGCATCGCCGTCCCCAACAAGGGTCGCCTGCACGACCCGGCGATCGATCTGCTGGACCGGGCCGGCCTCCACGTCGTCGACGGGGCCGACCGGAAGCTCTACGCCCAGACTGTGGACCCGGACGTGACCGTCCTCTACGCCCGCGCCGCCGACATCCCGGAGTACGTCGCCGACGGCGCCGCCGACGTGGGGATCACGGGACTGGACCAGGCCGAGGAGTCGGACACCGACGACCTCGTCGACCTGCTCGACCTGGAGTTCGGCTCCTGCCGGCTCGTCCTCGCGGCGCCGGAGGACGGCGACATCGAGGCCGTCGCCGACCTCGACGGCGGCACCGTCGCCACGGAGTTCCCCAACATCACTCGCGACTTCTTCGCCGAGCGCGACGTCGAGGTGGACATCGCGGAGGTGTCCGGCGCCACGGAACTCACGCCGCACGTCGACATCGCCGACGCCATCGTCGACATCACCTCGACGGGCACCACGCTGCGGATGAACCGCCTCGCGGAGATCGCCGACGTGCTGGAGTCGTCGGTCCGCCTGTTCGCCCGCGAGGACGTGGTCGACGACGAGAAGGTCCAGCAGACCCGGATGGCCCTGGAGTCCGTCCTCTCGGCGGAGGACAAGCGGTACCTGATGATGAACGTCCCCGAGGACCGGCTGGCGGACGTGAAAGACGTGCTGCCGGGGATGGGCGGACCCACGGTGATGGACATCGCCGGCAGCGACGACGTGGCCGTCCACGCCGTCGTCGACGAGCGCGAGGTCTTCGAGACCATCAACGCGCTCAAGGAGGTCGGCGCCAGCGACGTGCTCGTCACCGAGATCGAGCGACTGGTGGAGTGAGCGACCGCCCAACCCAGACCGTCACGCCGAGACCGATCCCAGCCGGTCGCGCACCCGCGGCCACGAGTCCGCCTCGGCGCGGGCGTCGGCCGCCGGCGTCCCACCCATCGCGAGTCGGATGTCGCTGACGGCGGTCACCGTCGGAGTGTACGGGACGCCGATGCTGTGCCCGGCGCCGTCGTACGCGCGCAGGCCGTACTCGAAGCCGACGCCCTCGGCGTCGAGCCGGTCGACGACGCGGCGCCCGAACGCCGCCGAGGGCCAGAGCTGGTCGTCCTCGCCCGCGACCACGAGCAGCGGCGCGTCCGTCTCCTCGACGGGGACGAACGCGGCGTCCCGCCGCTCCGCGCTCGCGTGTTCGACCCCGCCCCGATAGGCGGGCCGGGTGGCGTACTTGCCGTCGGCGGTTCGACGCGACCGTCCCTGCACCTGGAGGTACGGGACCGGATCGCCGCCGCGGGCCCACGACGACGACTCCGCCTGGCGGAACCGGATCCCTCCGGCGCCTCGCTCGACTTCGATCCCGGCCCAGGCGTAGCAACTCGGCGCGTACGCCACGACCGCGCCCGGCCAGTCGAACTCGGCGCCGACGAGCAGCGACGCCTCGCCGCCCTTCGACGCGCCCACGACCCCGACGGAGCCGTCCGCGACCGCCGACCGTTCGACCAGCCACGCGCGAGCGTCGTCGAAGTACGACAGCGGCACCTCGACGAGCGCGTCCGGGATCGGGTCCGCCTCCCCCGTCGGATCGAAGTACTGGACCGCGAAGGCGGCGTACCCGCGGGACGCGAGCGCTCGCGCCATCGACAGCCAGGGGCTGCCGCCCGACCCGTGGAGGACGAGTACGCCCGGGTGGGGCCCCTCGCCCGGCGGCAGGAACAGTTCGCCGACCGCCCGGTCGGTCGCGACCGACTCGTGCCGGACGCCCTCGGCCACGTACCGTCGCGTGGTCGTCGCCGCCGCGGCCGTCTCCCCGTCTACGACTGCACGGAGCGCCACGTCGTACCCCTCCGGGAGCCCTTCCCCGTCATCCGTCCCGGTCGGCGCCCGGGTCGTCCGGACGGGCGTCCCGGTCGGAGACGGCGTCCCCGCCGCGGTCGGCCCGGTCTCGCCGTCGGCGGTGACCGGCGTCATCGACCAGAACAGCCCCATCGCGTCGGCCCCCTCGTAGGTCCCGTCGGTCGGTGACTGCTCCGACAGGGCGACCTCGCCGTTCTCGTCGGCCTCGAAGGTCGCCCACGAGGTCCACCGCGGTCCGTCGGGATCGTAGTCCGCGGATGTCGCCCGGACCGTCACCTCGGTCCCGCTCTCGAAGCCCGTCAGCCCGACGTCGACCGTCTCGTCCCGCAGCGCCGACTCGGTGACCTCGATGGCCGCGCCGCCCCCGCCAGCGATCGGGCACCCCGCCAGCGCCGACAGTCCGACCCCGCCCGCGGCGGCCAGCACCTCGCGCCGGGTCCGCTCTCGACCGTTCATGGATCCGCCGAGACGTGCAGTTCTGAAAATACTTTTCGACTGACTACGGCGAGTCGGTTCCGCGGGGTGTCCGCCGCGACCCTAGAAGAACCCGAAGATGTTGTTCAGCGCGAAGCCGAGGACGGCCGCGAACGCGAGGTGCAGCGCGGTGAGGACGGCGGCCGGTTTCCAGGTGATCCGGTAGGAGACGCTGATCGCGATGGCGTCGGCGACCAGCGTCGCGAGCAGGACGACGACGATGCCGAGGCCGGGGGAGACGAAGCCGACGCTCTCGACGCCGTAGCGGCCCAGCAGGATGGAGACGGCGGCGGGGACGGGGCCGACGTAGGCGGCCCGCTGGCTGGGCACGTCGCCGATGAAGAAGGTCGCGGCGAGGTGGAGCGTCACGGCGTAGAAGAGCGCGGTGAGCAGGAAGGTGACGACCAGCGCGAAGACCCCGCCGCCCGTCGGGTCGGTCTGGAGCGGTCCGGCGGCGTCGACCGGGAGCGCTCGGACGGTGTCGGCCGGGAGCGGATCGAGCGCGTCGAGGCCGGAGTCGGCGACCGTGGCGACGGGTTCGGCCGGGGGCTGCGCTACGAAGTCCATGGCGGCGATAGGGAGGGGCGCCGTTTGTAGCCTGCTATCGCAGGCCGGCGCGGCCCGGGTCGGGCGCGGTCCGGTGCGGCGTCGCGGTGTCGCGTCGGGCAGTCGAGTGTCGCGTCGGGCGGTCCGGCGCGGTGGTGGAATCGGGTCGCTACTCCAGCAGGCCCAGGTCTTCCAGCCGGGAGACGATCTTGTCGACCGCTTCCTCGGCGTCCTCGGGCTGTTTGCCGCCGGTAATGACGAGCTTCCCGGAGCCAAAGAGCAGGGCGACCACGTCGGGGTCGTCCAGCCGGTAGACCAGCCCGGGGAACTGTTCGGGCTCGTACTCGATGTTCTCCAGGCCCAGCCCGATGGCGATGGCGTTGAGGTTGAGGTTGCGACCCAGGTCCGCGGAGGTGACGATGTTCTGGACGACGATCTCGGGGTCCTCGTCGACCTGGATGTTCAGGTCGCGCAGCTTGTCGAAGACGATCCGGAGGCTCTCGTGGACGTCGTCGGTGCTCTTGGCGCCGGTGCAGACGATCTTGCCGGAACGGAAGATCAGCGCGGCCGACTTGGGCTCCTGGGTGCGGTAGACGAGGCCGGGGAACTGCTCGGGGTCGTAGTCCGCCCCCTCCAGGTCCATCGCCACGCTCTGCAGGTCGAGCTCCTGCCCGATTCCAGTCGAGGCGACGACGTTTTCGATATTGATTGTCTCCTTGGGGTCAACCATGTCTCGACTTAAACGTTGTATTTAAGGCTTATAAACTTTCATACGGAGAGCTGATACGTCACGAACGCGAACGGGTCATCTCGCTTAGGTTCTCCGCCCGGCCGAGGCCCGAAAACGCCTTTTAATGGGCGTGAGGGGCGGTTTTATGAGGGGTCGTGGGTCCGGCGACGGGTCGGGGTTCGACGGGCAGACCGCTCGGGCGCGGGACGGTCGCCGGCGGGCACCGGTGGGTTCTTGGCCGGCGGGGGGCGACAGTCTGGCGTGTACGTCCTCGAACTCGGGGGTCGGGACGACGAGTTCGCGGCCTGCGAGGCCGCGAGCGCCGCCGCGGGGGTCGAGGTGGTCGGCGCGGGGCTGGCGACCGCGCGCGCGGTGACCGACCGCGTTCGCGACCTCGCGTACGTCCACCGCGCGAGCGAGGCGGTCGGCCGCTGCGACCCCGACGTGGCGAGCGCCCGCGCGCTGCTCGACGCGGCGACCGTCGACCGCGAGGGGACCGTCGCCGTCCGCGCCGTCGACGTGCGCGCGACGACCGGCGTCGACACCCAGCGCGCCGAGCGCGAGCTCGGCCAGGTCCTCGTCGACCGCGGCCTGTCCGTCGACCTGGAGGACCCGGACCACGAACTGCGCGCGCTGTTCGCCGGCGCGCCCGGCGCCGACAGCACGGCGGCAGAGAGCGAGTCGGCCGACGAAGCGACCGATGGACCGACCGGCGGAGCGGCCGACGGGACGGGCGTCTGCGTGCTCGGCTGGCTCGGTGTCGAGAGCGACCGCGGCTTCGGCGAGCGCCGGCCCACGGACCGCCCGTTCTTCCAGCCCGGGAGCATGGACCCGATGCTCGCCCGCGCGCTGGTGAACATCGCCGGCGCGCGCGAGGGCGCGACGGTCGTCGACCCGATGTGCGGGACCGGCGGCCTGCTGCTGGAGGCGGGGCTGGTCGGCGCGCGCGTCGTCGGTTCGGACGCCCAGCGGAAGATGGCCCGCGGGACGCGCGCGAACCTGCGCGACGCGCTCGGGACGGACGGCGACTTCGCGGTCTGCCGCGGCGACGTGACGCGGCTCCCCTTCTCCGACGGCTTCGCCGACGCCGCCGTCTTCGACGTGCCCTACGGTCGCCAGTCGAAGATCGAGGGCGACTCGCTGGCCGACCTCGTCGCCGGCGCGCTCGCCGAGGCACGACGGGTCGCGCCCCGCGCCGTCGTCGTCGCCGACCGGTCGTGGGAGCGGGCGGCGGTCGACGCCGGGTGGACCGTCGCGGAGCACTTCGAGCGGCGCGTCCACAGGTCGCTCGTTCGGCACGTGCTGGTGCTCGACGCGGACTGAGGAGGGTCGGGGTCCCGCTGTCGGACCGCCGGAACCGTAGCTGATAAGCGCCCGCGGACGGAGGTACGCCCAACGATGCAGCAGTACCTCGATCTCGCCCGGGAGGCCATCGCCGAGGGCACCTACAAGCCCAACCGGACGGGCGTGGACACCCTCTCGACGTTCGGCGCGCACTACGAGGTCGACCTTCAGGAGGGGTTCCCCCTGCTCACGACGAAGGACCTGTCGGGCTACCGCTGGAACTCGCTGATCCACGAGCTCCTGTGGTACTTCTCCGGCGAGGAGCACATCCGAAATCTACGGGAGGAGACGAAGATCTGGGACGCCTGGGCCGACGAGGAGGGGCGTCTCGACACCGCCTACGGCCGCTTCTGGCGCCGCTACCCAGTCCCCGAGGACGGACTTGAGGGGGAGTCCTGGCCCGACGACGCCCATCGCTGGGTGAACGACGACGAGCGCACGTTCGACCAGTTCCAGTACGTGCTGGACACCCTCCGGGAGAACCCCCAGTCGCGGCGCATCGTCGTCAACGCCTGGCACCCCGCCAACGCGACGGTGAGCACGCTCCCGCCGTGTCACTACACCTTCGTCTTCAACGTCCAGGGCGACCGGCTGAATCTCCACCTCACCCAGCGCTCGGGCGACATCGCCCTGGGCATCCCCTTCAACATCGCCGCCTACTCGCTGGTGACCCACATCGTCGCACAGCGGACGGACTTCGAGGTCGGGAGCTTCTCGCACTCGGTCGTCGACGCCCACGCCTACTGCGGCGAGGGAGCGCGCGGCGAGTGGTACGAGCAAAACCGCGAGGAACTGCGCGAGCGGATGGCCGCCGTGGCGGACCGGTCGGAGTACGCCGGCGTCCGGGACTGGATCCTGACGGAGGCGCCCGCCGAGCCCGGGAAAGAGAACGCCGACCACGTGCCGAACCTGCTGGAGCAGCTGACGCGCGAGCCGCGCGAGCGGCCGACCGTCGAGGTTGCGGACAAACCTATCGACGACCTCGAGTTCGATGACATCGCGGTGCGCGACTACGACCCCGCGCCGGGGCTGGACTTCGCGGTCGCCGAGTGATGGGGGGCGAGTGATGGCCGACGCCGAGCGGGACGAGACGGATGTCGAGCGGGACGAGACGGGCGGCGAGCGGGACGAGACGCCGGTCGAGATCGCCCTCATCGTCGCTGTCGCGGAGAACGGCGTCATCGGGAACGAGGGGGAGATGCCGTGGCACTACCCCGCGGACCTGGCGCACTTCAAAGAGACGACCATGGGCCACCCCGTGGTCATGGGCCGGGTCACCTACGAGTCGATTTCGGGGCAGCTGGGCGGGCCGCTCCCCGGCCGGACCAACGTCGTGCTGACGCGCTCGGGCGTCGAAGCACCCGAGGAGGTCGTGCAGGTCGAGGGCGTCGACGCGGCCGTCGAGGCCGCCGCGGCGGCCGCCGCGGATGCCGGCGTGGAGACGGCGTTCGTCGCCGGCGGCGCGACCGTCTACGAGGCGTTCCTGGACCGTGCCGACCGGCTGGTGCTGACGGAGGTCCCGGGCGAACCGGACGGGGACACCCGGTTCCCGGCGTGGGACCGCTCGGCGTGGGTCGAGGTCGACCGCGAGTCCGAGGGCGAGCTGTCGTTCGTGACCTACGAGCGTCTGTGAGCGTCTCTGGCCCCAGATCTGCGCTTTCCAGGCGCTCGCTAGCTGTCGTATCTACCGCTGGGAACAGCTAGAGCTGAAAGCCCTCGGCGCGCTCGCGGTCGCTGAGCGACATATCCGCGCTCTCCGCACCGCCCGCGCGGATAGGGGTCGCTCAGGCGACTAAAATGGACGCGAGCGCGCCTCGCCCTTTCAGTCCGCCAGGACTGCACGGCACCGCGACCACCCCGAACAGCAACCGCAAACGGCCACGAGCCTCCCCAGCCGATTGCGCTTCTCGCAGGCTGCGATGCTCATCCCTCGCGCGGTTCCGTCGCGCGCATGAAAGCGCGCGACAGCGCGCGCCACCACACAGCAAACCGCCCCGCCACCGCACAGCAAACCGCCCCGCCACCGCACAGCAAACCGCCCGCCACTGCACAGCAAACCGCCCGCCACTGCACAGCAAACCGCCCCACCACCGGACAGCAAACCGCCCCACCACCGGACAGCAAACCGCCCCGCCACCGCACAGCAAACGGCCTCGCCGCCACGGACGGCCAGCCGACATCCGTCGGGGCCTATCCGGCGCCGTCGAAGTGCACGTCGGCGAAGTCGAGGACGGCGTCGAGATACCCCTCGTTCAGGGTGTGGGCGGTCTCGCGGCGGTAGTGACAGATCGAACCGACGGTCTCGTCGGCGATCTCGTCGTCGCCGTACAGCGGGAGGTCGTCGGCGATCCCCTCGGCGCCGAGCAGGTCCCAGACGGGTTCGGCGGCGCGGACGGCGTCGAGCGCGCGGCCGGGGTTGGTCCAGTGGTCGCGGGCGCCGGCGGTGTCGATCAGGGGCCGGGGCGCGACCAGCGCGGCGAGGCAGTGGCTGTCGACGGGCAGCCGGTCGACCTGCCCCTCGAAGGCGGCGTAGGTGTCGGCGAACCACCCCGGGAAGGTTCCGGTGATGTCGCCGACCCCCTCCTGGTCGTTGTCGCGGTCGAGCGCCGTCCCGCCGGTGCCGGACTGGTGGGGCGCGACGAGGCCGATCCGCTCGTCGGTCGCGCCCGCCAGCAGTGCGGCTTTGCCGCACCGGGAGTGGCCGAGGACGATGATCTCCTCGGCGCGGACCGCCTCCATGGGCCGGAGCGCGTCGACGCAGCGCTGGAGGCCCCAGGCCCACGCGGCGAGGACGCCCCACTCGGTGCCGGGCGGGCCCGGCAGTTCGTCGTCGTAGTAGGGGCGGATGCCGTCCGCGGGGTCGCCGCTGTCGGGGTCGATATCGGCGAACTGGTGGGTCGCGAAGCCGTAGCCCCGCGAGAGGACGTGCTCGACGCACCAGTAGTCGGCGGCGGCGCCGCGGTCGGCGGCCTCCTCCTCGAACCCTCCGTGTTCCCGGGCCGTGTCGGTGATCGTGACCGCCGGATCGGCGACGGCGGCGTGGTTACCCCGCCAGTTCAGCCCGAGCAGGACCGGCACGGACCGCCCCGCGTCGACGGCGTCGGCCGGCAGAAAGAGGGCGAGCGTGATCGCGGGCGCGTCGGGCGGCAGGTCCGCGAACGCGATCTCGGTCTCGACGAGCGTCGCCGCGCCGCCGCAGACGCCCGGGGTGCGTTCGGTCGCCGTCTCGATCTCGGGCGCGCCGGGGGCGTAGCCGTAGACGTACTGGCGGAGGAGCTGCCGGATCTCCGCGCGGCGGTCGCGCCAGTCGGCGGTGCTCTCGACGGGCGAACCGTCGCGGAACTCGAGCGGGTCCGGCAGCTCCGGGCGGGACGGGAGCCTGGAGGGGGCTGGCAGGTCCGTTGGGTCCGTGTGCATCGATACCGTCCGCGTGGGCGGGGCGGACCGAAAAGCCACCGGCGGCGGCGACCCGTAGCACCGAGTGCGGAGCGGTCCCGATAACCGGAGCGGCCGACCGCGAGCCCAACGGCTTTCGGCCCGCGGGGCCTGGTCCGGACCGATGACCCGCTCGGCAATCCAGCTGTACACGCTCCGCAACGTCGACCGCCCGTTCACCGAGATACTGGAACTCGTCGCCGACGCCGGCTTCGACGGGGTGGAGTTCGCCTACCGCGTCACCGAGGCCGACACCGACGAGGTGCTCGCGACGCTCGAATCGACCGGGCTCGACGCCGCCGGCGCCCACGTCGGCATCGACGAACTGGAGGACGATTTCGACGAGACAGTCGCCTACTACGACGAACTCGGCGTCGAACACGTCGTCGTCCCGTGGCTCGACGCCGAGCACTTCGCGTCCGTCGAGGCCGTCGAGGCCGCGGCCGCCCGCCTCGCGAAGCTGGCCGACGATCTGGCCGAGCGCGGGATGACCCTGCACTACCACAACCACGACCACGAGTACACCGACCTCGACGACCGGACGGGCTTCGACGCCTTCCTCGACGAGACCGAGATCCCCGTCGAACTCGACCTGGGGCTCGCGCTCGCGGCGGGCGACGACCCCGTCGAGCGCCTGCGCGCGCTGGGCGACCGCTCGCGACTGGTCCACCTCAAGGACTACGACGTGGACGCGGGCGAGTCGGTTCCGGTCGGCGAGGGCGACCTCGACCTGGAAGGCATCGCCGACGCAGTCGCCGACAACGGTAGCGAGTGGCTGATCTACGAGTACGAGGGCGCGGACCCGCTGGCGTCGCTGGAGCGAGCGGCCGACCGGACGGACGACCTCGTCTGAGCCCCCAGCGCCGACGACGGCGCCCGGGACCTCGCGGTTCGACCGGAACGGCGACGGAACGCCGTGAAGGGGCGCCTCGCGACCGCCGTGTGGACCGGTTCGGCCTGCTCGTGCAGGGTGGAGACTGATTGACCGGTGCCACGAGGATCGGATCCGAGTGTCGCCGCCCCGGCGCACACTGGCGAGCGCGGGCGGCGCGCCAGCGCACGGCCGTCGCGCGAGCCGTGCGGGAGAGTTTCCATGGCCAGTCAACACACCGACCGAGGCGAACGCGAGCAGCCGGCGGACGACCGGACCGGCCGCTCGACGAGTGGCACCGACACGAAACGACGGGGGCGCGCGGTCCGGGGGGTCGCCGGCGCCGGGCTCGTCCTCTACGGGCTCGGCAAGCGGTCGCTGCGCGGCGTGGCCGCCGCCGTCGCCGGCGGGTGGCTCCTGTTGCGAGCGCTCCGCGGACGCAGCGAGGGGGGTGGGACGGGCGGGTCGGGTAACTGGACCGCCCCGCGGGAGCGCGAGCGCGAACCGGAGGGCGCGCCGCCCGAGGCGCTCGACGTGCAGCGCTCGGTCACCGTCGAGCGCCCCGCCGAGGAGCTGTACGAGCGCTGGCGCGACCCGGAGACCCACGAGCGGGTCTGGGCGCACTTCGCCGAGGTCCGGGCGGTCGGCGAGGACCGCCAGCACTGGACCGTCGCCGGCCCGCGCGGCGTCGCCCTCGAGTGGGACGCCGAGGTGGTCGCGGCCGACCCGGGGAAGTTCCTGCGCTGGAAGTCGCTGCCCGGCGCCCGCGTCCCCAACGAGGGGTCGGTGCGGTTCCGCTCGCGGGGCGACGCGGAGACCGAGGTGACGCTGCACGTCCGCTTCGACCCGCCGGGCGGCCGCGTCGGGTCGGCGCTGGCCGAGCGGTTCGACCTCGTCCCGGACGCCGCCGCCGGGACGGCGCTCCGGCGGTTCAAGAGCCTCGTCGAGACGGGCGAGGTGCCGACGCTCGAAGCCAACCCCTCGGCCCGCGGCGCCGGTGATCTGGTGTGAGCGACGCCACCAGCGGCGCGGCCGCCGCGGGCACCGGGACGATGCGGGCGGTCTGCTGGCACGGCGAGAACGACCTCCGCGTCGACACCGTCCCGCGGCCCGCGCTCGTCAACCCGAAGGACGCCGTCCTGCGGGTGCGCGCCTCGACGGCCTGCGGCTCCGACCTGCACGTGATCGACGGCCTGATCCCGACGATGCGCGAGGGGGACGTGCTCGGCCACGAGTTCGTCGGCGAGGTCGTCGAGACCGGCGAGGCCGTCGAGGAGACGGAGACGGGTCAGCGAGTCGTCGTCCCCTCGTTTATCGGCTGTGGCGCCTGCTCGTACTGTCACGACGACCTGTGGTCGCTCTGCGACAACACCAACCCCAACGCCGCGATGCAGGAACCCGTCCTCGGCGACTCGACCGCCGGGGTCTACGGCTACACCCACGCCTTCGGCGGCTACGCCGGCTCCCACGCCGAGTACATCCGCGTCCCCCACGCCGACGTGAACTGCTTCGAGGTGCCCGACGAGCTTGACGACGAGCAGGCCCTGTTCGCCTCGGACGCCTGGCCGACCGGCTACATGGGCGCGGACTTCTGCGACATCGAGGACGGCGACACCGTCGCGGTGTGGGGCTGTGGCGGTGTCGGCCTCATGGCCCAGGAGAGCGCCGCGCTGATGGGCGCCGAGCAGGTGATCGGCATCGACCGGTTCCCCGAGCGGCTGGAGGCGGCCCGCGAGCACGCCGGCGCGGAGACGATCGACTACACCGCGGTCGACAGCGTCGTCGACCGCCTGGACGCGCTGACCGGCGGGCGCGGCCCCGACGCCTGCATCGACGCCGTCGGCATGGAGGCCCACGGCACCGGCCTCGCTCACCGCTACGACCGGGCGAAACAGGAGTTCGGCCTCCACACCGACCGCGGCGAGGCGCTCCGGCAGGCCATCCGCGCCGTCCGGAAGGGCGGCACGCTCTCGGTGCTGGGCGTCTACGGCCTGATGGACAAGTTCCCGGTCGGCGTCCTGATGAACAAGGGGATCACCGTCGAGACCGCCCAGCAGCACGGCCAGCGCTACGTCCCGCAGTTGCTGGACCACGTCGTCGAGGGGGAGATGGACCCCTCGTATCTCGCCACCCACGAGTTCTCGCTGGAGGACGGGCCGACCGCCTACCGGATGTTCAAGGAGAAAGAGGACGGGATGATCCGGCCGGTGTTCAAGCCCTGAGCGGTCGCCGAGGGGTCGACCCTCCGGGTCGAGGTCAACGAGTGGATTCAAGTCCGCGGCGGGGGAACCGACGCCCATGAACGCCGGAGACCGCGTCCGCGTCGACCGCGCGGACCAGACCTACGAGGGCGTGCTCCTGCCCTCGACGACCCGGGACCACCTGGTCGTCAAGCTCGACGGGGGGTACAACGTCGGCGTCGACCGCACCGAGGCCGACGTGGAGGTGCTCGAATCGGACGCCTACGACGTGGAATCGGCCCAGGCCGACAGCGAACAGTCGACCATCGAGTTCGACGACGACCTGCCCACGGTGTCGCTCATCTCGACGGGCGGCACCATCGCCTCGACGGTCGACTACCGCACCGGCGCCGTCACCGCGCAGTTCGACGCCGAGGACGTGCTCCGCGCCGTCCCGGACCTCGCCGGACGGGCCAACTACCGCGGCCGCGTCGTCGCGAACATCCTCTCGGAGAACATGACGCCCGACGTGTGGCAGGACCTGGCCGAGGCCGTCCACGAGGAGATCGAGGCCGGCGCCGACGGCGTCGTCGTCATGCACGGCACCGACACGATGCAGTTCACCGCCGCCGCGATGGCCTTCATGCTCGACACGCCCGTCCCCATCGTCTTCACCGGCAGCCAGCGCTCGGCGGACCGCCCCTCCTCGGACAACGTGATGAACGCCGTCTCCGCCGTCGAGGCGGCCAAGTCCGACTGCGCCGAGGTGCTCATCTGCATGCACGAGGACGAGTCCGACGACCGCTGTGCGCTCCACCGCGGCGTCCGCGCCCGGAAGAACCACACCTCCCGCCGGGACGCCTTCGAGACCGTCGGTGCGAAGCCGCTCGGGGTCGTCGACTACGACACCGACGGCGAGACGGAGGTCTCCTTCCGCCGCGAGCACCGCGAGCGCGGCGAGACGGAACTGGACATCGACCCCGACCTCGATACGGACGTGGAGTTGCTGAAGTTCACCCCCAGCACCGACACGGCGTTCCTCGATGCCCTCGAAGGTAAGTCCGGCGTGGTGCTGGAGGGCACCGGACTGGGCCACGTCCACACCGACTGGATCCCGCGGATCGAGGAGCTGGTCGAGGAGGGGACGACGGTCGTGATGACGAGCCAGTGTCTCGAGGGGCGGGTCTGCGACCGGGTGTACGACACCGGCCGCGACCTGCTGGAGGCCGGCATCGTCGAGGGCGAGGACACCCTCCCCGGGACGGCGAAGGTGAAACTCATGTGGGCGCTGGCGAACGTCGAGAGCGTCGAGGAGGCCATGTCCACGTCGCTGGCCGGCGAGATCAACGAGCGGTCGGTCCCGTGGACCTGATCTGAGCGGGACGATGGAGGTCCGCCAGGCCCGCGCCGACGACCACGAGGACGTCGTCGCGTTCACGAGCGACACGTGGGGCGACCGCTTCGACCGCGGGGACTACATCCCCGAGGTGTTCCCCGAGTGGGTCGAGAGCGACGGGCCCGACCAGCGGACCGTCGTCGCCGAGGAGGCGGGCCGCGCCGTCGGGGTCTGCCAGGTCGTCGCGCTCTCCGACCACGAGGCGTGGGCTCAGGGGATGCGCGTGGCCGACGACGCCCGGGCGAAGGGGGTCGCCGAGGCGATGAACGACGCCTGCTTCGACTGGGCGCGCGACCGCGGGGCGACGGTCTGTCGCAACATGGTGTTCTCGTGGAACGCGGCCGGCCTCGGCGCGGCCCGCGGGGTGGGGTACGACCCGGCCACGGAGTTCCGGTGGGCCCACCCGGACCCGGACGTCGACGCCCGCGCCGACGCGAACGGCGCGAGCGGGCTGGCGGCGACCGGCGACCCCGACGCCGCCTGGAGCTACTGGCAGCGTAGCGACGCCGCCCGCGAACTCGCCGGGCTGACGCTCGATCCCGAGGAGTCCTGGGCGCTCTCGGAGGCGACCCGGGAGCGGTTCCGCGCCGCCGCCGACGAGCAGCAAGTGTTCGCGGTGCAGGGGCCGGACGGGACCCGCGGCGCCGCCCTCCGGACCCGGGAGTACGAGCGCGACACCGAAGCCGGCGGCTCGGAGCGGTGGGTCGAGTACGGCGTCGGCGCCTGGGACGACGTGCCGGCGGCGCAGACGCTGTTCGCCGCTATCGCCCGCGACGCCGCCGACCTGGACGCCGACCGGACGCGCGTCCTGATCCCGGAGACGCCGCGGCACGTCTCCGACGCCGCCTACGCCGGCATCGCCGTCTCGGAGAACCCCGACTTCGTCATGGCCGCCGACCTGACGGGGCGGCGGTGAACTGCCGTCCTCGCGCGCTCCCGCCCCCGACACTTACCCTCGCGCGACCCGAACCCGGACGCATGGACGCCGAATCGTTCTTCGAGGAGATGCCCTTCGCCGACCTGCTGGGCATCGAACTCACCGAGATCGACGAGGGTCACGCCGAGGGCCGCCTGCCGATGCGCGAGGAGCTGTCGTGGCACAGCGAGCGCGTGCTGGCCCACGGCGGGGTGACCTACACCCTCGCCGACACCGTCGGGGGCGCGGCGCTCGTGTCGCTGGTGGACCGGCCCGTCCCGACCGTCGACATGCGGATGGACTACCTGGAGGCCGGGACCGGGGATCTGACCGCCGAGGCCGACGTGGTCCGGAACGGTGGGGATGTCGGCGTCGTCGATGTCGACGTGTACGCGGAAGGGGGCGACGGTGACGGCGACGCCCACCTCGCCAGCGCCCGCGGCGTCTACAAGACCGGCGAACCCGAGTGAGATGGTGAGCGGGTCGAGGATGCGTCCGTCGCGCTCGTTTCGAATCGACTTGACCGCACGTGACAGCAAGGGATGAAAGCCCTCGGCGCGCTCGCGGTCGCTGAGCGACATATCCGCGCTCTCGGCACCACCCGCGCGGATAGGGGTCGCTCAGGCGACTGAACTGCACGCGAGCGCGCCTCGCCCGTTCAGTCCACCAGGGACCGCGACCGCACGGTACGGCACCGCGACCGCCCGCACAGCACCGCAAAGGGCCATGACCCTCCCCAGCCGATTCGCGACCCGCGAGTCGCGAATCCACCGTCGGAGCAAGCTCCGACGAGCCTTCGTTCACACAGTTCACGAAGACCTCGCGCGGCTACGGTCGCGCGCATGAACGCGCGCTCCAGCGCGCGCCGACCGCACTTGCCCGGTCGCTGTCCGACGCCGACGGTTCCCCCGGATCAGACCCGCGGTGCGACTTCCTCGCCCAGGCGCTCGATACAGTCGACCATCGCGTCGGTACCGATGCCGGGGTAGTAGGTCCGCAGGATCACGTGTACGTCGTCGCCGAGCGCCTCGCGGTAGCGTTCCAGTTCCGCGACCACGTCGTCGGGCGTCCCGAAGACCGCATCGTCTCTCAGCTCCGCGCGGCGCTCGGCGGGGAGTTCGTCGATCGCTTCGCCCTCGTACCACTCGGCGTACCGGCGCTGGAGGTAGTAGTAGCCGTCGCGCATCGCCTCCCAGGCGGCCTCGCGGGAGTCGCCGACGAAGCCGTGGGCGAGGACGTACACCTGGAAGTCGCCGTCGAGGCCCTCCTCGTCGCGGACGCGGCGGATGTCCTCGACGCGCTTCTCGACGCCCTCCAGCGACAGCGAGGAGGGGGCACACCAGCCGTCGCCGATGCGGGCGGCGCGGCGGACCGCGGGTTTGGCGGCGCCGCCGAGGAATATCGGCGGGTCGCCGGCGGGGTCGGGGGTCACGGTCGTCTCCGGGTCGATGTCGTGGAACTCCGGGTCGACGCCGACCGGGCCCTCGGACCACGCGCCGCGCAGGAGGGCGACGGCCTCCTCGGTGCGGGGGACCCGTTCGTCCGTCGGGACGCCGAAGTTCTCGAACTCGGTGTCGCGGTAGCCGATGGAGAGCCCGAGGGCGAGCCGGCCGTTCGAGAGCAGGTCGACGGTGGCTGCGTCCTCGGCGAGCCGGACCGCGTCGTAGAGGGGAGCGAGGGCGATGCAGGTGCCGACGGTCGCGTCGTCGGTCGCGGCGGCGAGCGCGCCCAGCGCGGGCATCGTGCCCGACAGGTAGCCGTCGTCGGCGAAGTGGTGTTCGGAGACCCACGCCGAGGCGAGGCCGGCGTCGTCGATGGCGGCGCCGAGTTCGAGCAACTCGTCGTAGATCGCCTCGTACGACCGGTCGTCGTCCGGGCGGCGCTGGCAGGTGAACAGACCGGTGCCCAGATCCATACCCCCGAGTAGGGGCCGGCATGGGAAATAGTCACACGACGGGTGATGCTGCCGTCGGACGACTCGGCGACCGGACGGCGGTGGGGGGTCGACCGCGCGGTCGCCACGCGATCGTCGGTCCGGTCAGCAGTCGACGCGGGAGATCTCGGCGACGGGCCACTGACTCAGCACCTCGACGCCGTCGTCGCGGACGACGACCATCTCCTCGACGCGGACGCCCTGGCGGTCGGCCGGCGCCTGCGTCTCGACGGCCATCGTCATCCCGGCCTCGATCTCGATGGGGTGGTCCGGCGAGACGCCGCGCCAGACCAGCGGGACCTCGTAGAGCTGCAGCCCCAGCCCGTGGGCCCAGTGGTTGGTCGTCAGCTCCCAGTGTTCGTCGGCGCCGTACCAGTCGGCGTGTTCGCCTTCCATGTCGGGAAACGCCGCGGCGATCTCGTCGGTCGTGACGCCCGGCTCGATCCGGTCGAGGACGCGATAGAGGGTGTCGACCGCCGTCTCGTAGGCGTCCCGCTGGGCCTCGGTCGGCTCGCCGAGCGAGAACGTCCGGTAGTAACAGGAGCGATAGCCCAGATAGCCGACGTTGTAGAAGTCGGCGTAGACGAGGTCGCCGGGGCGCAGCGCCCGGTCGGTCGTGTTGGCCTGGTGTTTCGGCCAGGTGTTCGGCCCAGAGGTGAGGTAGCCGCCCCCCACCGTGGCGCCGTGGCGGTGCAGTTCCCGCACCGCCTCGCCCCACACCTCCGACTCGCGGGCGCCCGGGCGAGCGGCCTCTGTGATCCGCTGGAAGCCCGCCTCGCAGATCGCGGCGACCTGCCGGAGACACTCGATTTCGTCGCGGGTCTTGGTCTTCCGGGCGTCGTGCATGATATCGACCGCCCGGTCGACGCGAGTTTCGACCCCTCGATCGTCGAGCGCGTCGTGCAGCCGCCGGGCGCCCACATCGACTCCCAGCGGCAGGTCGTCCACGCCGTACTCGGCCATCGCCGCGGCGACGAGGTCGGCCATCTTTCCCGCCAGAAATGCGCGGGCGGAGTCGCTGCCCGAGGCGCGCGGGACGTTCCCCAGCCCCGGCGCGGCGTGGCGGACGTCGTCGAGCCACGGGCAGTTGTACCGCTGGTTGGCGGCGTGGTCGGCGGTGTCCCAGTGGACCACGTCGCCGTCCTCGGTCAGCAGCGTGTAGTGGTCGGCGCCGCTCCCGCCGGTCATCGCCAGCCCGGTCACGTACCTGATGTTCGGGTCCGAGACGAGCAACAGGGCACCCAGCGGCGAGTCCCCCAGGCGCTCCAGCGCCCGCTCGTAGCGTTCCCGGCGCATGCGCTGCACGTCGATGCGCTCCTCCCAGTCGACCGCCATCGTCCCCCGCGTTCCCGCCATGTACTCGCGGTCGTGCATACGCGAGCTTCGGCCGCCGAACCCATCAAGTTACGGCAAAAATTGCGAGCGTCCCCGGGCGTCACTCCGGCGATGGCGTCGGCGTGATCGGGCGCGTCTCGGTCGCGGTCGGCGTCTCCGAGGGCGTCGATCGGTCGGTTTCCCCGGCGGCGGTCGGCGGGTCGCCTCGCTCGGTCGTCGCGGGATCCCCTTCGGTCGTAGCGGTCGCTCCGACGCGGACGGTGCGGTCCATCGACCCGTCGCGCCAGTAGAGCCCGAACCGGAGGGTGTGGGGTTGTGACGGGCCTCGTTCGCTCACGGTGTGTTCGTGTTCCCACGTCGCGGTCTCGCCGGCGGGGACCGGCAGGCGAGCCGTGGCCTCGGGCGCGTACAGCGGCGCCGAGCGGTTGAGCGCCGCCACGAACGTCCCGTCGACGCTCGCGGTGTTCTCGACGGTCACCGACAGCTCGATCGGCTCGCCGGGGTCGGCCGTCTCGGGCGCCGCGAACGACCGCACCGCGAACGACGCGGGCGGCCGGGCGAGCGCGGCGACGGCTTCCCCGGTCAGCGCGCGCTCGCCGCCCGGCCAGGTTATCGTCGCGGCGTCGGCGTCGAGCGGGTTCGGGACCCGGAAGACGACCCACCCCTCGGGCTCGTCGACCGGCGAGTACGGCTCGCCGTAGTCGAACAGCGCCCACCACTGCCGCCCCACGTCGACCCGCGCGGCGTAGGAGTCGCCGCCGGCGACCAGTTCGATCTCCTCGACGGGTGGGTCCGTCCCGCCACGCGCGTCGAGCAGCGCGACCACGTACTGCTCGTCGCGCTCGCCGTAGACGCCGAACGAGTCCGGCGAATCCGGCGCGGCGAGTTCGGGGACGACGAACGCCTCGTCGACGAAGCCGCCTGCGGTGGTCGTTTCCGTTCCGGATCCGCTATCCGCGGGGGACGGCCTCGCGCCGCCGGTCGCAGTCGGTTCGGTCACGGTCGGCGTCTCGGTGGGCGTCGCCGACAGGGAGCCCTCGCCCGCCCCGTCCGAGTCGCCCAGACAGCCCGGGACGGCGACGGCGCCGGCCGCGAGCGCGGCGAGGAGGTCGCGTCGGTCCATACCCGGACGGTCGGGCGTCCCGGATAAGGGCCTTCAGGAGGGTACAGCGTGCGTTTGAACGACCGCGCCGGTTCGGGGCGATTCCGACCGAGCGGGTCGAGTACGGGCGCCGCGGTCAGGCGACTTCGAGCCCGTCGAGCGCGTCGGCCAGCGCCGCGCTCTCGACGACCCGGTCGGTCACGCGCAGCGGCGAGACGCTCACGTCGCCGTCGGCGAGCGCGCGCCGGTCGGTGTCGGTCTCGCCGGGCGGGAAATCCACGTCCCGATCCTTCCGCAGCGGGTCGTAACTCCGGTCCTCGATCCGCGCGGTCGTGCCGTCCTCGGAGACGGTCACGTCGAAGGCCTCGTTCGGCCGGGTGAGCCGGACCTGCGGGTCCGCGGCCCGTTCGGTGGGGACGTGGACGGTGAGGTAGTCGACGGCGTCGAACGCGCCCGACCCGGGGAGCCGCTCGGCCAGCCCGGCCGTGAACTCGACGGTGCGGGCGAACGACTCCGCGGTGGGGTCGTCGATCTCGCCGCCGACGGGGTCGTAGGCGGAGACGGCAATTGCGGGCGTCCCGAGGTGAGCGGCCTCGATGGCGGCGCCGACCGTCCCCGAGCGGCCGAGCCGGTGGAGCGCGATGTTCGGCCCCGGGTTCGGTCCCGACACCACCAGGTCCGGCTCGACCGCCAGCCCGCGCAGGCCGTAGGCGACGCAGTCGGCGGGCGTCCCCTCGACGACGCGCCCCCACTCGTGGTCGCGGACCTCGACCGCGTAGGAGTTCTTCCGGCCGAGCCCGCTGTGGTCCTCGGCGGGCGCGACGACCGTCACCGCGACCGATTCGGCCAGCCGCTCGTAGAGACACGCCAGCCCGAGACTGTCGATGCCGTCGTCGTTCGTCAGGAGGACGTGCGGCTCGTCCATCGGCGGGGGTTCGCCCGGTGGGGGCACGGAACTATCGGTCCACACGAAGGTTGCGACGGGCGGCAAGTATCGCCGGAAGGTACATCCGCCGGCCGACTCGTATGTGTGGTATGCACAAACACATCGCGCTGCTGAACCGGCGCGAGGGGGAGCGCCACGACGAGTTCCGCGAGCGGTGGCTGGAGGAACGGGCCCCCCTCGTTCGCGATATCGAGGGCGTCGTCCGCCACCACACGGTCGTCCCGACCGACCCCGACGCCGCCGAGTTCGACGGGATCGCCGAGCTGTACTTCGAGTCGCTGGCCGACCTGCAGGCCGCGGTGGGCACGGGCGAGGACGAGCAGCGGGGGGAGGGCGGCTTGCCCGCCGTCGGCGAGCGGTCGGCGTTCGTCGGCGAGGAGGTCCTCCAGCGGGACGAGACCGGGGGCGACACCGACGGGCTCTACAAGCACTCGGCGTTTCTGGTGCGGAAGGCGGGGATGAGCCACGGGGCCTTCCGCAACTACTGGGAGACCGAGCACACGCCGCTGGCCCGCGACATCGAGGGGGTCGTCCGCTACCACACGGTGTACCCCGTCGACCCCGACGGCGCCGCGTTCGACGGCGTCGCCGAGCTGTACTTCGAGTCGCTGGCGGATCTGTACGACGCGCTCGGCTCGCCCGGCTCGCGGGACTACGACCCGGGCAAGGAGGTGGCCGCGGCCGCCCGCGAGGACGTGGACAACTTCCTCGCCGTCGAGGAGCGGCCGCGACTCATCGGCCGCGAGACCGTCCGGTTCGACGCGACCGACCGCGAGGGGTACTGATGGGCGGCGACGACCGACGAACCGACGAGGGGGGCGACGATCCCGGTTCGACCCGAAACGATGGGGGCGAGTACGAGCGACAGGTCCGTGACGCCTTTCCCGAACTCGACGCCATCACCGACGAGGACCTGCGCGAGCGGGTGGTCGAGGCCTGGACGCTGGGGCTCCGACGCGGCGGCTGGCGCGACATCCACGAGATCCCCTACGCCTGGAACATCCACGAGGTCAGCAACGTCGAACACACCCGGGGGGTGACGGAGATCGCGGTCGAGGCCGCCGCGGTCCAGCGGAACCGCCACGGTGCGGCGGTCGACACCGACACCGTCGTCGCCGCCTGTCTGCTGCACGACGTGGGCAAGTGCTACGAGTACGTCGCGCACGTCGACGACGACCTGGTGGACCCCGACCCGCGCTACGCCGGCGAGGCGATCCCCCACTCGCTGTCGGGCTACGCGCTCGCCCACGAGGTCGGCTGCCCGCTCGCCGTCCAGCGGGCGATCCCGCACTTCCTCGGCGAGGTCCCCGAGCGCACGCTGGCGGCCGAACTCGTCAAGAGCGCCAACGCGGCCTCCTCGAACGCGATCACGCAGGCGACGATGGGGCTCTCCCTCGACGAGTGGGTCGAGCGGTACTCGCGGACGAGCGACTGACCGGACGCCTCGACACGAGCGGCGACGCACTCGACCGCGAACCGGGCGGCGACGTACCCGACTGCGAACCGGGGACCTACCGCCGGGTTGGCCGAGCGTACCCGGGATAGCGCGCGGATTACTATCCGGGGTCGGCCCGCCGACTCCCGCATGAACCGGAACCTGGCGGCGGTCGCGCTGACCGGAATCGTCCTGCTGAGCACGGTCGGGCTCGGGAGCGCCGCGCTCCTGGGGGGCGCCCAGGCGGGCAACCAGAGTTCGACCGTCTCCGTCTCGGCGACGGGGACCGTGACGGCCGAACCCGACAGGGCCGTCGTCGACCTGGCCGCGACGGCGGAGGCCGACAACGCCACGGCGGCGACGGAGCGCCTGGCTGAGGACACCTCGACGCTCCGCGACGCGCTCGACGACGGAAATCTCTCCGTCGAGTCGGTCGCCACGACGAGCTACTCGGTCTTCCAGCGGGTCGACAACGGGACGACGACCTACGTCGCCCGCCAGTCGTTCGCGGTGACGACGACGAACACCAGCGAGGCCGGTGCCGTCGTCGACACCGCCGTCGCCAACGGCGCCGCCGAGATCGACGGCGTCGCGTTCACGGTCTCCGACGAGCGCCGGCAGGAGGTCCGCGCCGACGCCATCGACGAGGCGGTCGACGACGCCCGCGTCCAGGCCGAAGCCGTCGCCGACAGCACCGACCTCGCGCTCGGGGAGGTCCGCTCCGTGTCGACGGGCGACGGGAGCGGCTTCCTCGTCGAACGGGCCGCCGACGCGGGGACGACCGTCGAACCCAGCCCCGTCAGCGTCTCCGCGACCGTCGAGATCACCTACAACGCGACCGCCGACTGAAGCCCGCTCGCCGCGTATTCGCCGTCAAACAGCGAATACGAACAGTCAGACAGGGTCGAGCCCCCGCTCCTCGCGGAGGACGGAGACGTACTCGGAGATACCCGCTTCGAGGCCGTACTCGGGTTCGTAGCCCAGGTCCTCGCGGGCCGGCGTGATGTCGAGCGTCTGCGTCCACGGGAGGTCGCCCTCGTCGGAGACGGAGATGTCGGCGCCGGGCACCACGGACCGGACCGCGTCGGCGGCCTCGCGGATCGTGGCGCACTCGCCGCGGACGTTGTAGATCCGCTGGGAGAGGGCGGACTCGTCGGCGAACGCGGCCTTGCGGAACGCCTGCGCGATGTCGCGGACGTACTGCCAGTCGATGACCTGGTCGCCGTACTCGACGGCGAACGACTCCCCGACGGCGGGTTTCTCGACCAGGTCCACGAGGAACGCCGAACCGCCGGTCTCGCGGTAGGGGCCGTACGCGACGGTCGGGCGGAGGCCGACGTGGGAGACGCCGAACTCCTCGGCGTAGACCCGCGCCTGGTGTTCGTTGTACTCCTTGGTCGCGCCGTAGAGGGTATCGGGGTAGACCAGGTCGTCCTCCGTGACCCAGGCCGTCCCGTCGCCGACCGGTTCGTCGACAACCGGCTGGCCGTCCGCCTCGCCGTCGCCGCCCCCGGCCGAGTAGTGCTCGGGCGGCGCGTACACCGCCGCCGACGACGCCCACGCGACGCGCTCGATCTGGTCCGGGAGCGCCCGGGCCGCCTCGAAGACGTTGTTCGTCCCCCCGCAGTTCACGTCGAGCGCCGCCCGCGGGTTCGCCTCGGCCGCGTCCGTCAGCAGCGCGGCGAGGTGGACCACGCGGGTCGCCCCCGTCTCCCGGACCGTCCGGACGACGGCCGTCGGGTCGGTCACGTCGCCGCGGACCACGTCTACGTCGTCGGCGACGCCCAGTTTCGCCAGCCGGGTCTCGTCGGTCGACAGGTCGAACGCGACCACGTCGTGGCCGTGGTCGACGAGGTCCGCGGCGACGTACGCCCCGATGAAGCCGGTCCCGCCGGTCACCAGTACCGTTGCCATACCGTCCGTTCGCCCACGAACTGGAAAAAGTTGCCGCAAGATTCGAGGCTGACATTTATCCCGGAGAGCGCGACCATCCCGGCTCGTGCTGTGAGAGCCACCGCGGAGCGGGTCGCGGTCGCGCGGCGCGCCGCTCCGCGGGTCGACTGCGCCGCCTGTTCGCCCTCACGTCGGGTCACCAGCAGCCGGTGTTCACTCGTGTAGCCCGCCGACCTCCTCGTAGAACGGCGACGCCAGCCGGTCGGCCATCGGTTCGTCGCGGTCGATGCGCACGTCGACGACGGTCGGGCGGTCGTCGGCGTTCGCGTCCACCAGCGTCGGTTCCAGGTCTTCGGGTTCCGTCACGCGGGCGCCGCGGGCCCCCATCGCCCGCGCCACCGCGACGAAGTCGGTGTCCGGGAACTCCGTCCCCGGCAGCTCGTCGTCCATCTGGCGGACCATCCCGAGCGAGGTGTCGTTGAGGACGACGAACGTCGGTGCGACGCCTCGCTGGACGGCCGTCTCGACGGCGGTCATCGTCATCGCGAAGCCGCCGTCACCGGCGACGGCGATCGCGTCGCGGTCGGTCACCAGCGCCGCGGCGACCGCCGCCGGCGCGGCCCACCCCATCGCCCCGACGCCGCCGCTCCCGAAGTACGTCCGACGGGCCGGCGTCTGGAGGTAGTTGAGCAGCCAGAAGCGGTTGTTGCCCGAGTCCGCAGTCACGACCGTCTCCGCGTCCACGACCGACTCGACCGCGGCGACGGCGCGCTGGGGCTTGATCGGCACCGCGTCCGAATCGCAGGCCGGCGCCGTGAAGTCCTTCCGCGCCGCGGCCGCGCGGTCCAGTGCCCAGCTGTCCCCGTCCGATTCGTCCGGTAGCCGGTCGGCCAGCGCCGCCAGCGTCGCTCGCGCGTCGCCGATCAGCCCCACGTCCGCGGGGTAGACCCACCCGGCGTTGCGCGAGTCCACGTCGGCGTGGAGGATCGTCTGCTCGTCCGGGCGGACGAACGACGCCGCGCCCCAGTTGGTGTCCATCGGGTTGAGCCGGCAGCCGACGACCAGCAGGGTGTCGGCCTCGCTGACGGCCCGATTGGCGCCCTCGTGGCCGAACGACCCGACGACCCCGACCGCCCGGTCGTGCGTCTCGGCGACGGTCGACTTCCCGAGGTAGGAGGTCGCGAGGGCGGCGTCGGCCGCCGCGGCGGCCGCCTCGAGTTCGTCGTAGGCGTTCGCCGCATGGACGCCGTTGCCCGCGAGTATCACGGGCCGCTCGGCCTCGTCGAGCGCTGCTGTCGCCTGTTCGAGGTCGCCGTCGACCGGCCGGGCGTCCCACGTCCGGGCCTGTGCCTCGTCGTCCCACAGCGGCGGCATCGGATCGTCGGGTACCTCCTCGGTCACGGCGTCGCCGTCGAGGACGACCGCGCACGGTCCCGGTCGGCCGGCGGTCGCGTGCTTGAACGCCAGCTGGAGGCTGCGGATCGTCTCGGTCGGCGTCCGGGGCTCCCAGTGCTCGGCGGTCACGCCGTCGAGGATCGACGGGAGGTCGAGGCCCCCGTAGTCGCCGCGGGCCCCCTGGTACGGCGCGAGCGTCGCGTACTCGCCGCGCTCGCTCGCCTCGGTGATCACGACCATCGGCGACGACCCCAGCCGCGCCTCCATCTGGCCGACGGCGCCGAGGCTCCCGATCCACGGGCCCTGTCCGGCGAGCACACCGGGCTCGCGTGTGATCCGACCGGCGGCCTCGGCCATGACGCTGGCCTCGCGTTCGTCGCGCGGCCGGACCACCTCGATGTCCGACTCCCCCAGCGCGTCGAACACCTCGATCACGCGCCCGCCGGGGTAGCCGAAGACGTACGCCACGTCGAGCGCTTCCAGCGTCGCGGCGATCCGCTCGGCCGTGTTCATGCCGTCGAGTACCACGGCGACGGCCTTGGTAGTTCCGCGCGGCGGGGCACTCCGGCTCTCCGGCGGTAGAGACTTCCCGGACGACGGCGTAGACGGCGCCGTGAGGGGCGACCCGAGCGTCGCGGGCGTGCTCCTGGCCGCGGGCGACAGCCACCGCTTCGGCGAGTGCGACAAACTGCTCGCGACGTTCGACGGCGAACCGCTGGTCCGTCACGCCGCACGGACGCTCGTCGAGGCCGACATCGGCTCGACCGCGGCCGTCGTCGACCCGGAGTCGCCGGCTGTCGCCGACGCGCTCGCCGGCGTCGACCTCGCGGTCGTCGAGAACCCCGACGCGGCCGCCGGCCAGGCCACGTCGGTCCGGTGCGGTGTCCGGTGGGCGCGCGACCGGGCCGACGCGGTCGTGTTCGCGCTCGGCGACATGCCGCGGGTCGACCCCGGGACCGTGGACCGGCTCGCCGAAGCCTACCGGGCGGGCCGCGGGTCCGCGCTCGCGGCGGGGTACGACGGCCAGCGGGGCAACCCGGTTCTGTTCGACGCCCGGCACTTCGACGCGCTCGCGGCTGTCGAGGGCGACCGTGGCGGCCGCGGCGTCTTCGAACGGGCCGACGACGCCGCGGTCGTCGAGACGGGCGACCCCGGCGTCCTCGCGGACGTGGACACCACCGCTGACCTCATCGCGCTCCGCCAGTGAGCGCTCAGAGCACGTCGGTATCGACCAGCGAGACGGTCTCGCCCACGTCGTGCTCGGCGGCGTACTCGTAGACGACGTGGCTGGCCGCCACGTCCTGGATGGCCAGACCCGTCGAGTCGAAGACGGTCACGCCGGTCTCTGGCGTGCGACCCGGTTTCTCGCCGACGACGACCTCGCCGAGTTCGCCGTGGATGTCGTCGTCGGAGAGGACGCCCTCGCTCCAGGGGACGTTGATCTCCCCCGAGTGGGTGCACTGCTCGTAGTCGTCGATGACCAGGAGGGAGTCGAGCAGGACCTCGTCGGCGATCTCGTGTTTCCCGGCGGCGTCGGCACCGATGGCGTTGACGTGGGTGTGGTCGCCGACACTGTGGACGATGGGCTCCTCGACCGGCGTCACCGTCGAGAGCACGTCACAGCGGGCGGCCTCCTCGATAGACCCGCCGCGCACGTCGAACCGGTCCTCGAAGGCCGCGACGAACTCCGCGACCTTCTCCTGGTCGCGGTCGGCGACGACGACCTCCTCGATGGGCCGGACGGTGGCGACCGCCTCCAGTTGCGTGTACGACTGGACGCCCGCGCCGACGATACCCATCGTCCGGGCGTGCTCGACGGCGAGGTGGTTCGTCGCTACGGCCGCGGCCGCGCCGGTGCGCTTGCGCGTGATCGTCGTCCCGTCGAGCAGCGCGAGCGGGAACGCGGTCTCGGGGTCGGAGTAGACGACGGTGCCCATCACCGTCGGGAGGTCGTGGTCGGCGGGGTTGTCGGGGTGGACGTTGACCCACTTGACCGCCGCGGCGTCCCACTCGCCGGCGTCCAGGTACGCCGGCATCGACCGGAAGTCGCCGTTGTACGCCGGCAGGTCGATGTAGGACTTGGCGGGCATCTGGGTGTCGCCGCGCGCGTCGGCGGCGAAGGCGTCCTCGACCGCGGAGACGACCGCCGACATCTCCGCGGCTTCCTCGACGGCATCGGGGTCCAGAAGCAGCGTCTGCATACCGGATATACCCCCGCCGCGCACTTAGAAGTTCGACCGGTTTCGAGACGATGTGCTCGTTGAGTGGGTGTTTCTGCTGGGTTTGTCGTGGAAGGAAGTCGTATCGGGGAGAGCGCAGTCAACCACAGGCGCTGAAAGCCCTCGGCGCGCTCGCGGTCGCTATCTCCGAAAATCTTCGATTTTCGGGATCTCGCAGGAGCGGAGCTCCTGCGGACCTCGCGAATCTCCGATTCGCTCAGTGACGAGAGAGCGGAGCTCTCTCGAACCAAGCGGGATATCCGCACTCTCGGCACCGCCCGCTCACGGCACAGCCGTTCGCTTCGAGGCGCCCAGCGCCTCGCACCGCGCGGATAGTGCCCGCTCAGACGACTACACGAGCGCGAGCGCGCCTCGCCCTTTCAGTCCGCCAGGCGCCGCACCGCAACCCCACCGCAGACAGCCACGACCCTCCCCAGCCGATTCGCGACACACGAGTCGCGAATCCCTCGCGCGGTTTCGTCGCGCGCATGAACGCGCGCTCCAGCACGCGCCGACCGCACCGCAACCGCTCACCGCAACCGCTACCGCCTGTAGTTAGCGTCCGGCGCCGAAGGCGCCGGTTCACCGGACGCGAGCGAACGCAGTGAGCGAGTCGTCCGGCCTTTTTCACCCATGTTTTTGGACCGGGGGTGCCCGCAGCGCCCTCTGGGCGCGAGGACACCCCCGGTCGAAAAAGATGGTGGCGGAACAGTTTTCCCGCTACTTGGTGTACGTTACCGTGGGTGACACACCCATGTACACAGTCCTGCTGCCGGTCGACATGGCGGAGTCGCGGGCGACGGCGCAGGTAGAGACGGCGATCGGGCTCCCGAACGCGGACGAGGACGTGGCGGTGAAGCTCCTGCACGTGTTCCGGGAGGCCGACCGGGCCGAGGAGGCGTCGCCGCTCCAGCTCAGGGCGGGCGAGCACGCCCACGAGCGGCTAGAGGAGGCGGGCCTCGACGTGGAGCCGATGACCCGGTACGGCGACCCTGCCGAAGGCATCCTGGCGGCCGCGGACGAGGTGGACGCGGACATGATCCTGCTCGGCGGGCGCAAGCGGTCGCCGCTCGGCTCGGTGCTGTTCGGCAGCGTCAGTCAGGAGGTCACGCTCGACGCCGAGCGGCCGGTGGTCGTCACCGGCGACCGCGAACAGCAGCACATCCCGAGCCACCGCTGCCAGAGCTGCGGCGAGGAGTACTACACCGACGACGACATGACGATCCCCTCGTGTCGCAACTGCGGCGGCACGAAGGTCGAGCGCGTCGGCGAGGAGTCCGAGGAACCGACGCCGACGGCGTAACGCGGCGCGAGAACGAAAGAAGGACAGTCAGCGAGCGGTGCGGCGGTCGGCGGGTAAGCATCCGCGCGCCGGAGGCGCGCGGTTCACCGGACGCGAGGGAGCGAAGCGACCGACGCGTCCGGCTTTTTTCCCCACGTTTTTCGAGCGGAGGGTTCCCGCAGCGCGTCCGGCGCGCGAGGAACTCCCCGCTCGAAAAAGTGGGCTCACATCATGCCGCCCATGCCGCCGCCCATACCGCCCATGCCGCCGGGGCCGCCGGGGCCGCCCTCGTCCTCGTCGCCCTCGGTGGAGAGATCGCCGGCGGCGATGATGTCGTCGATCTTCATGACGAGGTTGGCGGCCTCGGAGGCCGAGGAGACGGCCTGTTCCTTGGCGTGGGCCGGCTCGACGACGCCGGCCTCGAAGGTGTCGACCACGTCGCCGGAGTGGACGTTCAGGCCGGCGTGCTCGTCGCCGTCCTCGTGGGCGGCGCGCAGGTCGACCAGCGTGTCGATGGAGTCGAGCCCGGCGTTCTCGGCGAGCACGCGCGGGACGAGCTCCAGCGAGTCGGCGAACGCCTCGACGGCCAGCTGCTCGCGGCCGCTGACGGAGTCGGCGTAGTCGCGGACGCGGCCGGCGAGTTCGACCTCGGTGGCGCCGCCGCCCGCGAGGACGCGACCGTCGGCGACGGTGGAGGCGACCACGTCGAGCGCGTCGTTGATGCCGCGTTCGAGCTCGTCGACGACGTGGTCGGTGGAGCCGCGCAGGAGGAGGGTCGCGCCGTGACCCTCACCCTCGACGTAGAACAGTTCGTCGTCCTCGTCGCGGGTGACTTTGCCCTCGGTGATGTCGTCGGCGGTGACCGAATCGATGTCGGAGACGATGCGCGATTCGAGGACCTCGGAGACGAACTCGATGTCGGACTTCTTGACGCGGCGGACCGCCAGGATGCCCTCCTTGGCGAGGTAGTGCTGGGCCATGTCGTCGATGCCCTTCTGGCAGAAGACGACGTTGGCGCCCGCGTCCTTGATGGTCTGGACCATCTCCTTGAGCCGCTCCTCCTCCTGCTCGATGAAGTCCTGGAGCTGGTCGGGGCTGTCGAGGTTGAGCTGGGCGTCCGTCTCGGTCTCCTCGACCTCGATGGGCGTGTCCAGCAGGAGGACGTTGGCGTCCTCGACGGTCTCGGGCATGTCGCTGTGGACGGCGTCCTTGTCGATGATGCCGCCCTCCAGCAGGTCCGAGTCGGAGACCGCGCGGCCCGTCTGGGTCTGGATGTTGAGGAACTGCAGGTCCGGGACGTGGTCGCCGTTGTCGGCCTCGACGGTGACCGCCTGGATGGCCTCGACGACCAGGTCGACGAGCACGTCCTTGTTGAGCTCGGCGCCCTTGCCGGTCATGGAGGTCTCGGCGACCGACTTGAGGATCTCCTCGTCGCTGGGGTCGACCGAGGTGGCGATCTCGCCGATCTCCTCTTTGGCCTTCGTGGAGGCCATGTTGAACCCGCGGATGATCGAGGTGGGGTGGATGTCCTGCTCCAGCAGGTCCTCGGCGTTTTTCAGGAGCTCGCCCGCGATGGCGACCGCCGTCGTCGTGCCGTCGCCGGCCTCGTCCTCCTGGGCCTCGGCGACCTCGACGATCATCTCGGCGGTCGGGTTGTCGATGTCCATCTCGGTGAGGATGGTCACGCCGTCGTTGGTGACGGTCACGTCGCCGAGCGAGTCGACGAGCATCTTGTCCATCCCCTTCGGCCCGAGTGTCGACCGGACCGACTCGGCGACCGCACGCGCGGCGGAGATGTTGTGGCTCTGCGCGTCCTTGTCCTTCATCCGCTGGGAGTCCTCGCCCAGAATAATCATGGGCTGACCCTGCATTCGCTGCTGACTCATGTTCATCCCGGAGTATGAATGTGCTTCTATATAAATTTGGGTGTTCGAGGGCGTCGACTGTCCGCGCGATAGCCCCGCTGTATCTCCGGATAACCGGCATATCGCGTCCGCTACCCGCTTCCCGTGTGTGATACTGTACCAACGTCTGCGAGCAGGGAGTGGCGGGGTTTATATGTCGGCAGCGAAAGACGAGCGGCCGGCCGGGCGTGGCTGGGTCACAAACGGGGTCAGCCGACCGGGGGCGCCGGGCTGCGGGGTCAGTCGACCGGGGGCCGCCGCGGCGGATCAGTCGACCGGTTCCTTCCAGTGGACGACGACGACGCCGACGACGAACGCGTCGGTGGTGTCGGTGTCGCGCTCGACCCTGATGGTGTTCTCGCCCTCCGTGAGGTCGATGCCCGTGAGCGTGTCCATCCACTGCTGCCAGCCGTCGGCGGGCGGGATGTCGAACCCCGAGAGCGCGACGCCGTTGACCCGGATCTCGTGGCCGTACTCCTCGACGTCGTAGGCCTGGAGTTCGAGGTAGGCCTCGGTCGCGTCGTCGGTCGGTACCTCGAAGGTCAGCTCGTCGGTCTCGTCGCCGACGAACTCGGCCCACGGGACGGCGAGGCTCTCCTCGTTCTGCCCGAGGTGTTGCTGGAACGGGACGAGCGCGTAGTTGGGGCGGCGGTCTCCCATACCGGACAGTGGGCGTCAGCCGATTTATATGTCCGGTCCGGCGGTGCCGGGTGTCCGACTGCTGCCCGTAGGCGAATATGTTCGGCCGCAAGCCGACGAGTTCGGGGGCCGTACGGTCGGGCATGAGCGCGATCCCGGGCGAGGTCGACACCGACCGCCAGCCCCCGATGACGGTCCCGCTCCGGCACTTCCTCGTCGGGCTGGGGCTACTGGTCGCCGGCGGCGCCGTCGGCGTCCTCGACGCGGTGGGGACGCTGTCGGGTCTGTCGGGGCTGGCGCACGTCCACCTCCTGCTGGCGGGGTGGGTCTGCGTGACGATCATGGGCGCGATGGTGCAGTTCGTCCCCGTGTGGTCGAACGTCGCGCTGCACTCGCGGCGGCTCGCGACGGCCCAGCTGTGGCTCGTCGCCGCCGGCGTCGCCGGGATGGCCGCCTCCTTCGCGACCGGCGCCGTCGGCTGGGTCCACGCCTTCGGCGGCCTCGCCCTGCTGGGGTTCTGGACGTTCGTCTACAACGTCGGCCGGACCCTGCTCGGCGCCCGGCCCTGGGACGTGACCGAGCGCCACTTCGCGCTCGCGCTCGCCTTCTTCGCCGTCGTCCCCGCGATGGGGTTCGCCCTCGCGATGGATTACTCGGTCCTCTTTCTCGCCGACTCGCCGGTCAGCCGCGTCCGGTTGACCGCCGCCCACGCGACGCTTGCGGTCTTCGGTGCCGTCCTCACAACGGTACTGGGCGCGCTCTACCAGCTCGCCACGATGTTCACCCAGACCGAGCTACACGGTGTCGACACCCACCTCCAGCGGTTCGAGGAGGTCGGCTACCCGGCCGGCGTCCTCGCGCTCGCGACCGGGCGGCTGCTCGGGTCGGCGCCGCTGGCCCGCGTCGGCGGTCTCCTCGTCGCCGTCGCCCTCGGCGGGTTCGCCGTCGTCCTCGCGCGCAGGCTCGTCGAGACCTCCGTCGAGCGGACGCCGATGCTCTCGCGCTACGCCGTGGCCGCCGTCGCGATGGCCGCCTGGGCCGTCCTCACCGGCCGCGCCTGGCTCGCCGACCCGCTGGCCCCGTCGGCGCTGTTCGGCGGCGGGCCGGTCCACCTGCTCGTCTTCGGCGTCGTCGGCTTCGTCGTCCTCGGCACCCTCTATCACGTCGTCCCGTTCATCGTCTGGGTCCACCGCTACAGCGACCTGCTGGGGTACGAACAGGTCCCGATGATCGACGACCTCTACGACGACCGCCTCGCCGCCGCCGACTTCGCCTGCATCGCCCTCGGGACGGCCGGTCTCCTCGCGGCGAGCGCCCTCGATCTCCCCGCGACCGTCACGGCCGGCTCGGGCGCCCTCGCGACGGTCGGGTTCGCTCTGTTCGCCGCGAACCTGCTCGTGGTCGTCCGCGAGCACAGCCCTCGTCCCCTCCGCGGCGTGCTCGTCTCCCGACTCGGTGAGGGCGGCGCCGTGACGGACGACCCCGACGACGCGCCCGCGACCACCGAGGACACCGCGCCCTGAGAAGCGCGGGATTCTCGTCACCGGCGCGCGCTGGCGCGAGTCTCGCCTCGCGACCGTAGCCGCGCGAGGTCTGCGAGCGACCAGGGCGTCGTCTGCACACCCGAGGAACCGCCGGTCCCTCGCCGTCTTCGCGAGCGGTGCTCTCGCCCGATCCCGGAATTCTCCGATTTTCCGAGACACCGACCGCGAGCGGGCCGAGGGCGTCCAGCACCTGCTGTCGACTGCGGTCGCCGTCGCTCAACGCTTCACGGGACATCCAGCAGAAACACCCGCTCGACTCGCACGCCGAGCAGTCCCCGCTCGACGGACACACCGACCCACGGTCCTCAGTACGCGAACTCCGCCTCGACGGACTGGGCCGCCCGCACGAGTTCGGTGACGGCCTCGCGGTTCGAGAGCAGTTGCATCTCCGACCCCTCGAACTCCAGCGAGCCGCCCATCACGGCCTCCGTGACGTCGATGTCGTCCGCCAGGAGGTCGACCCAGACGGCGTAGGGGCCGGCCAGCCCGAAGTCGTAGTCGGCGTCGGGGTCGTTGCCGCGGGCGGCCACGCAGGCGCCGTCGGCGACGACGACGGTGAGCGTGACGGGGTCGCCGTCGTAGCGGTCGTCCGGCAGGATGACGAACCGGAAGGTCGCGTCGAAGCCCGCGGCCGCCTCCGCGAACGCCTCGCGGTCGTTGAGTCGCGCCTGGAGCCGGTCGGCCCACTCGTCGGCCTCGCCCGGCAGCGTCGGTGTCATTGGTCCGGTGTGGCTCGCTCGGCGGCTTTGGTGTTTCGGGTTCCGGCGGCGAGCGGCGCCGCCCCCTCGACAGTGCACACGGCCGGGGAACGAGCGGCGAGCGCCCCGCTACAGCTCCAGCCCGCGGATCGCGACGGACCCCTCGCCGTCTTCGACGCGGCCGACGATCCGGCCGTCCTCGGTGGCGTTGACGACTTCTTCGGCGTCGGCCTCGGGCATCGCGGCGACGAACCCGGTGCCCATGTTGAACGTGCGGTGCATCTCCTCGTCGGTCACGTCGCCCTCCTGCTGCACGAACGCGAAGACCGGCTGGGCGTCGAAGGGGTCGGTGATCTCGTAGTGGCGATCGCCCATCCGGGTGAGGTTCGTCCACCCGCCGCCGGTGACGTGGGCGGCGGCGTGGGTGTCGACCTCCCGGAGCGGGCCGAGCAGGTCGCTGTAGATGCGCGTGGGTTCGAGCAGTTCCTCGCCGATGGAGCGGTCGGGCTCGGGCGGGAACGGGTCGGTGTACCCGTGGTCGCGCGTGACGGCCTCGCGGGCGAGCGTCAGGCCGTTCGAGTGGATCCCCGAGGAGGGCCACCCCACGACCACGTCGCCGGCCTGGGCCTCGCCGGGGAAGACCCCGTCCTTGGGGGCGAGGCCGGCGCAGGTCCCGGCGATGTCCAGGCCCTTGATCACGTCGGGCATCACGGCCGTCTCGCCGCCGACCAGCGCGACGCCGGCCCGTTCGGCGCCCTCGTCGAGTCCCTCGCCGATCTGCTCGGCCGTCTCGTCGTCGGGCTCCTCGACGGCGAGGTAGTCGACGAAGGCGACTGGGTCGACGCCCGCCGCCACGAGGTCGTTGGCGTTCATCGCGATGCAGTCGATGCCGATGGTCGAGTAGTCGTCGAGCGCCTCGGCCACCAGGAGTTTCGTGCCGACGCCGTCGGCCGCCAGCGCGAGGTAGCGGTCGCCGATGTCCAGCAGGCCGGCGAAGTCGCCCTCGAAGTCGCCGGTGGCGCCGACCAGCGCCGCCGTCGCGGCCTCCTGGCCGGCGATGTCGACGCCCGCCTCGGCGTAGGTCAGTCCCTCGCCGTCCTCGTTCGTGTCGCTCCCGTTCGCCGCGTCGTCGGCGTCCCCGTCGGTCATGTGGGATACCCCGCGGAGCGCGAGCAAAAGGCCACCGTTTCGGGTGGAACGGGGCGGCCAGCGGTGGCCGCCGCGCGAGCGGGCTACCCCTCGAAGGGCGGCTCGTAGTCGTTGCGGATGTAGTAGCGCACCCAGTTGCCGTAGGTGCGGTCGGCGGGGGTGTCGGAGACCTGTTCGTAGCGGACGGTGCCGCTCTCGTCGATCACGTAGGTCGCGGCGAGGCCGGTCAGGCCGTGGCTCGTCTCCTCGGTGCCGCTGTAGCGGTCGCAGACCTCGCCGTCGGGGTCGGCGAGCAACTGGATCTGCAGGTCGTAACGGTCGCGCATCTCCGTGACCTCGGGGAGCGGGTCGGGGACGACGGGGACGACGCTCACGTCGTCGTGGAACCACATGTCGTAGGACACTTCGCTGAACGTCTGGAGCTGCTCGGCACAGAAGGAACACCAGACGCCGCGGTTGATCAGGACGACCGCCGGCCCCTCCTCGAGTTCGTCGCTCAGCGAGACGGTGTCCCCGGCCGTGCTCGGCAGTTCGAACTCGGGAGCGGATTCGCCTTCGAGACTCATACCTCCCGGGAGGGACGCGAGCGTGGTAAGTCGCCGGCCGGCAGTGTGCGGGTCGCGCCCAGGCGCGACGGCGCGTTCGGCGCGAGCGTCAACTGGCCGCGGAACCCTCGTCCTCGACGCTCTCGTCGATGGCCATCCCGGTCGTCATGACCGCCTGCATCCCCTCCTCGACGGACAGGTCCACGTCGAAGATCCGGTCCTCGGGGAGGTTGACGAGGTGGCCGCCCATCACGGGGTTGGGGGCCATCGGGACGAAGACGGTCTCCATCTCGCCGTGGTCGGCGGCCTCCTCGATCGTCGGCGGCGCGCTCGCGGTGAGGAAGGCCAGCGCGAAGCAGTCCTCGCGGGGGAACTCGACGATCTTCACCTCGCGGAAGCTCTCGGTGTCGCCCTCGACCATCACGTCGCTCATGCGCTCGACGCTGGTGTAGATCGAGCCGATCCCCGGCAGGTCCTCCATGAGCACGTCGAACCGGCGGGCGATGTGCGTCTCCGGGCCGTGCTGGGCGGCGAAGCCGACGGCGAACACGAACCCCACCACGAGGGTCCCGGCCAGCAGCTGGACGACCCAGGTGCTCATCTCCCCGCCGGGGCCGACGGCGACGATCACGTCGGCCAGCGGCGACAGCAGACCGGCGACGAACCCCAGCGCCCAGACGAGCACCAGCACCGTGATCAGGAACGGGACCGTCAGCGCCAGCCCCGACAGCAGCGTCTGTCTGAGGTCCCGGCGCACCTCCCTGCTCTCCTCGGCCGCGATCTCGGCGATGTCGTCGACGTTCGGTCCGGACATACGACCGGTTGGAGCCCGAGGCCGAAGTGCCTTGTTCGGACCGGGGGCTCACCGGTTTTCCACCGGCCCCGGCCTCTCAGAAGAACGTCCGCAGGTACACCCGCTCTGACGGGAACAGCGCCGCGAGCGCGTCGGCGACCGACTCCTCGGCCACGGAGAGCCCGCCGACGCGGCGGGCGGTCGCGGCGTCGTGGTAGCCGACCACGAGCTGCGAGAGCGTCCCCACGTCGAGTGTCGCGTCCGCCTCGCCCGCCGGCTCGTCGACCGCCGCGCACTCGGCGTCGCCGCCCTCGACGGTCAGCCGGAAGTGCCCGTCGTTCCAGTCGGCCGTCCCGTCGGCCACGGCGAGCGCGAGGTCGGCGCTCGCGTCGTCGGGGTAGGGACAGGCCGCCAGCGCGTCCGTCACGTCGACGACGCGGACCATCGGCCCAGTCCGCACCTCGCAGTCGACCGCGTCGGGGTCGGGAACGAGATCGAGGAGATCCGCTCGACCCTCGCGCTCGAAGTGTACCTCGGTCGCCTGGGAGTCGTGGTCGGCGAGGAATCCGAGGAGGTCGAGCCACGCCTCGTGGTCGACGGCGGCCGCGTCGTCGACGGTGAGCCGGCGCTCGTCGAACCCCTCGCCGGCGTCCGCGAAACTGTAGACGAGATAGCCCACGGGCTCGCCGGCCCGCTCCCAGACGTACGCCCACGGGCGGTCGTCGCTCCCTTCCGCCAGCACGCGCTCGCGCCACCACGTCTCAGAGCGCCGCCGGAGCGCGAGCGTCGTCGCCTCGGCGGCCGCCTCGTGGACCGACTGGAGCGTGCGCCACTCGTCGAGGTCGACCGGGCGCGCGCGGCCGTCGGCTTCCCCGCGGGCGAACGCCAGCTGGGCCGGCGGGCAGGTGTACTCGCTGTACGTGTTGGCCGTCGCCCAGCCGAACTGCTCGTAGTACGACCGCGAGAACGGCCACAGCGCCGAGAGGGGGTACTCGCCGCGCCACCGCGCCAGGGCGTCGTCGACCAGCGCGCGGACGTGCCCCGCCCGCCGGTGTTCCGGCGGCGTGGCGACGGCGGCCAGGCCGGCGAGCGGGACCCACTCGCCGCGCAGGGTCGCCCGGAAGTCGTAGTGGCCGCAGACGGCGCGGAGTTCGTCGCCGGCGACGACCCCGTACCGGTCGGCGATCCGCTCGGGCTCGTCGTCGTAGGTCTGTGGCCCGTCCCCCGGCGAGAAGGCGTAGTCGACGATCCGCCGGAACTCGGCGAAGCGGTCGGCCGACAGCGGTCGCACCGCGACGCCCGCGTCGTCGGTGTCGTCGCCGTCGCCCGTCATACTCCCCCGTTCTCGAACTCCAGGACGACGGGGCGGTGGTCGGAGACCTGCACGTCGATCACGTCGCAGCGGGTGGGCTCGATGTCGGGGGAGGCGAGGAAGAAATCGAGGGTGCGCGTCTCGGAGACCAGGGTGTCGAGCGGGCGCTTGGGCACCGTCTCGCCGGGGTCGTGGAGGACCAGCCCCGTCTCCTCGAGGGCGGTCTCGACCTCCTCCAGGCCGTCGTAGGCGTTGAAGTCGCCGGCGACGACGACGCGCTCGCGTTCGGCGACGATGGCGGCGATCTCGTCGAGCTGCTTGCGGCGGCCGCGGCCGCTCATCGCGAGGTGGACCGCGAAGATAGAGAGGTCGCCGATGCGGACCTCGGTGACGAGCCGCTTGGGGCCGGTCTCGAGGTAGTGGGCCTCGATGGTGGCGTCGATGTCGTCGCGGACGAGCAGGCCGTTCGAGAGGTGCGAGAGCACGGGCAGGCGGCCGAGGACGTTGCCGTCGCCGTACTTGGCGTCGGCGCGGGCGTGGTAGGCCAGCCCGCGGTCGGTCAGCGCCTCCGCGAGGCGGGTGACCTGCCCCTCGGTCATGGTGCGGGCCGACCCCTGGTCGACCTCCAGCAGGCAGACCACGTCGGGCCGCTCGTCGGCGATCACGTCGACGAGGCGCTCGGTGGCGCGCTGTTCGGCGGCGTCGTCGCCGAGCATCGCCCGGTGGGGTTTCAGCGCGTACTCGCGCAGCGATCCATCGTAGTCGAGCAGGTAACCGGCGTTACACGAGAGTATCTTCACACGTTCTCCGTCGCCTGTGGGGCGACCGACCGTCCGTTGGAGGGACTGAGCCGGGACGAGGGTATAAAACCGACGGTGACCTGTCGGCGGAGGAGGGCGTCGGCGTCCGCCGGACGGCGGCTCGGCGGAGCGGCGGCGACCGTACAGCGGCGCGGAGACGCGACTGGCGAGAAGCGAAACGCGAGGGGCCGCGACCCGCGGGGAGCGCCCGCGGCGGGCCCGAACCGTGCGGCGTGGGCCGACGCGGTGTCGGAGTCAGAAGGTCTCGAGGTAGCGGTCGAGCTCCCAGTCGGAGACGTCGACGCGGTAGTCGTCGAACTCCTGGGTCTTCGCCTCGACGAAGTTCTCGTAGACGTGCTCGCCGAGGGCGTCGGCGACGACCTCGTCGTTCTCGAGGGCGTCGAGGGCCTCGCCGAGGTTCGTCGGTAGCGTGTCGATGCCGTACTCCTCGCGCTTCTGTTCGTCGAACTCGTAGATGTTCTCGCGGACCGGGTCGTCGCAGTCGAGGCCGCGCTCGATGCCGTCGAGGCCGGCGTGGATGAGCGCGGCGAAGGCGAGGTAGGGGTTACACGACGGGTCCGGGAAGCGCGCCTCGATGCGGGAGGCGGCCGGGACGCGCGCGGCGGGCTTGCGGATGAGCGCCGAGCGGTTCCGGTCGGACCAGGCGACGTAGACGGGCGCCTCGTAGCCCGGGACCAGGCGCTTGTAGGAGTTGACGGTCGGGTTCGTGACCGCCGCGATGGCGGGCGCGTGTTCGAGGATGCCGGCGGTGAACTGCTTGGCCGTCTCGCTCAGGTCGAACTCGTCGTCGCCGTCGTGGAAGGCGTTCTCGCCGTCCTCCGTGAACAGCGAGAGGTGGGTGTGCATGCCCGACCCGTTGATGCGCGGGATCGGCTTGGGCATGAAGGTGGCGTGGAGGTCGTGTTCGGCCGCGATGGCGCGGACCACGGCGCGGAAAGTGGCGACGTTGTCGGCCGTCGACAGCGCGTCGTCGTAGGTGAAGTTGATCTCGTGTTGGCCCTGGGCGACCTCGTGGTGGGAGGCCTCGATGTCGAAGCCCATGTCCTCCAGGCCGAAGATGATGTCCCGTCGCACGTCCTGGGCGAGGTCCTTCGGCGCGAGGTCGAAGTAGCCGCCGGCGTCGTTGGTCTTCGTCGTCGCGCGACCCTCCTCGTCCTCCTCGAAGAGGAAGAACTCGGGCTCGGGCGCGGCGTTGACGGTGTAGCCCATGTCCTCGGCGCGCTGGATGGCGCGCTTGAGCACCCCGCGCGGGTCGCCGGAGAACGGCTGGCCGCTGGAGGTGTCGATGACGTCACAGATGAGCCGGCCGGCGGCGCTGTCGTCGTCGTTGCGCCACGGCAGGACGGCGAACGTCGACGGGTCCGGGTCCAGGCGCATGTCCGACTCCTGGATGCGGACGAAGCCGTTGATCGACGACCCGTCGAAGTAGATACCCTCGGTGAACGCCTTCTCGGCCTGGTCGGCCGGGACCGAGACGTTCTTGACCGTCCCCAGAATGTCCGTGAACTGCAGCCGCAGGAAGTCGACGTTCTGCTCCTCGATCTCGTCGAGTACGTCCTGTGCCTCGGCGGAGAGACCCCCGTCCGGTTTCGCGTTTTCGCTTGTCATTGTTATCGACACCTGAAGGGTATACCCATAGTATTAAAATCCTACCCATCTGCGCAAATCTTCCCCTTCGGGAGACGGAATTGTATATTCGTAAAATTCTAATGCCCCGGTGTCGTCTGTGGACGTAATGACGTACGAAAATCTGGACCGCAAGTTGGTAAATGCGCTGCTGGGCGACGGGCGTGCGAGCCTGCGCAGCCTCGGCGAGGACCTCGACGTGTCGGTGACCACGGTGTCGAACCACCTCTCGGACCTGGAGGAGGACGGCATCATCGAGGGGTACACCCCCAAGGTCGACTACGACAAACTCGGCTACGACGTGACCGCCATCCTCCAGCTGAAGATCGAGGGCAGCTCCCTCCCGGAGGTCACCGAGTCGCTGCGCGAGCACGACCAGATGATCTCCGTCTACGAGGTGACCGGCGACTACGACATCATCGCCATCGGCAAGTTCACCGACACCGACGGCATGAACGAGCACATCAAGGAGCTGCTCGTCGACCCCGAGATCAAGGAGTCGAACACGAGCGTCGTGCTCAACGCCGCCTCCGAGCACGAGCAGTTCGAGCTCGACACCGAGTAGCCCGGCAAGTCGACGCCGCGCAGCGGACAGTCGCGCCCGCGCCGGACGGCGTGTACCCACCGGGTGTGGGTGGCGCGATTACCACCGGTTTTCCACTCTCGTAGCGACCGCCAGCGTCCCGTAGAGTGCTCTCCCGGGTTCTCGTGCAAACGAACGGATGGCCCGGTGCGACACGCGACCGTAGCGGTCGCTGGCCGGTCGAAAACGGAGAATCGCGGACTGCGGTCGGTTCGGGAGCCGCAGCGGTCGGCGGGCGGTTCGAGGGTCGGCGGGTAAGCGTCCGCGCGCCGAAGGCGCGCGGTTCACCGGACGCGAGGGAGCGGAGCGACCGACGCGTCCGGCTTTTTCCCCAAGTTTTTGCGACGGAGGATTCCCGCAGGCGCGCGAAGCGCGCCGAGGAACTCTCCGTCGCAAAAAGCGGGCCTACATCATGCCGCCCATGCCGCCGCCCATACCGCCCATGCCGCCGCCCATGCCGCCGGGCGCGCCGCCGGGGCCGCCGGGCGCACCGCCTTCGTCGTCGTCGTCGGTGCCGCCGCCCTTCAGGTCGCCCGCGGCGATCACGTCGTCGATGCGGAGGATCATGACCGCGGCCTCCGTGGCGCTCTCGACGGCCTGGGTCTTGACGCGGAGCGGCTCGACGACGCCGTCCTCGACCATGTCGACCACGTCGCCGGAGTAGGCGTCGAGGCCGACCGTGGTCTCGCCGCCGTCGTGCCGGGAGCGCAGGTCGACCAGCGAGTCGATGGGGTCGAGGCCGGCGTTCTCGGCGAGCGTGCGCGGGACGACGTCGATGGCGTCGGCGAACGCCTCGACGGCCAGCTGCTCGCGGCCGCCGACGGAGTCGGCGAAGTCACGGAGTTCCAGCGCGAGGTGGGCCTCCGGGGCGCCGCCGCCCGGGAGGACCTGCCCGTCTTCGAGAGTCACGGAGACGACGCCCAGCGAGTCCTCGATGGCGCGCTCGACCTCGTCGGCGACGTGCTCGGTGCCGCCGCGGAGGATCATCGTGACGGCCTTGGCGTCCTCGACGTCCTCGACGAAGATGCGCTCGTCGCCGGCGACGTCCTTCTGGGCGACCGAGCCCGCGAAGCCCAGATCGTCGGCGGTGATGTCGTCGATGTTGGAGACGATGCGGGCGCCCGTCGACCGGGAGAGCGCCTTCATGTCGGACTTCTTCGCGCGGCGCACTGCCAGAATACCCTCCTGGGCGAGGTAGTGCTGGGCCATGTCGTCGATGCCCTTCTGGCAGATGACGACGTCGGCGCCGGCGTCTTTGAGCTTGTCGACGTACTCGCGGAGCTGTTCTTCCTCCTGGTCGAGGAACTGCTGGAGCTGGTCGGGGTCGGTGACGTTGACCTCGGTGTCGAGCTCGGTCTCGGGCACCTCGATGGCGGTGTCGAGCAGCGCCACGTCGGCGTCCTCGACGGCGTAGGGCATGTTCTCGTGGACGCGCTCCTTGTCGATGATGACGCCCTCGACGAGCTCGGACTCGTCGATGGAGCCGCCGACGACGGTCTCGAGCTGGATGTTGTCCGTGTCGACGCCCTCCTCGTCGGCGACCGACTGGACGGCGTCGACGACGAGCGCGGAGAGGGTGTCCTTGGCGTTCTCGGCGCCCTTGCCGGTCATGGCGGTGGCGGCGATGGACTCGAGGATCTCGGTGTCGTCGGCGTCGACCTCGATGGCGATGTCCTCGAGGGCCTCCTTGGCCTTCTCGGCGGCCTGGCGGTAGCCCTGCGCGAGGATGGTGGCGTGGATGTCCTGGTCGAGGAGGTCCTCGGCCTTGCCCAGCAGTTCGCCGGAGATGACGACGGCCGTGGTCGTGCCGTCGCCGACCTCGTCCTCCTGGGTCTGGGCGACCTCGACGATCATGTTGGCCGCCGGGTGCTCGATGTCCATCTCCTCGAGGATGGTGACGCCGTCGTTGGTGACGACGACCCCGCCGGAGTCGTCGACGAGCATCTTGTCCATCCCCTTCGGACCCAGTGTGGTCCGTACGGACTCCGCGACGGCCTTCCCGGCCGTGATGTTCATGGACTGTGCGTCCTTGCCCGAGGTCCGCTGGGAGTCCTCGGACATGATGATGAGGGGCTGGTTACCCATCTGCTGAGACATAATCAAGAGAGAGGTTGATTGCGATTCTATATAAAAGTACCGGAGGATACCGGCGTTCGGTTCGCTGCGTGCCCGAGCGGAGTGTGCGAACTCGTATCAAGGGACTATTTATATAGAGTCGACCGCCGGAACCGGCGCCGGAGGGGGCGGCTCGGCGGATCCCCTTTGACCGGCGGGCCCGTACGGGGGGTATGGCAGAGACACCGACGGTCGGACCGGAGCGCAGCGGTCGCCGAACCATCGGAACGGTGGTCGCGGGCGTCCTCCTCGTCAACCTCGCCGGCGCGGCGCCGGCGGTGCTGTCGGGCCCCGGGTCGCCGTGGTTCCAGGGGCTCGCGAAACCCGCTATCTACCCGCCGCCGTGGCTGTTCGGCGTCGTCTGGACGCTCCTGTTCACCCTGATGGGCGTCGCCGTCGCGCTCGTGTGGCTGGCCGGTGAGAGCGACCCGGTCGGAGGGGGACGCGACGGCTGGACCGCCCGCCGGGTCGCGCTGGCGGCGTTCGTCGGCCAGATGGTCCTCAACGTCGCCTGGACACCAGCCTTCTTCGCCGCGGAGAACCTGCTCGCCGGGCTCGTCGTGATCGTCGCACTGTGGCCCGCCGTGGTCGCGACCATCTGGGCGTTCGACCGCGTCGACCGTCGTGCTGCGGCGCTGCTCGTGCCGTATCTCGCCTGGGTCACCTTCGCCGCGGTGTTGAACTACCGGTTCCTGGCGCTGAACTGAGAGTCCAGTGGCCGATGTCGAATCGAACGGCCGCTCAGAGCGGCTTCGGCCGGACGTACGCGTCGACGTTCGCACCGTCGAGGTCTTCGAGCGTGTCGACGAACCGGTCTTCCCCGCCGTCGGTCAGCGCTTCGAGGCCGCTGTCGTCGTCGCCGCCACCGCAGCCTCCGGACCGCTGGTGAGGCTACAGTTTGTCCAGTCGAAGAGAACGTCCCAGCAGGTCAAAATAGACCAGAGTCGGTTCTGGACCTTCAGTTCAGAGCAGATTCTGCCGGATGTACGTATCGACGTTCTCTCCGTCCAGTTCGTCGAGCGTGTCTAGGGCATCCTCGATCGAGTCGAGGTCATCGTCGGTGAAATCGTCCTGCTGGGCGACTCGCCCCAGCGAGATCAGCAGATCATGTTTACTCACGTCGGTGTCCAAGTTCATCACTTTCGTTACGACGTTCTCGTCGTCGGGACCGTCCAGACGGACGAACGACGGTGGGATCGCCTCGTGCAGCAACGCCGACGCGTGTTCGTCGGTGTGTGGCTCCCGGGGAATCTCCGCCAGCATCGCCTGGATCAGGTCGAGCTGGTCGTCGTGTTTTTTGTCGACGACGTTCCGGACGAACGCGTCGTCGTCGACTCGCCGGAGGTTCCGCTCGTCGTCGACGCGGACGCGGCGGAGCCGAAGCGCGTCGTTCGTGAACTCGCCAGAGATGTCGTCCGGTTCGACGCCCACGTCCGCGCCGTACTCGCCAGCGTCGAGGTTGGCGAACGGGTCGGAGAGACCGACCGCTTGGCCGGAGTCCTCACGGTCGACAAACTCCGCGTGGTCGAGGTACTCGGCTTCGGTCGGGGGCTGCCACGGCCCACCCAGCCAGTCCGACGGTGCATCGGCGACGACGAATTTGTCCCCCGCGAGCGTTGCCGTATACCACGGATCGGGGTCGAACATGGAATCGACTCCCCCGAATTCGTCTACGAGTTCTCCAGAGTAGACTCCAAGTCGAGGAAATTCCTCGATCCCGTCGATGAAAGGCCTGTCGTGTGCGATGGAGTTCCGACTCTCTGGATTGAACAGAGCTGCATAGTCGACATCGAGTGCCACCGCGCCCCGGCAAAGTAGTTCGAAGAGACCATCCATCAACTCTCGGTAGGCGGACGATGAATCTGCCTCTGACGGATAGATGGTATCCCCGCAGTCGACTCTGAGCAGTGGTTGGCCCGGTTCTCGGTCGTCCTCGGATGCAAAGACGAAACTGAAATTCCACTGGTCGTAATCGACGTTCAGGTAGGTCGCCTCGCCGGCCGCATGGGGATTCTCTTCGACGTTCTCGATGTCGAACCCGGCCAGCCCAGCCTGTTCGAGCGCGTCTTCCACGGCCCCATCCACCGGACGGGACGTGTACCACTCCATGACTGCGATACCACTAGGCATTCTCAGGCACCTACGCCGTCGTAAGTGGTTATCCTAACGGTCGGGTCGGCGCTCACACCGTTGTTGCTCAGCCTGCGTTCCACCTTGTCCGGTATCGCGTCGAGTTCATCGCCGAATCTAGTTTTGAACTCGTCGGGGACGACGAGAACAATCTCGTCTTCACCCGCTGCTGCTTGTGCGGCGAACTTCGCACTCACCCGCTCAGTCCAGACTTGCTCAATGAACGACTCGGAATACGGGCCGGGATTCAGGTTCTTCGATTCGATCGCAGGCGAATCGACGGTGTCACCGTCGATAGTAATCTCGGACTTCACGTCAACGTCAATCTCCGAACTGTCCTTCGTGAGACTGTCCGGCACCTCACTTCTCGGAATGTCGTTTGATAGTTCGACATCGCCACTGCTCACTGTGGCTTGCTCCAGTGCGTCGTCCGCGATACGGGTTTCACCGGCGATCCTCTTGTACCCGGTCTTACCCGCTGAGACGCCACGCATGGACCGAACGACACCGTCGACATTCTCGCCGTCAAGGTCGTCAATCCGCTGCTGGACGGTCGCCGAGCCACGACTGCCCGGTCCGATCGACACCTCATCTGCCTCTGCGTACGCGTTCAGCAGATCCTTGGCCTCGTCGTTATCCAACCCATCGGCATCTTTCGTATACTGGTAGACCGACCGGATCGTCGACTCACAGGGGCTGTTACAGACATCGCGGTCGAGCAGTTCACGCCACGTCCGGTCGGAACTCCCACGGCGGAACTGCGCCAGCGTCCGCCCGGAGATCGCCCGGTCGTTCAGTGCTTCCCGGAACTCCGCGCGCCCGCCGTCGGTCAGCACTTCCAGCCCCGTGTCACTGCCGCCACGAGTCCCGCGAATCCCGCGGTAGTACGCCCGCAGTTGCGACCGGCCCCGGTCGCTCAGGCCGCGCAACACGTCGCTCGGCGTAGTCCCGAGCCGTCGCGACAGCGACCACGACCGCCCGACCGTCTCGATGCCCGCCATGGTCTCGCGGACGGTCCCGGGCGCGTCTACGTCGACGCGGTCGACCACCCGACGGGTCACCTTCGACCCGAGCCGACTGACCGGTGCGCTGACGAACCGGGTCCGCGCCGATCGATAGTAGCGCACTGCCCGCGTCGCTCTGGCCCTGTCGGCCAGGTCCTGCACCTTGTCGACGTTCTTGACCTGCCCGCCGGCCGCCGACAGCGCGACCTCGAAGACGACCAGCCCCGAGTAATACCCTCGCCGGAAGTCGTCGTACAGCTGCTCGTTGGCGACCTCACCCTGTCGGTAGTAGGGGTTCGCGGTCCGCTGCTGGCGCTGGTACTGCTGGACCAGCAGCCCGGGGATGTCGTCGGCGTTCTCGATGAGCCGTTCGTACCGCGAGAGGTCGCTGAAGCGGTCGAGGGTCTCCCCCGGTTCGGTGACGACGCTCTGGACGGTCCCCGTCAACTGTCCGGCGCCACCGGATATCCCGGTCCCCGTGCCGAGCGTGAACGCTTCCGTCTCCGAGAGGCTGCCCAGCGCCCCGCTCTGCTTGACCGCCTCGACGAGGCCGTTCGAGCGGGCCGCGGCGAGGGTCGTCCGGCTGTTGCCGTACTCGTCGGTCGCGCGGACCTTCAGCTTCGTCGTCTCCAGCCCCTCCTCGATGGTGCCGATGAACCCGGCGTCGATTTCGCGGTCGATGAACTCCGGATCGTCGACCTCGTACTCTTCGCCGTCGATGATGATCGTCGGGTGGGTGATACCGAACGGCGACGGGTCGTGCCCTTCCCGGAGGGGTGAATCTCGTATCGTTCGACCGAACTACGTTGGTCAGCTGCTGTCTCCAGACGACACAGAAACGTCGAACGGTCGGAATCAGTCCCCGGCGCCGTCGTTCAGGTGGCCGACGAGGGCGTCGTTGACGCGTTCGGGTTCCTCGTCGTGGACCCAGTGGGAGGCCCAGGGGACCCGTTCGAGGCGGCCGTCGGTGCAGTGGCCGACGCTCTCGGCGGCCATCGAGGGGAGCAGCGCCACGTCCTCGTCGCCCCAGACAACCAGCGTCGGCGCCTCGACGGTCTCGCGGGGCGGGTCGTCCCGGCGGCGGAGTAGCGCGCGGTACCAGTTGACCGCTCCCCGGATCGCCCCCTGGCGGCGCCAGGCGTCGCGGTAGTGGGCGAGTTCCTCGTCGGTGAACGCGCCGGGGTTGGCGCTGCCCTCCAGCACGTCGAGGACGCCGCGGGCGTCGCCGCGTCCGAGGACGAGTTCCGGGACGACCGGCAGCTGGAAGAAGAACATGTACCAGCTCCGGGCGAGCTGGCGTGGATTCCGCTTGAGCGTCCGGCGCATCACCGACGGGTGCGGGACGTTGATGATCCCGAGGCGGTCGACCCGGTCGGGGCGGCGCAGCGCCAGGTCCCACGCGACCGCCGCGCCCCAGTCGTGGCCGATCACGTGGGCGTCGTCGCGGCCCTCGGCGTCGATCAGGTCGGCGACATCGCGGGAGAGTTCGCCCATCCGGTAGGCGTCCAGATCGCGGGGTTTCTCGCTGAGGTTGTAGCCGCGCTGGTCCGGCGCGACGACGTAGTAGCCGGCGTCGACCAGGGCGGGGATCTGGTGGCGCCAGCCGTACCAGAAGTCCGGGAACCCGTGCAGCAGGACGACCAGCGGGTCCGAGGGGTCGCCGGCCGTGACGACGTGTAGGTCGACGCCGTTGACGGTGTGGCGCGTCGACTCGGCGGAGGACAGGTCGAGCAGGCTCGCGTCGGTGGCGGTCATGTTCGAGCCTGGGGCCGGCAGACCCCTGTAGATTCTGGTGAGGTGACGGTTCGGCGCTGCACGGCAGCGGCCGGCGGGCGATTTATTCCCGGCCGTCGCGTGCGCTCGGATATGGCCTACACCTGCCAGTGCGGGGCGACCCTGGAGTACAAGCAGGACCTGCTGAAAGAACAGGGGGAGGTGTATCCGACCTGGAAGTGCCGGGAGTGTCTCAGCGAGGTGCCCGGCGTCCACGCCGAACGCATCAAGCATCGGCACCCGTCGTGAACCGGAAGCCGTCTCGGGCCGAGGAGTTCCTTCGGCGAGAAAGACCTATCGTCCCATCCCGAACCGACGGTGGCGGAGTTCGGGCGTGATCTGGATGCGGTCGATCTCCTGGCCGGTGCGGTACCAGACGAACGCGGCCCGGGTGAACAGTTCACGACACTCGATGCGGACCTCGCGGGGGATCCCCTCGGACCGCTCGTGTACGTCGCGGATCGCGGCCTCGGTGAACAGCTCGACGCCCTGGTCCTCGTAGGGTTCGTCGCGGAAGTAAGCGAACGAGCGGGCGATGTACTCGGCGATGTCCTCGGGGTCGAACGGCTCGATGCCCTCGTAGTAGCGCAGCCGCGAGTCCAGGGTCCCCCTGAGATCCGCGACGCGCTCCTTCCCTTCGGGGGTGCCCATCAGGAACAGGCGGACGCCCATGTCGCCGGCGACCTGCAGCGTCGAGAGGATCTCGGCGGGCAGCACCTCGATCTCGTCGACGACGAGCAGGAGGGTCTTGCCGTCGGCGCGCACGTCCTCGACGAGCTCGCGGGCGGCCTCCTTGGCGTCCTCGGTGGCCCACGGGACGCCGTCGCGGGTCTGCCAGTAGTCCCGGTCCTCGACCTCGTAGCCCGCCGCTTCCGCCGTGGTCTGGATCGTCGCGTAGAGTTTCCGAGGTGTCGTCTCGCGGGGGTTGTCGAGTACGGCGACGACGAAGTCGTCGTGTTCGCCCAGGTCGCGGCGGACGATCTCCCGGAAGGCGGTCTTGCCGGTGCCGTAGTGGCTGACGAGGCCGATGTGCTGTTCCTGGAGCAGCCAGCCGGTCACCTGGTTGAGCATCTCGGTGTCGTGGCGGACGTAGAGCGGTTCGGGCATGCGGTCGGTGCCCGCCTCCTCGGTAAAGGGCAGGTCCGCCACGGTGTCGGGGTCGCCGCCGAGCGCCCGGCCGAACGCAAGCAGGCGGTTCTCGACCTCCGCGAGCTGGTCTAAGAGCACCCCCTGGCTGCGCTCGCTGTCGTCGTCCAGCGCCCGGATCTTCTCGACGAGGTCGCCGACGGTCTCTGTCTCGCCCGCGCGGCCCTCGGCGGTCGGCCGGTCCGTGTCGTCTGTCATGCTGTTCGGTCGATCACCGGTGGATTTCGTGTCCAGCCGGATAGCTCTTCTGACGGCTCACCCCGAGACGGTGAAGATGCCCACCTGCTCGTCGCTCTCCGCGAAGCCGTACCGGACCGCCTTCGCGCGCACCGCCGTCTCGCCCTCGGGCAACTCGACCGGCCCGGTGTAGAGTTCCCACTGGGGGTCGGACCCGTCGTTTTTCACCGGGTCGTCGGCGAACGCGTAGGCCATCGACGCGCCCTGGGTGGCGCAGTACAGCGAGAGCGTGGCCGGCCGTTCGAGCTCCAGCCCGGCGGTCCTGGCCGTCCGCTCGTCGTGGTTCGGGCTGTTGACGACGAACCGGGGCGCGGCGGTCTCGGGCTGGTCCGTCCCGCCGTAGCGGTCGCGGACCGTCTCGGCCTCGGCGGTGTCGCCCGCGTCGTCCACGCGGTCGCGCCAGTCGTCTAACGCCGCCCGCATCCGCGCCAGCGTGTCGGCGTACTCGGGGTCCTCGGCGAGGTTGTCGATCTCGTAGGGGTCGCTTCGCAGGTCGTACAGCTCCTCGGCGGGCCGGTTCGCGTCGAACCACCGCTGGGCGCCCGCCAGCTCGCCCTCGCGGGCGCGCTCCAGAAGCTCCCGCATGACTGGGTGGCGGTTCCGGAAGGGGATCCACTGGCGGTACGGCGTTCCCGGCCGGTAGTGTCTGATGTACTTGAATCGGTGGTCGCGAACGGCCCGGACCATGTCGTACGACTCGTCGTAGCGGTCCCGCGCCGCGAAGACGTACTCGCGGTCGTCGGCGGCCGGCCCGAAGAACCGCCGGCCGCCCATGTACTGCGGCACGTCCAGTCCGCAGGCGTCGAGCATCGTCGGCCCGAGGTCCATCATGCTGACGAGGCGGTCGTCGACGCTCCCCGCCTCCAGCTGCCCGGGCCAGCGGACGATCAGGGGCACATGTATCCCGCCGTCGTAGGGCCAGCGCTTGCTGCGGGGCAGCCCCTCGCCGTGGTCGCTCCAGAGGACGACGATAGTGTCCTCGGCCAGTCCGTCCGCTTCCAGGCGGTCGAGCACGTCGCCCACCCACGCGTCCGAGCGCGCGACGTTGTCGTACTGGCGGGCGATGGCCGCCCGCGTCGTCTCGGTGTCGGGGAGGTACGGCGGCACCTCGACCGCGTCGGGGTCGGTGTCGGGGTCGGCGACCGCCCCGCCGAACTGGTCGTCGGTGCCGGGCTCTGTGGGGTCCCACTGGCCGCTCTCGTGGGTGACGCCGTTGGTGACCATCGCGAAGAACGGCTGGTCGGACTCGCGGGCGTCGTCGCGCCAGTCCGCACCGTCGCCGTGGTGGTCCCACATCGAGAAGGGCGTCCCGAACTGGTAGTCGGCCTTCGAGTCGAGCGTGCAGTAGTAGCCCGCCCGCCGGAACAGCTCGGGCACCGCCGTCACGTAGTGCGGCGGGACGGCCTCGTAGGGCGTCGGGAGTTCGGGCGCGTCGTCGTTCGTGTGGGTCGTTCGCATCTGGTGGGTGCCGATGGCGTTCCCGTGGCACCCGGTCATCACCGCCGAGCGGCTCGGGGCACAGACCGGCGCGGTCGAGAAGGCGCTGGAGTAGCGCCGTCCCTCGGCCGCGAGCCCGTCGATCGCGGGGGTCCGGGCGAGGTCGTCGCCGTAACACCCCAGGCGGGGCGTCGTGTCTTCCATCGCGATCCAGAGGACGTTCGGCCGGTCGGCCCCGGGCATACCCCACGGGCGGCCGCCGGCGCCCTAAGTGTTGTTGCGGGGTCGTCCGGGAGCGGCGCTGTCCGGGCGGACCCGCGGTGTCGCCCGCCGAACGACCGCGAACCCGTGACTACTGGCCGTACTCCTCGCGCGCGGCGGCGACGAGTTCGGTCACGTCGACGGTCTCGCCGGCCTCGCGGGCGCGGTAGGCCGCCTCGGTCAGCGCGGTGACCCGCAGCCCGAACTCCGGGGGGACGGGGTTGTCGCGGTTCCCTTCGACGGCGTCGAGGAAGGCGACGACCTTCTTCGTCGTCTGCTCGGCGTAGGTGCCGGCGTCGAAGGTCCGGTGGTCGGGCTCGCCGCCCGAGCCGTCGAAGACGGTGAGTCCACCGTGACCGAACTGGAGGTGGCCGTCGGTCCCCCAGAGGACGAGCGACTCCTCGAAGCCGGTGCCGTCGCCGCTGACGCCGATGCTCGCGGTGATCGGGCCGCCGGGGCCGTCCAGCGTCGCCGAGAGCGCGGCGTTGATGTCGACGGCGTGGTCGCGGTCGTCCATCACGGCGGCGACCTCGCGGGCGCGCGAGTCGGTCGTCCACAGCAGCGCGTCCAGCAGGTGCGACCCGGAGTCGCTGAGCTGGCCGCCGCCCGACAGCTCGGGGTCGACGCGCCAGGTGCCCTGCGTCCCGCTGATCCAGTCCTGGGCGAGGTAGCAGGCGGCCATGTGCACGTCGCCGATCTCGCCGCCGAGGACGGTTTCGCGGACGGCCCGGTAGCCGGGGTGGAGGTGTCGCTGGTAGCCGATCTGGAGGAGAGCGTCGCTCTCGCGGGCGCGGTTCACGAGGTCGACGGCGTGGCCGGTGTCGGCCACCATCGGCTTCTCCAGGAGCACGTCCAGCCCCCGCTCCAGGCAGGCGACGGTCTGCTCGTAGTGGAGCGTGTGGGGCGTGACGACGGTGACGGCGTCGATCGCCTCGGAGTCGAGCATCGCCTCGTAGTCGGCGTAGGCGGGCGCGTCGTACTCGGCGGCGAACGATTCGCGGGCGTCGGCGGCCACGTCGGCGCCGGCGACGACCGTCACGTCCGCGTCGGGGTGGTCGGTCACGCCGTCGAGTTGCATCCGCCCGAGGTCGCCGAGGCCGATCGCCGCGAGTCGTACGGTCATGGGGTGTGTCACCGCGTGTCGAGTCAAGAAGCTACCGAACGCGGAAGCGCGGGCGGCCACGCGGGGGAGCGGGCGCCCGGAACGAACGCGTTCGGTCCCGCGGCGGGCGCGAACGCGGGAACGTCGGCGCACCTCGGTACGCATTTGGGCGACGAGTGAGAAGCGGGGGATATGAACCACGACCGGTCACGGGACCTCTACGATCGCGCGCTGTCGGTCATGCCCGGCGGCGTCAACTCGTCGGTGCGGGCCGCCATCGAGCCGTACCCCTTCTTCGTCGAGCGCGGCGACGGCGGCCACGTCATCGACGCCGACGGCAACCGCTACATCGACTGGGTGATGGGCCTCGGGCCCCTGCTGTACGGCCACGACCTGCCCCAGCCCGTCGAGTCCGCGGTGCAGTCGAAGGTCAGCGAGGGACCGATGTTCGGCGCGCCCACGGAGATCGAGGTCGAACACGCCGAGTTCGTCGCCCGCCACGTCCCGAGCGTCGAGATGATCCGGTTCGTCAACTCCGGGACCGAGGCGACGGTCTCGGCCTGCCGGCTGGCCCGCGCGGCGACCGGCCGCGACAAGATCGTCGTCATGCAGGGCGGCTACCACGGCGCCCAGGAGACCACCCTCGTCGAGGGGGAGTACGACGACGTGGAGCCCTCCAGTCCGGGCATCCCCGACGAGTTCGCCGAGCACACGCTCGCGGTGCCGTTCAACGACGAGGCGGCCGCCCACCGGGTCTTCGAGGACCACGGCGAGGACATCGCGGCCGTCCTCGTCGAACCCATTCTCGCGAACATGGGCGTCGTCCACCCCGTCGACGGCTACCACGAGACGCTGCGCGACCTCACCGAGGACAACGGCGCCCTGCTCATCTTCGACGAGGTGATCACGGGCTTCCGCGTCGGCGGCCTCCAGTGCGCCCAGGGCAAGTTCGGCATCGACCCCGACATCACGACCTTCGGCAAGCTCATCGGCGGCGGCTTCCCCGTCGGCGCCATCGGCGGCCGCTCGGAGCTCATCGAGCAGTTCACCCCCTCCGGCGAGGTGTTCCAGGCCGGCACCTTCTCGGGCCACCCGGTCACGATGGCCGCCGGCCTCGAATCGCTGCGCTACGCCGCCGAGCACGACGTGCACGAGCACATCAACGACCTCGGCGAGCAGTTGCGGGGCGGCCTCCAGGACATCGTCGAGGACCAGGCGCCGGAGTACACCGTCGCCGGCACCGAGGGGATCTTCAAGGTGCTGTTCACCCGCGAGGCCCCCGAGACCTTCGAGAACCACTGCGAGGCCGGCTGTTCCCAGCGGCCCGACTGCCCGCGCTACGACATCTGTCCGAAGTCGGCCGCCGACGTGGCCGCCGGCCAGACCGACCGCTGGCGGCGCGTCTTCTGGCAGGAGATGAAAGAGCAGGGCGTGTTCCTCTCGCAGAACCAGTTCGAGGCGCAGTTCGTCACCTACGCCCACACCGACGACGACGTCGAGGAGACGCTCGAGGCGTACAAGGACGCGCTGTAGGGAGATCGCCGACGGGCGTCGGCGGGCGTCGGGAGCCGTCAGGAGCATCGGCAGACGCCGGGGACATCGGCAGACGCCGGCAGTTCCGAGCTCTGATATTCGAGAGACGGGGACGGGCCGCAGGACCGGGGCCCGGCGGGTCGCGGCGGTATCGCTACGCGAAACGTCACGCAACGGTTTATGGCGGTGCCGGCCCCGGGGAGACATACGATGGCGGTTCCGACGGCGTCGCCGGTCGTGCTGGACGCGCTGGCCGACGCGACGCGGCGGGCGGTGCTCGCCGAGCTGGTCGACAGCGACGCGACCGCGACCGTCGAGGAGCTGGTCGCGGCGCTCGCGGACCGCCCGGCCGCGGCGGGGTCCGACGCGACGGCCGACCGGACGGACCTGCGGACCGCGCTCCACCACGTCCACCTGCCGACGCTGGCGGAGGCCGGCGGCGTCACCTTCGACCCCGAGACGGGGCTGGTCGCGGCCCCCTCTGAGCGTCCCTTCGACCGCGAGTGGGTCGCCCGCCTGGTCACCGACCACCCCGACCCGGCCTACGACGCGACGCTCGCCGCGCTGGGGAGCGGCCGCCGGCAGGTCGTCCTCCGCGAACTCCTCGTCGCGGGACCGGCGACCGACCGCGAACTGGCCGTCGCCGTGGCCGCCCACGAGCGGGGCGTCGACCGGGCGACCGTCCCCGGCTCCGTCGCGGAGGTGGTCGAACTCTCGCTGGCGCACACCCACCTCCCGATGCTGGCCGACGCCGGGTTCGTCACCCGCGAGGGCGCGACCGTCGTCGCCGAGTCGATGCCATGGCGGTCCGACCCCTGGGTCGCGGCCAGCCCGATCGCCGAGTGGGCGGCCGCCGAGTGAGTCGACGGGACTTCCCCACCGGGGCGAGCGACGCAGTCCGCCGTCCACGGACGCCTCACCCGTTCGCTTCCAGGATCCCGACGTAGTCGCCGCCCGCCGGGTCCAGTCCCTCCTCCGGCTCAAGCGTGTCGACGAGTTCCCACGGCGTCCCGCTCGCGAGGTCGGCCATCGTGTCGGGCGCGGCCATCAGATAGTCGAACCACGGCGTCGCGAGCCGCTCGTGGCGGACGCGCATCCGGAGCGCGCCCGGGAGCCGGCCGCGTTCGCGATTCTTCTCGTGGTACGCGAGGTGGTGCTCGTCGTCGGTCGCGACCGGGTCCCGGCTCTGTGCGACCAGCGTCGCGTCGTCGGTCGCCACCGTCGCGAGGTCCCGGAGGCGGTCGGGCGCGGTCTCGGCCGTCCCGACGAGCCCGAAGTTGTTGCCCAGCATGAGCACCGTGTCGAAGGTGTCGGGCTCGAACGCGTCGGCCACCTCCGCGATATCGACGGCGCGGGCGTCCGCCACGCCGCGGTCGCGGGCCACCTCGACGGCCCCCTCGGACACGTCGATAGCGGTCACGTCGTGGCCCCGCTCCTGCAGGTACAGCGCCGCCCGGCCCGCGCCACAGCCCACGTCGAGGACGCGCCCCTCGACGCGGTCCACCGCGCGACGGTCGGGCTCGGGCCACTCGTCGTAGTCGGCGAAGTAGAACTCGCCGCCGGCGCTGACGCCGATCCACCCGTCGTCGCGTTCGATGACCTCCCGTCCCTCTCCCGTCTCGGCGTACGCCCGGAGCATCGCGCCGACGGCGTCGCCCGTCTCCGGGGTCGCCGCGCCGGTCGGCTCGTCGATCCCGTCGTCCATACGCCCACGGTCGACCCGGTGGCGGATGAGTCCCGGGGGTTCCGTGTCACTCACCCGCACGCGCCCGCGGCGAGGGAAACAGTAACGGCGGGGCAGTCCTCGGGATGGGACATGTACCTCGGAGACCGGACCTGGCCGGAGCTGGGCGAGTACTTCGCCGAGGAGTCGCTGGCCCTGGTGCCGCTGGGGTCGACCGAACAGCACGGCCCGCACCTCCCCGAATCGACTGACCACCGCATCGCCGAGGCGCTCGCCCGCGAGGCCGCCGAGCGGACGGGCTACCTCTGTACCCCCACCGTCAACGTCGGCGTCAGCCCCCACCACCGCCAGTTCAACGGGACGATGTGGGTCGAGCCCGGCGTCTTCCGCGACTACGTCGAGTCGCTCACGAGGAATCTCACCTACCACGGGATCGACCGCGTGGTCTTCGTCAACGCCCACGGCGGCAACGTCGCCCACCTCCGCGAAGTGGGCCGGCGCCTCCGCGACGACGAGGCCGCCTACGCCGTCGAGTGGATGTGGGACGAGTCGATCCCCGACCTCGTCGACGACCTGTTCGAGCACAACGGCCCCCACGGCGGCCCCAAGGAGACCGCCATGATGCTCCACATCGACGACGACCTCGTCCGCGAGGACCAGTTCGAGCGCGCCCGCGACGAGGGGGTCCGCGACGTGGCGGACTACGACGGCCTCCGGAAACACGGCGCCCGCACCTTCTACGACGCCATCGACAACACCGAGAGCGGGGTGCTGGGCGACCAGACCGACGCGACGCGGGAGAAAGGGGCAGAGCTGTTCGCGGCCGCCAGCGACCAGCTCGTCCGGCTGGCCGAGTGGCTCGACGACCAGCCCTTCGAGGACCTGATGCCCCGCGACCACGTCTGAGTCGCAAGAGACAGGTGTGATGACCCGGAACCGTCGGGTATGAGCGACGACGACTTCGAGACGGAACTGGCAGCGGCCTTCGAAGACGAGTTCGGCGCCGACGCCGAGACCGCGGCGACGGCCGCCGAGAACGCCGCCGCCTTCCGCGACGAGTACGACGAGGAGCTATCGGTCGAGGACGTGCTCGACCGGATCGAGAGTCATAGCGGTGACTTCGCGCACCGCTTCGACTACGCCGTCGGCGACCTCGCCGCGGCCAACGACGACTGCACCGACTCCCGCGAGTACCGCATCGCCGGGTACGGCGACCTCGCGGCCGACCCGAACCAGGGCTTCTGAGCGGTCGGATTACGTTTTCACTGCCGTCGACGGTGACCGTCCGAATCGACTCCTTTGTGTAGTGCCGACACAATCATGTCGGTTTATCCGACTTCGGGGCGCTGCCGATCTGGCCGCTGGACCACATGGCCACGATGTCGCCGAGGCCGCGGGCCAGCTCGATGACGGTCGTGTCGTACTGGCCGCAGTTCGGCTTTTTCCCCAAGTTTTTGCGGCGGAGGATTCCCGCAGCGCGCTCCCGGCGCGCGAGGAACTCACCGCCGCAAAAAGTGGCACGGGCACGGTGGGACCCTGGAATTACGGGATATGCTGCGGACGGTTTGCGGATCATGATTGTCAGATGTCCGGAAGGTGGTTGCTGCGCTGTTCGGCCTGCTCGCGGTCGGACCGGCGGTCGTAGTGCCGATCCAGAATGTCCTCGCTCGCGTTCAGGCGGTCCTTGACGATCCGGCGGGGAACGTCCTCACGACGGTAGTAGGTCACGCGACCGCTACGAACGTCGTGAGGGGAGCGCGCAGAAGGGCATTTGCTGGCGTGGTGAAGGTCGGTCGCCTCGCAGTCCTCGATGTCGCGGTCGTGTGGGCACTCCTCGCCGCGCCAGCAGGGGCGGGTGATGCGGTAGAGTGTCCGCCGGTAGGTGTTCCCGGACGGCCGGCCGTACTCCGTGGCGATCAGCGGCTCCCGGCCGTTGTCGTCGGTGACATCCGGCCGGTGATACTCGATGTAGTCCTCGATGTACCGGGCGGCCTTCTCGCTGATCCGGTTCCACCGGCTCCCCTTCTCCTGATTCTTGAGGGGAGTTCCTTCGTCGGGTCGGTGGACGAAGTGAACCGCTGGACCCGAAAAGCGGGGGTGTGATCCGTCGAGGTCTACGTCCTGGAGGTCGAGGCCGCGGATCGCGCCGGTTCGCGCGCCCGTCTCCCACAGCAGGAGGAGGACGATGTGGTTCATCGAGCCGGGTTCCGCGTTTTCGAGGTAGTCCAGAATCTCGATAGCGCGCTCGGGGTCGAGCGTGGTTTCGGAGACGGCTTCCCCGTTCTTCATCGCCGGGAGGGAAATCTGCTCGTACAGCTCCGGCGGGACCGCATCGATGTTCGCGCAGAATCGGAGGAACCGGCGGAGAGTCGCCAGTTGGCCTTTCAGCGTCACCAGTTTGACCGGGCCGCGGCCGTCGCCCTGACCCTCGCGCCGCCAGATACGGAACTTGAACAGGTGACGGCCGGTGAGGTCATTCAGGTTCTCAATCCCTTCGTCCTCGCAGAACTCGATGAACGCATTCAGGCGGTACTCTTCGGCGTCGCGTGTCGACTGGGCGTGTTCATCCTGCATCGCATCGATGAACATATCGACCGCTTCCCTCGGGCCGATCGGGTCGAGGTCCGTCACCTCTGACCACTCCCGGTCGAGACGGCCATCATCCGGTTGCAGTTCGGGCAGGGCTTCGAGGTCTGGAGGGACGCCGCTGCGGCGTGGCTGGTGCAGTGGTCCGTGTGTCCGCAGTCGGGGCAACGCAGTCGATAGTCGCCTTCCAGTCGAACGGCGTTCTTTTCACTGGCCGATGCCTCTGAAGACGTGTGGGGCGAATGCCCCACGCTGGTTCCGTCTTGCATGGATGCGCGTGCGGAGCCACCTTCTGGGCCGTGTTCCAGCACGGCCCGATTCCGACGATCGGGAGCCATCGGTACGGGCGGCCCACGACCACACTGGAGACGGCTGACAACATAAATGTAACGACAACCCTACTACGTGATTTAAGCACTCTTTAATTGATAGAGTATGAAATAGGTTCCACACGGTGGAAATGAGAGCAAGATGCGTCGATCTGGTTCGTGGATGAGTGTCTGGGACGACCGGATTCTCGAATGGATGCGGGAGAACGAGGGGTCCGGGACTCCCAAGCAGCTCAACGATAGCGGATTAATCCGCGTTTCACAGACTCACATTGCCCGACGGTGCAAGACACTGGCAGAGAACGGCCTACTCCGGCACGTCGGAAACGGAGCCTACGTAATCACGGAAAAGGGTGAAGCCTATCTCGAAGAGGAATACGACGCGGAAGAAGAAGCTTATATCGACGACGGAAATTCGACCGCTAATGGACCATCGGCGTCGGAACAGGGAACCAACGGCGTGTGAGGACCCTCCAGCATGACGATACGAAGAACTGCTCAATGGCAACGCAGCATCGACGAACGGATACTGGAATACCTTCGGGATGAATCGTGGTCGACGCCCCGCTACATGGCGAAGATTCCGGGGATTCACGCGACGAGAGCGCAGGTTAGGGAGCGGTGTTATGTCTTGGCCGATGCTGAATTAGTGGCGTTTCTCACCGAGGACGCCGAGCTCGTAGAAATCACCACAGCGGGAAAGCAGTACCTCGATGGAGAGATAGACATGGAACTGCATCCGACACCCCGACATCCTCAGTCGATTAGCAACTAACTGGGCAAGAACATATTACAATTCGATCTCATTTCCGATTTCGTATAATGAGATATTAAATATAAATTGTAAATATGAGTGAGATATAAGACAGGGATGCAAGGTTCAGACGAGATCGAATCCTATTCTAAAGATGACGGTCTTGGATTATAGTCAGAAATATCAGTAGTCGTAATCAAAAGAACGGAATATGAGTGAAGATAACATCAATAGATTTGATAGATTACTCAGCGTATTAGCGGGCTTCTTTGCGGTGGCCACGATAACATCTGTTGCTATTGCAGTAGATGCTTCCACTTCAGAAGTACCATTGTATTCAAATTATGCCAGACCGTTCACTCTTGCAGCAGCAGGTATCGGAACAGGACATTATCTTGGGAAATCAATAAAGAATAGGCAAAAATATCAGACTCATTTTGCGCTTGGGTTCTTCTTTGGCATATTTATTCAATCGATTTACTATACACTGGATGAGGTTGTAGGAAGTATCCCCTATCCTGCAATTGTGATCATTTCAGCACTCTTCGCGCTTATAATGCATATCTCGCCACTGCTTGAACACAGTAGAGATATGGCTAGTATTATGGAGATATTTGGTGGCTGGATCACGTCAATATTCCTGATATATATGAGTGTGACAAAATTCTTCTTATCACTTGACCCTTGGAATGGATTTAAAATTGGATACGGGATACTCTCAGCGGTGATCTTGCTTATTGCATTTATTATCTGGGCTGAAGAACCAGATGAGAGGCAGTAATGACGGAAACGCCCGATCTGCTCGGCCCCCCATTGAGGGGGGCGCTCGCGGGCTCGCTCAACATATTAGAATCCAATGAATGGCTATAAAAATACTTATATTAGTTTTGTTATTGATCTGGTGAAATGGAACGTTGGAAACACTCCTGAAACTGGCTTGTCGGACGTCCTTATCATATATGATTAATCTCTCTGAATAAATCGCCCAAGCCCCTCTCAGGAAGTTACTAAGATTCCGTTTCAATTAACCTTTTTATGATTCAGACATAATTGCCATTCGTATGGGAAAGATATACAATGCCCTCAGCGATGCCTTCATCAAGGCGGCAACGTCGGGCTCCGGGTCGGACGACTTCTATTGTGACGATCACAACTGGACCACTACTGGGTCCTCAAAAAGAGTCCACATAAAAGACACTGATTATCGTACAAAAAAGAAGTACAAGTGTCGGAACTGTGGGAAGACAAAGTGGAGCTTTAATCGGCCTTAGTAGGCAATAATCGGTCAATATAGGATAGCTATAATTTAATCAGATATATTGAACTTCGCTTGCTCGTCAGGTTCGTACGTGCCGGCAATCGGCGGTACCGGATCGAGCGTATACACGAGGTCGTCGGGTTCGCCGTCGGCGAGATCACGGTAGAACTCCGCGGAGTATTCAGTCTCGTCCAGGCCCACGTCCTCAGCGCGTTGGACGATGATGTGATCGGCGTGTTCTCGAATCGGCGGCGCGATGTCGTAGCCGTCCTCGCGGTGACCGATGACGAACAGCCGCAGACCGAGTTTAGATTTGAACGTCACCAGCGGGTAGAACTCGCTGTTCACCTCGTAGCTCTGAGTCTGAGCGTTCGCCTGGGTACTCATCTCATCGAGGACGGCCACCACGTCGGGGTACTCGTGGCACAACTGCTCCAGGTCGGATTTGGACTCGACGGTGTAGGTCCGTTCGTTCAGCTCGGCCTCTTCCCACTCCAGGGTGGTCACGTTCGTAGCGAGGATCGCGTCGGGTTCGTCGCGGAGGTGTAGCCCGGCACCGACCAGGGCGGAGTTCGTCTTTCCACCGTCGGTCATGCCGAGGAACACACCGAGGTAGCCCGGTCGCCGGAGGTCCTGGACCAGCTGGGAGAACACCTGGGCGCTGGAGAAGTCCGACTCTCGACGAGTCAACCCGGACAGCCAGGAGAGCACCGCGAGGTTCCCGTTTCGGACTGCCGCAGCTGCGACTGGCGAACCGTGGGCGGCGATAAGGTTCCGACAGTACTGGGTCTGTTCGAACGTCGCCGGGAGATCGGCGTCGTGGTCCTCGTTGATGTTCAGAATCTCATCATACCGACGCTTGTAGTGGACGTAGCGACGGAGTGCACGGCCGTCGAGGAACGGCGCGAGCGGATAGACGCGGTTGTTCTCGGTCAGTCGGCCCTCGGCCACTTCGCGGAACTCCGCAGCGCCGATGCCGAGCGAACTGCCGTCGTAGTCACTCATGGTTCACCTCGCTGCCGGGGTGTTGGCCGTTGCTGCCCGGCGAGCCGTCGGACTGGGCGCGCTCTTCCAGCGGGTCGGTCGACTCCTGAATGTCAGCTGACCCAGGCCGGTCGGCGGCCGCGCGTTCCTCCTGGTCGTCGGCTTCCTCGCGGCTGGGGATCAGCCCGTCGAGCGTTTCGTCGAGATCGACATCGAGGTCGAAGTCCATCGGGTTCAGCCCGTCGGCGAGGAAGGAGTCATCTTCTGCGCCAAGCAGCAGCGAGTGCGCCAGTTTGTCCGTGTTTTCGAGGACCTTCATGTCCGCACCGGCGCGGGCTTTCAGGCCCTCGAACGCCAGCGGGACGAGTTTCTTCCGCTGCTGTTTCAGCGCGGTCTTCTTCTCCATGAACTTCTGGTGGGAGATCTCGCCTTCCCACGTCGAGGTGAGCACGCGCCGCGGGACGGTCTCTTTCTCGCCGGTCTCCGGGTCGACCTCTTCGCGCTGCTCGATGCGGTGGCCTTCGGCGAAGTAGATGGTCTCGCCGGTCGCGCGACCGTGGCGGGTGGCGAGTCGGTCGCCTTCGATTTCGGCTTGCCCGAACTCGTCGGGGTGGAGGTACTTCAGGCCCCACTCTTGGCCGTCGGGGTCCAGGAGGACGACCGGCACGTCGAGGCGCTTCTGGTAGATGTACGCGAAGAGGAACGCGTAGACCACGATGAACGGCCCGGCGATCAGCACGGAGAGCAGCACGATGGAGATCGGCCGGGCGGGCAAGCCGTACCACCAGATGAGGGCGAGTCCGGTCAGGCAGAGCAGCCCGAACATCAGCGGGATGCCGGTCGCTTTCAGCACTTCCAGCATCAGCCGCTTGTTCGATGGAGACGGCGGAGCCTGCGGGTTCGGCGGGTCGTTAGTGTTGGTCATGCTCGGTTCCTCGCAGTTTGCGGTTAGCGTAGAACGCGCCGGGCAGCGCGACGGCGAACAGCACGAACACGGTCGAGCCGGCCAGCCAGGTGTCCTCGGGCGACGGGCCACCCGGCACGAAGTCGTTCGAACCGATCTTGATGGGGTGACCGTAGAGCGTCTCTTGCGTCGATATCGACACACCGACGAATCCGTTACTCTCAGTCACCGCAAACTCCACTTTCGTCTTCCCGTCCATCACCTCGGTACGTCGGTTGATCTCACCTTCCTGCATGAACGCACCAGCGTCAGCCAGGGTGACTGATGTAGGCCGCTCGGAGCGGAAGACGAGCGTGACTGTACCAGCGTCGGAGTTGTACGACGACGACAGCAACACCAGGCCGTCCTGTATCTGCGTTCCGGACTGCTGGGGCATCTGGACACCGGAACCGCTCTGCGTCCCGTTTGCGGACTGTGCGACAGCCACAGCAGGGACGAGAGAGACACCGATGACGAGAGCCAGCATAACGACTAATCGTTTCATGGTTTCGATAAATTGGGTAGGGGGTGGGGTTCTTAGCTCTACGTCGCCATCAACACCGGACCGAGTACCGAGTACAGCGTCAGCAGCAGGATCACGACGATCACAGCTCCGACGACGAACGCGGCGACTCCGCCGGCGAGGAAGCCACCACCGAAGTCACCGACGTTCGGGAGCCAGCCGACACCAGCACCAGACTGTCTCATCCGCTCCTGGCGAGCGTTGATCTGCGCGGTCGTCTCTTGCAGCTGTTCGAGGGTACTCTTGTACTCCTCGATGCTGGTCGTCTCGTAGTTGATGCTACTGTACTCTACCGACGTGATGTTCTTCTCCGTACCGTTGGGGTGGTGTACGGCGGTCACGGTGAAGTTACCAGTTAGCTCGGTCGACTCGCCTTGGTCGTCGACGACGAACTGGTAACCCTGCAGCTCCTTCGCATCGTACCGAGTGCCGATCTCGAAGCTGCCTGACTGCGGGAGACCGTCCGACATCAGCACACCGGTCAGCTGCTGGCCGGTACTGTGGTCGGTCACGTTCATCGTGCCGGTCGTCGACATGTTCGCAGGCGGCTGAACACCCATGGACGTGAGACTGCGGATCGCCCAGGTGTTGTAGTCAGCCTCAGGCGAGTACTGGCGCGCACCGAGGTACGGGTCTACGAGGTCCTCCTCAGTGATTTCTCCAGCCTGGTACTGGTCGTACGTGTTGGTGACGAACGTGTCCATCTCGTCCTGTACCTGGCTGTTCTGGTTCTCGATTTCGGACCACAGCGTAGTGTACTCCGAAATCACCAGGTACGACTCGGCATCGTAACCCTGGATATCTTCACCGTTTTGCTCCGGCGGGAACGCAGCCAGGGACTCGACCTCAAGGTTGTCACCGATGAGGCCGAAGTAGCCAGCACTACCACCGTTCGAGTACTGCTGGTAGTGATACGGGTCAGGGGACAGCGGAGCGGCACCGGACGCCGGCTCATTCGTGTTGTCCCACATCACTTCAGCAGTATCGAACTCGCGAACCGTACCGTTGACCAGCACGGTCTCGTTCGTCGCACCGTAGGAGACGTTCGTGACAACGCTGTTGTCGCTGTTCACGTCGTCCCAGGTGTAGTTAAGCTGAACCGTCTTCGGGTCAGCATTCGACGTTCGCAGCTGTTCTTTCAGGGTCTCCGTGTACGTCATGGACACGGACCACGTACGGAGCAGCTGGACCTGCTTCGCAGCGTAGTAGTCCGACACGGCGTCTTTAGCCTCCTGACGGGCCTCAGCTTCCGCAGTACCGTTGTTCAGGGCTCGGATGTAGGCGTTCTTGCCTACCATCTTCGCCACGGTCTCCGTGTCCTGAAGATAGTTGTTGTAACTATCTTCGAGGATCTGGTTGTTCTGACCCTGGGTTATAGCACCCTGATAGACGTTTTTCTCGGCTTCCAGGGCATCAGCAGCTTCCAACTCGGTCGCGTTCGCAGTGTCACCGAAGAACACCTCTGCGATAGTCGATCCGATCGCGACACCTGGAAGGCCAGCGCCCAGGGCGGCACCGGTCTGAGCACCGGACTCACCGATCGGGTTGATGTCGTCGAGCTCGTCGACGCCGCCGACGCCGATCGTCACAGCTCCGGCGAGTGACGAGGCCACCAGCAGCACGGCCGCGGCGAACGCGGCCACCTGTTGAGTCGCCTGTCTCATCGTCCTACTTCCCGAGGATCGCACCGGTCACGACCATCAGGATCATCACCACGATGGACGCGAACGGATCGAGGTTACTCACGAGGTTCTGCACCTCGACGAACGCGGCATGGGCGATCATCACGATCGACGTGACGGCGATAGTCAGCAACTCGACAACGTGGTAGTTGTCGGGGTTGCGAGTGTCCGAAGACGCGAAGATCACCGCGAATGCCGCGAACGACACGGCCAGCGTCAGGAACTTGTACTGCGTCAGCAGCTCCACGATGTCGAGCATGAGTCCGGTTTGCACCAAGCCGACGACGGCGAAGCCCATCAGGGCCAGCGCGGTCACGATGTTCAGCTCGCGGTAGGCGTCGAGCGCGCTACCCCTGCGACGACGGCTACTCATCGGCGGAACCTCGCTTCTTTGGGGTTGTAGGTCACCTCCTCGCCGTCGTCGTCCTCGAAGGACTCCTCCTCCTCCGAGACGCGGAGGGCCATCTGCGCTCCCTCGACCAGCTCGGCGATAAGTTGACGGCGGATGCCCGCGGTGATGTACGTGGGTCGGCCGTCGAGTTCCACGACACCGTTCCGGCCGGCGTTCGGGTTGAAGCTCGTGATGCGGCCGGTCACTTCGTCGCCCGGTTCGAGGTCGATCCAATCGGAATCACCGTCGTCGTTCGAGGTCTCCGGCTCAGGGAAGTCCTCGAACGACGAGGTTTCGTCATTAGTAGCCATGCTACACTCGGAACATCTAGCGCCACTAGTAAAAAACGGGATTCGACCCCGGTGAAAGTGAAATTAGCGGATACTACCATCAAAGCCCTGAGAATCTACTGAAACAGTTCCGATACCATCTGACACCGGAACGCGTTGAGCAGAAACAACCGAATCGACCACTTCAGGGTGTTTGATTCCGTGTTTCAGAAGGTATCCGGCCATCGACTCACCACCGAACATCGCCGTACCAGTTCGTTCGCAGCGCCAAAGAATCGAATCGGAATTCTCACAGCCGAGTTTCGTATTCCGAAGTAGTCTATCGATGTAGTCGACGGTTTCAACCATTTCGACGCCTGTACCGGCTGATGCAGGATATTCCTCTTCACCAACGGTGACGCTCTTGACCTGCCACTCGGGCGGACGGTCGAACGAGACTGGTTCGGACGGGTCGACGCCATGGTCAACCTCTTCGATTAGCTGTCGAGCATCGGGTGGCAACCCGAGCGCACCTATGATTTGAGTCGGTGTCGCGTCGGGGTAGCGTTCTAAGTACTGTTCGATTTGTTCCCGCTGACGCTTCTCCGTGGGTGTTTGCCCGACGGATGCAGCAGCACGAGCCGACGGCCATCGGTCGCGCAGTTCACCCTCGCGGTCGAGGCCGCCGTCGGCAGCTGCGGGAGACTGATCACCGATTCGGGCAGCGGTCAGCGTTTGGTCCTGGTCGATTCCGTGGGGACTCCCGCACTTCGCGCATTCGAGGTCGACGCCGCGAGTAGACGACCGAACGACGCTCTCGCCGTGGTCGACGGACTGGTCAGACTGGTCAGACTCGTACCGCTGTTTGCAGGCGTCGGCGGTCGAAGCCCAACCGGCAGCGTCCGACCGGCTCTGTGTCTTCGCGTTCGCGGCGGTGACCGCCGCGGCCCACATGATGTATTCCTCCGACCGTTCGTGAAGGTCGAGCGGGTCGATAGATGCGTAATCCGCGACGTATTGGGCAGTACTCTCCAGTTCCTCGGGTTCCTTGATTTCGACCGTGTCCACGTCGTCGGCGTTCGCGTCCCAGTCCTGAATGTCGAGATCGTGGGCATCGGCTCCAGCCCACTCGCACTCTTCGACGTGTTTCTCGATCACCGGCCGGAGGTCGTTCGGCGTGACCGGGCCGTCGACGACCAGGACGATATGGTCGTGGCCGTAGCAGCGGTTGATTCCGTACTCGCCGCGTTTGCCCGTATGCGGCTCCGAACGACGTTCATACTGCCAATCGTAACCGAGCGACCGCATGGTATTCCGTAGAGTATCGTAACAACTGTTCCAGCTACTCCGACGGACGGAGATGTGATCGACGGGTGCGACTCGTTCGCCGTCCGGCATCGAAGACGCGCTCGTCGTGAGGAGACAGATATGCGGATCATCGTAGTTAGCTGTGGACGTACCACCAGAGGGCCGCTCACCGCCGGTTAGTTCACGAAGCCAGCCTTCCATCTGAGCGTAGTACTTCATCTGATAGGAGGCGAACCAGCGGGTGACAGCTTCGACAGAGAACTCGGCGTATTCGGGGTCGCTGGGGCGTCCTTTTTCGAGATTTATTGTAGTTCGGCGGGTGTCTTCGTGGTCTTCGAGCATCTTTTCGACGGCTTCGCCCCAGTCGAAGGGAGTTCGGGCCACCAATTGCTGGCCGGTCACGTCGTCGTCGATCTCCCGAATCGCTTCACTGTGGAAGGGCTCGTAGTGTTCGCGGGTGTAGTCGCGGCGGAGGGATACGCCGTCGCGCTCGGTCAGCGGCAGCTGGGTCCGGTCGGGGTACTTCGCGTAGGACTCTGAGACCCTTTCGGCAGTCGTCGGTAACTCGCGCTCAGAATCGGCCGAGTTACCGGGTTGAGCCGGGGTTACAGAGTCTTTCGAGTTGGTTTGCCGAGAACCGCCGGTGTCGGTTGGGTCCTCCGTCGCCATCTACAGTGAGTCAGAATCGAGAGCGAGCCAGTCGTCGTCGAGACCGCTACCGCACCGCGACCGCACCGCATCACGATTCGCGCGCCTCCGGCGCGCGGTGCGCTGCGGGTCCTCGCTCGGGCCCCCATGGGAGGGGGCCGCTCTCTGCGGGTCCTTGCTTGTGGTGGGAGGGTCGTCAAGTAATGGAACGGAATGACAGGAACGGCATTCACGAGCCTGTGTCGGGGAGTCACCGATCCGGTTGATACAGGGTTCGCCGCAGATCCGGCAGGTGTACCACCGGAACGATTCCCAGTCGGTCATCGCGGATCACCGTCCTGGACCTGACCGATTTGCTGCTGAAAGCCGGTGCTGAGGGCATTGACTGCCCGGCTGAGCCAGATGTAGGGGAATAGAACGAGGACAAGACAGCCGACCAAGAAGTAGCACGTCAGGGTGAACGCGAGTCGGCGGAGAAAGGAGGCAGTCACGACTGACCACCTCGGACTGAAGAGTCGGTATCGACCGACTCGATAGCCTCACGAACTTCCCGGTCTGTCGCGCCGTCCTCGACGAGCCACGACGCGGGGATAAATTCGTTCGGAGGGTACGGCCATTCTTCAGCTGAGGGACCGCGACGATCTCCCGTCACGGAAGCGCACCCCCGTTCAGGTGATAGTCCGCGTGCGGCTCCGGTTCGCGGGCTTCGAGGTTACCGGGGCGGTTGTTCCAGCGGTCGTGATCCGTGTGATGGACCTCCAGGTGTGACCAGAGGTCGTCGATCTCGCCGTGGGCGTAGGCGGTCAGCCGGTGGAGGTAGAGATAGCGGTCGTGGCCGGCCTCCGAATCCCACACTCGGATGCGCGGGTAGTGGTCGACGGCAAACTCGACGCGGGGGCCGACGATCATGCCGACCACCTCTCGACAATGAGATTCGCCAGACAGCGGAGGGGGCCACACGTGATGTGTGTGGAATCCGAATTCCGAGTTTCGGGAGAGAATAGCGTACCGCTAGAATACGGTTCAGAGCGCGCTTCTACGGAATACTCAGCTAGAAGTCCTAAACGTGCAGTATTCGCACGGGCACGGTGGGATTTGAACCCACGGCCGTCGGATTAGAAGTCCGACGCTCTTTCCGGACTGAGCTACGTGCCCCGTGTCTCGGGTTGGACGGCCGCGCGTAAAAAGCGGCCCGGGTTCAGTTGCGGGGGCCAAACGGACCCCTGACCGGGTTAGCGGCCAGTCACCGGTTCAGCGTGTGGATCGCTTCGCCGAGCGCGTTGGCGCAGGCCTCGCCGACGGCCTCGGAGAGGGTGGGGTGGGTGTGGATGGTCGCGGCCACGTCCGCCAGTTGCGCGCCCATCTCGACGGCCAGCGCGAGTTCGGCGACGAGTTCGGAGGCCTCGGGGGCGACGACCTGGGCACCGAGGAGGAAGCCGCTGTCGCCGTCGCCGACGACGCGGACGAACCCCTCGTCCTCGCCGAGCGTGAGCGCGCGGCCGTTCGCCCGGAGCGGGAACTGCCCGACGACGGGGTCGAAGCCGGCCTCCTCGGCCTCCGCCTCGGTCATCCCGACGGTGCCGATCTCGGGGTCGGTGAACACGGCGGCGGGGATCGCCTGGTGGTCCAGTGCGGCGGGTTCGCCGGCGATGACTCCTGCGGCGACCTCCCCCTCGGCGCTGGCCTTGTGGGCGAGCATCGGCTCGCCGGCCACGTCGCCGACGGCGAAGACGTGGTCCACGTCCGTCCGGGCCTCGTGGTCGGTTTCGAGGAAGCCGTCCTCGTTGGGTTCCAGTCCCACGGCGTCCAGATTGAGGGTGTCCGTGACGGGCTGGCGGCCGACGGCGACGAGACACTTCTCTGCGCCGAACTCCGCGATCTCGCCGTCCTCGTTCTCGGTGCGGACGGTGATGCCGTCGCCGGCTTCCTCCCAGCTATCGGCGGCCTGGCCGAAGTGGAAGTCGACGCCGAGGTCCGCGGCGCGCTCGCGGACGACGCGGGCCACGTCGTCCTCGTAGCCCGGCAGGGCGTCGTCCAGCATCTCCACGACGGTCACGTCACAGCCCAGTTTCTGGTAGACCGTCGAGAGCTCCATGCCGATGTAGCCGGCGCCGACGACGACCATGCTTTCGGGGACGGCGTCCAGATCGAGCGCCGCGCGCGAGGAGAGGATATGCTCGCCGTCGAACTCGAACCCCGGCACCTCGATGGGTCGCGACCCCGTGGCGACGATGGCGTGCTCGAACTCGATGGTCTCGGCGCCCTGGCCCTCGCCGCCGTGGACGATGCGGGCGCGGTCCTCGCCGGCGAACTCCGCGCGGCCGGAGACGAGGTTGACGCCCGCGGCCTTGCAGAGCTTCTCGACGCCGCCGGTCAACTGGTCGACGACGCCGTCCTTCCACTCGACCATCCCCTGCAGGTCCACCGCGGGGTCGGCGTAGATGCCCATGTGCTCGGCGTCGCCCGCGTCGTGGGCGATGTCCGTCGCGGAGATCATCGCCTTCGAGGGGATACAGCCGTAGTTCAGGCAGGTGCCGCCGTAGGCGTCCTTCTCGACGAGGGTCACGTCCAGGTCGAGCTGCCCGGCGCGGATGGCGGCGACGTAGCCGCCCGGTCCCCCGCCGATGACCAGTACGTCAGTTCCGGTTGTCACGTCTCCGACGACCATTGTCGGAGGGTGGAGTGCCCGGCTAAAAAGAGGCGGGTGTGCGCGCCGGCCCCGCCCCGTTCCGACCGCGCGCCGGCCCGCGCGACCCCGGGCTCGACCGGCGGCGGTTGCAGTCGCAGGCCCGCGACGGATGTCGGGTTCGGAGCCGACGGCCGGCCGCGGTCCCGGCGCGATCCCCCCGGAACGGACCGGTCGGTAGCGCGACGCTCGCCGGCGATTATTGCCATCGAGGCTCGCAACGCAAGGGTCTTATACCGGAATCGTGGACCGGGAGATAGACGAGGTTCGCATGAGCGGAAACTCGACGGACGGATCGGACGACCCGCCCGAGGACCCCATCCTCCAGCGGGTGCTGAGCGACTCGGCGTACGACCGGGTCCGGATCGAACGGTTCTCACACTTCAAACAGCCGGTCCCGCAGAAGCTGCTGGTCCAGTCGCTTCTGGTGAGCGCGCTTGCGCTGGCGCTCCCGCTGTACCTGCTGTACCCGGCGAGCGCGGCGTCGTACCTGCCGACGGCCGACCCCGCGGTGGCCTCCCCGGTCGTCCTCGTGGTCGGGCTGTTCGCGCTCGTCCTCGAACTCGGAACGGCGGCGCTTTTGGTCGGCGTCGTCGTCTCGCGGGCGCGCAACGAACCGCTGACCGAACGGAAGGCCGAGCGGCTGTTCACGGCCGAGACGTTCGCCACCTACGTCGGCTTCGGCACCGGCGGGCTGGCGACGCTCGCGACCGTCGGCCTCCTCGCGCTCGGGCTCGGCGGCGAACCGATGCTCGCGTCGTACGTCGAGACGGCCAGCGAGGGCCCGTTCCGCCGGAGCGGCCTCGGTGTCTCCGTCCGGACGTTCGCGACGGCGGCCGTCCTCGGCGCCGTCGCCGTCACCCTCGCCCACCGGTACACCGAGTCGCTGCTCGCGGACCTCTGAACTACTCCAGGAGCAGCAGCGTCGGGTCTTCGAGGTACTCCTTGAGCGTGTTGACGAACCGCGCGGCGTCGGCGCCGTCGATCACCCGGTGGTCGACCGACAGCGAGAGGGTCAGCACGTCCCGCGCCACGACCTCGCCGTCGACCGCCATCGGTCGTTCCTCGATGGCGCCGAGTCCGAGGATCGCCGTCTCGGGGTAGTTGATGATCGGCGTGGCGTACTCGCCGCCGATGGCCCCGAAGTTGGTGATCGTGAACGTGCCGCCCTGCATCTCCTCGCGGCTGACCGACCGCTCACGACACTTCGCGACGAGTTCGTTCGCCTCCGAGGCGAGCTGTAGCAGGCTCTTCCCGTCGACGTCGTCGACGACCGGAACCATCAGGCCCGCGTCGGTGGCGGTCGCCACGCCGATATTCCGGTCGCCCCTGAAGACGATCTCCTCGTTGTCCTCGTCGAGTTGCGAGTTGAGCACCGGGTGCTCGTCCAGCGCGGCGGCGACGGCCTTCATCACGAACGGGACGTAGGTGAGCTTCACGCCCCGCTCCTCGGCCCGTTCCTTGAGCTTCTCCCGCGTCTCCACGAGCGCGGTGGCGTCGACCTTGTCGTGGTGGGTGACGTGGGGCGCGGTGAACTTCGCGCGCTCCATCGCCTGCCCGATGGTCTTGCGGACGCCCCGGTAGGGTTCGCGGCGGTCGCCCTCCGCCGCGTCGACCGTCCGGGCGGCGTCGCTCTCGGCCGCCCCCGCCGGTTCGGCGCCCGCGACGGGTTCGGCCTCGGTATCGCCGGCGCTCTCGGCCTCGGCGAGCGCCTCGGCGTCGGCCTGCTGGGCTTGCTTCTGGGCCTCGGCGTACTCGCGGACGGCGGCCTCGTCGACGAACGCCCGGCCGTCGCGCACCTCGTCGGTCGGCACGTCGTCGATGTCGACGCCCAGCTCGTCGGCGACCTTCCGGGTGGCCGGCGCGGCCAGCGTCCGCTCGCGCCCCGCGGCCTCGACGGAGGTCGCCCCGGCCCCGGCTCCGCCGGCGCTCTCGCCGTCGTCGACGCGGGAGACCGCCGACTTCAGCCCGTCGCCCACGCTCGATCTGCCGTCGCCGGACTCGCCGTCGTCGATCCGCGAGACGGCGGACTTGAGCTGTTTGCCGTCGTCGCTCTCGCTCCCGGCGGAGTCGCTCCCCCCGGTGCTGCCCGCGTCGTCCTCGGCCGCGGCGCGCACGTCGGCCTCGGTGACCCGGCCGCCGGGGCCGGACCCGTCGACCGCGGCGATGTCGACGCCGAGTTCGCGGGCGAGCCGCCGCGCGCTCGGCGCTGCGAAGACGCGGCCGCCCTTGCCGTTGACCGACGACTCCGCGGTCTCGGCGGCTGTGGCCCCGGTCTCACCCGACGACTCCGGGGCGGTCGCTCCCGCGTCGACCGCCTCGCCGGACGATTCGCTGTCGTCCGCCTCGGCCGCTGCCTCCGCCGGTTCCTCGCCCTCCACGTCGAAGGTGATGATGACCTCGCCGACCGGGACCACGTCGCCGGGCTCGGCGAGCAGCTCGCGGACGGTGCCGTTCACCGGGGCGGGCACGTCGACGACGGCCTTGTCGGTCTCGACCTCGGCGACGACCTGGTCCTCCGTGACCTGGTCGCCGGGCTCGACGTGCCACTCCAGCAGTTCGCCCTCGGCGACGCCCTCTCCCACGTCGGGGAGCTTGAACTCGCGGACCATGGCTCAGAAGTCGACTGCATCCCGTATGCCGTCTTCGATGCGCTCGGGCTCGGGGAGGTAGTAGTCCTCCAGCGCGTACAGCGGGTAGGGCACGTCGAAGCCCGTGATCCGCTCGACCGGCGCCTCCTGGTACAGCAGCGCCTCCTCCTGGATGGTCGCGGTGATCTCGCCGGCCAGCCCGCCGGTCTTGGGCGCCTCGTGGACGACGGCGGCGCGGCCGGTCTTCTTGAACGACTCGACGATGGTCTCCTCGTCCATCGGCGAGAGCGTCCGCAGGTCGACGACCTCTACGTCGACCTCGCCCGCCAGGTTCTCCGCGGCCTCCATCGTCGGCCGGGTCATCGCGCCCCAGGTGTAGACGGAGATGTCCGACCCCTCCCGTCGAACGGCGGCCTCGCCGAGCGGCACGGTGTAGTCGTCCTCGGGTACCTCCTCGCGGAACGCCCGGTAGATCAGTTTGGGTTCGAGGAAGATCACCGGGTCGGGGTCCCGGATGGCCGAGGCGAGCAGCCCCTTCGTGTCGTAGGGCGTGCTCGGGATCACCACTTTCAGGCCGGGCTCGTGGACGAAGAACGCCTCCTTCGACTCGGAGTGGTGCTCGGGCGCGCGGATCCCGCCGCCGTAGGGCGCCCGCACGACGAGCGGGCAGGTGAACTCCCCGCGCGAGCGGGTCCGCAGCCGCGCCGCGTGGGAGACGATCTGGTCGAAGGCGGGGTAGATGAACCCCATGAACTGGATCTCGGGCACCGGGCGCAGCCCGTAGGCGGCCATGCCGATGGCGGTGCCGACGATCCCCGATTCGGCCAGCGGCGTGTCGATCACGCGGTCCTCGCCGAACTCGTCGAGCAGGCCCTCGGTGGCGCGGAAGACGCCGCCGTTCTGGCCCACGTCCTCGCCCATCACGAGCACGCGGTCGTCGCGGGCCATCTCCGTCGCCAGCCCGTCCCGGACCGCCTGGACCAGCGTCAGGCTCTCCGTCTCGCCGCTCGATACGTCGTCGGTCTCGGTCGCGGTGTCGGATTCGGTGGTCTCGCTCATGGTCACTCCAGCAGGGCTTCGTCGCCGTGTCGTTCGCGCAGCCGCCGCAGGTACGCGAGCTGTTCGTCCAGCCGGTCGGGCATCCCCTCGTAGACGTGCGCGAACAGCTCCTCGGGGTCGGGCCGCTTGACCGACTCCGCCGCCGAGATGGCGTCGGCCACCTCGTCCTCGATCTCTTCCTGGATGGCCTCGACCCGCTCGTCGTCGAGGGTTCCCCGCTCGCGGAGGAACGTCTCCATCCGCGGGATGGGGTCTTTCGCCCGCCACTCCTCGACCTCCTCGTCGTCGCGGTAGACCGAGGGGTCGTCGGCCGTCGTGTGGGCGCCGAAGCGGTACTGCACCGCCTCGATCAGGGTCGGTCGCAGCTCGTCGGGGTTGGGGTGTCTGGCCTTCTCGACGGCGGCCTTCGTCACCTGGTAGACGGCCAGCGGGTCCATCCCGTCGACCTGCACGCCCTCGAAGCCGTAGGCGTCGGCCTTCTGTGCGAGCGTCTCGCTGGCGGTCTGGCGCTCCCGCGGGACCGAGATGGCCCACTGGTTGTTGTTACAGAAGAAGACCGCCGGCACGTCGAACACGCCCGCGAAGTTCAGCCCCTCGTGGAAGTCCCCCTCCGACGTGGCGCCGTCGCCGAAGTAACAGAGGAAGACCGTGTCCTCGTCCTGCAGCTTCGCGGCCCACGCCGCCCCCGTCGCGTGGGGGATCTGCGTGGCGATGGGCACCGCCACCGAGAAGACGTTCTCCCCGTCGCGGACGTTGCCCTCCTCGTGACCCATCCAGTACAGCAGGGTCTGTTTCAGCGACAGCCCCCTGTGGAGCATCGCGGCGTGCTCGCGGTAGCTCGGGAACAGCCAGTCGCCGTCGGCCAGCGCGTGGACGCTCCCGATCTGGGCGCCCTCCTGGCCGCTGAGCGGGGGATAGGTGCCCATCCGTCCCTGGCGCTGGAGGCTCACCGCCCGCTGGTCGAAGTGCCTGGCGAGTTTCATCTCCCGGTACATCTCGACGAGCCGCTCGTCGGACAGGTCCGGGACGGTCGCCCCCTCCCGTACCTGCCCGTCCTCGTCGAGGACCTGGACCCGGTCCTCCGGGTCGCGCTGTAGAGTACTCACGAAAACTCCCTCCTCGGGAACATACCCGAGTCAACGGGGGCTGTCGGCTTAAGGATTTTCGTAAATAGCTTTCGCTGTGGTCCATTCTTGCCGGTCGCGGTGGGCGAAACGGTCCGATCGGGGTCGAGATACCGACGATTTCCGCGTCTACGACGGGCGGAAACTGGTCATTCGTCCAGTCGGATGGATCTACCTTCGTGGGCGCGCCGGCCCGTTCGAGGAGCGGTTCCGCGCCGCTCGCCCGACCGTCGGTGACGTTGCGGGTCCGTCGGCTATCGTGACCGCTCAATAGGTATGGGGTCGTCTACCGTGCGGACGTTCGGGTACCGAACCCTCTGTTCGGCGATAGAGCGCTCATACCAGCGGTTAAGGGGTGTGTCGGTGGATCGCCGCCCGCATGGCAACGACTGCATCCGCCGAATCGGGTGGGGTGTTCAGCTTCGACCACAGGGACATGATGGCGTTCATCCTCGTCATGTCGCTGCACGGTCTGCAGAGTATGATCACGGAGCTCCTGCCGGAGTTCTCGGTCGGCGGCCTCGGCGTCTCGATCGGACCGTTCTGGTTCGTCGCGATGTCGGTCGTCCTCCTCTTTCGGTCCTTCTGGGCGTGTCTCGCGATCCCGGTCGGCGGGATCGTCTTCGGCGAGATCCTCATCGGCGATTTCAGCGCGCTGGGCGCCGTCGAGGGGCTCGTCGTCATCACGACCTCCTGGTTCTTCGCGATGTCGCTCATCACCGACCCGTCGGACGTGAAGCAGGTCGCGGCGGTCGGCTTCCTCGCGAAGGCGATGGAGGAGACCGCCGCGTGGTTCATCGACGTGGGGAAGTTCTACGTCGGCGTCGAGGAGCTGGAGGCCATCTCCTGGCTCCCCGCGACGGTCTGGGCGACCGAGGGGATGGGCGCGCTGGTGCAGATCGTCGTCGCGGGCGTCGTCTTCGGCGCGGTCCCGACGCTGTTCCTCTACCCGCGGCTGCGCGGGAAGATCGAGCCGCTGCTCGGCATGAACCCCGTCGAGGGCCGCGACGGTCCGATGTTCACGCGCACGTCGCTGAAGCGACTCGTCGCGTGGGTGGGGCTGCTGCCCGTGGCCTTCGCCGTCGAGACGCTCAGCGAGACCAGCGGCGGTCTCGTCACGTTCACGCCGCAGTTCGTCGAGACCTACGGGCAGACGTTCCTGTTCGTGCCGATCGCCGCCGCCGCCCTGATCGCGTTCGGCCTCGTCGCCTACCGCCAGCGCAAGGTCGAGGGCGGAGTGTAACCCGGACGGTCCCGTCTTCATGAGTTCATCAGACATCGTCGTCGAGGACCTGACGTTCCAGTACCCCGGGGGCGACGAGCCGGTGTTGCGCGACGCGACCCTGCGGATCGAGCCAGGCGAGTTCACGGCCGTCGTCGGCGGCAACGGCAGCGGCAAGACGACGCTGTGCAAGACGTTCAACGGGCTCGTCCCGCACTTCTTCGAGGGGCGGTTCGACGGGCGGGTGTCCGTCGCGGGCACGGACACCCGCGAGTCGGACGTGGCGGAACTCTCACAGACCGTCGGCTACGTCTTCCAGGACTTCGAGAACCAGCTCGTCCAGGAGACCGTCCGCGACGACGTGGAGTTCGCGCCCCTCAATCACGGCCTCGACGACTACGCCGAGCGGGCGACCCGCGCGCTGGAACTCGTCGGGCTCGACCACCTCGAAGACCGGTTCGTCTGGGAGCTGTCGGGCGGCCAGCAGCACCTCGTCGCGCTCGCGGGCGTGCTCGCGATGGACCCCGAGTTCGTCTTCGTCGACGAGCCCGCCGCCCAGCTGGACCCCCAGAACGCCCGCGAGACCTACGACCAGCTCCGGCGGCTCCACGAGGACCACGGCAAGACGGTGATCGTCATCGAGCACCACTCGGAGTTCATCGCCGACTACTGCGAGGAGATGGTCCTCGTGTCGGACGGCGGCGTCGCCTGGAAGGAACCCGTCGAGGTCGGGCTCAACCGGCTGGACGACCTGGAGGCCCACGACATCCACCCGCCGCAGGTCACGGGGATCGCCGCCGACCTGCCGGGGGGTGCGGGCCGACTGCCGGACGGCCGATACCCCGTCACCGTCGACGAGGCCGCGACCGCGTTCCCGTCCGCCGACGCGAGCGAACGGCAGGCAACTGCCGACGGCGGCGAACGGGGTCGTCACCGCGAGAAGCCGGCCGACGACGGCGCCCCCCTCGTCACGCTCGACGGGGTCGGCCACGGCTACCCGACGCTCCGGGAAGGGTACAACCGCGTCCTTGACGGCGTCGACCTCGACCTCTACGCGGGCGACCGGGTGGCGCTGGTCGGCGCCAACGGCGCCGGGAAGTCGACGCTGCTCCGGCTGATCACCGGGCTGGAGTCCCCCGACGAGGGGACGGTCACGGTCCTGGGGAAGGACACGAGCGAGACGCTGCCGGAGACGCTGGCCGACGACACCGTCTACATCCACCAGAACCCCGAGGAGATGTTCGTCGAGGACACCGTCCGGAAGGACATCGGCTACTACCTGCGGAATCGCGGTGCCGAGGGCGCCGACGAGCGGGTCGCGGAGATCGTCGACTACCTCGACCTCGAGGAGTTCGCCGACCGCGACGGTCGCCTGTTGAGTCTCGGCCAGCAGCGGCGCGCCTCGCTGGGGATCGGCCTCGCGACCGACCCGACGGTCGTCCTGCTGGACGAGCCGACCGGGAGTCTCGACCTGCAGAGCCGGCGCGAGGTGACCGGGATGCTCCGGAAGGCCGAGAGCCGCGTCGAGACGGTCGTCATCGCCTCCCACGACCTGCAGCTGGTCGCCGAGTGGGCGGACCGGGTCATCGTCATGGGCGACGGGGCGGTACTCGCCGACGCCGCGCCGGGCGTCGTCTTCGACGACCCCGACCTGCTGGCGCGGACCGGCCTGCGCCGCCCGCAGGTCGCCGAACTGAGCGACCGCCTGGGCGTCGACCCGCCCGCGCTGACCGCCGACGGGATGGTCGAGACGCTGACCGCCGCCGCCGAACGGGCCGACGCGCTCGCCGACGGCGGCTCGGATACCGGCGACGCCGGGAGGGACCGACGGGGTGACCGACGGTGAGATACGTCGACGCGGTCACCGACATCTCGATCGCCGACATCAAGGTCGACCTGATGCGGACGGCCTACGACAACGACCGGGCGCTGTTGAACTCCTTCGACCCGCGGGTCGTCCTGCTGTGGACGGTCCTGTTCATGATCGTCCCGTGGCTGTTCTACGACCCGCTCCCCCTCGCGGTCCTCCTCGCCGCGGCGTTCGTCCTCGCCGCGCTCTCGCAGGTCAGCAAGTACCTGCTCGCCCTGCTTCTGTTCGGTCAGGTCACGAACGTCGGCTTCTTCGTCGTGATGGTGCCAGCCGTCGGCGGGGCGATCCGGGCCGCCGGCTACCTCGGGGACAACACCGGCCGCGTCACCGAGGGGCTCGCGGCGCTCGACCCCGCCGTCCTCGGCGAGGTCTGGTCGATCGCCGTCGGGGCGACCGCCCGCGGCGTCGACACCGCCCTCACCAGCCAGGAGGTCGGGATCGACGCCGTCGGCGCGGTCGTCCCCTTCTTCCTGAAGCTCACCATCATCTCGGTGATCAGCCTCGCCGTCTTCTCGGCGATGAGCCCGCGGAAGCTCTCGAAGGGGATGCTCCGGCTCGGCGTCCCCCGACAGCTCACCTTCGCCATCGCCTACGGCTACCGGATGATGCCGCTGCTCGTCGAGGAGTACCACGCCCTGGTCAACTCCTTCCGCCTGCGCAGCCAGGTGCCCGAGAACACGGGCTTTCTGAAGTGGCGGTACTTCTACTACCTGCTGAAACTCTCGGTGAAGGCCTTCTACCCGCTCATCTTCAACGTCGCCAAGCGCGCGCGGGTGACCGTCGAGGCCATGGAGACCAAGGGCTTCTCCCGCTCGCTCGGCGACGAGCAGAGCCGAGCTCTCCGGACCGAGGGCATGATGGTCCGGACCCGGGACGTGTCGTTCGTCTTCGGCTCGCTGCTGTTCGTCGCGGCCGTCTGGGCGTTCACCTGACGGTCGCCGACCCCCGTTCTCCGAAAAGTGCTACGCGAGGCTACCGTACGACCGCCGCCGGCTCGAACTCGGCCAGCGGGACCCCGTGCTCGTCGACGACCTCGCGGAGCGCGGGGACGCGGCGCTCGACCTCGGCGGGCGAGTGGCTGTCGGTGCCGAGCACGAACCGCACGCCACGGTCGCGGAAACAGTCGAGCATCGCGGGGTCCGGGTGCACGCGCCCCAGCGAGTCGTGGACCCGGCCGGCGTTGATCTCCGGGACGGTCGACGAGTCGGAAAGCGCCGCGGCGACCCGCTCGTAGTCCTCGCGGCGGGCGTGGCCGCGGAGGGCCGCCATCCGCTCGGGCAGGTCGAGGTGACCGAGCACGTCGAACAGGCCCGACTCGACGGCCGCGACGACGGCGTCGTAGTAGCGCTCGACGGCGGCCCGCCGTTCCGCCTCGCTCGCGTCGGCGTACCCCGCGGCGGTCGTGTAGTCGTACTCGCCGGCGAAGTGGACGCTCCCGATGGTGTAGTCGAAGCCGGCGGCGGCGAGGAACTCCGCGGTCTCGGCTTCCGCGTCGGCGACGTAGCTCACCTCGGCGGCGTCGTAGACCGTGAGGTCGGTCCGCGGGCGGAACCGCTCGATCGCCTCGCGGCGGCGCTCGTAGGTCTCGACGAGGCGGTAGCGCTCCCGGCGGCCGAAGTCGTCGTCGACGACGATGCAGTGGTCGGTGAAGCCCACGGCGTCCAGGCCCGCCGCCTCGGCGGCGCGGCACATCTCGGGGAGCGGCGACCCGTCGGAGTAGGTGGTGTGGGCGTGCAGGTCGGCGCGCATTACTCCTCGCCTACGTCGTGGAGCCGCTGGCCCTTGAGTTCCGGGACGACCCCGCTCTCGCTGAACCGCAGGTCGTACTCCAGGAGGTCGTTCAGCCGGATGTCGGCCTTCTGTTCGTACTTCGGTGCCTTGCCGAGCTTGGCGACCTGCCTGTAGAGGTCCCGCTCGGCGTCGGTCGGCGAGTCGCCGTAGACGTGGCGGCCGACGACGACGGCGCCGACGGTGTCCTCCGGCGAGGGCTTGCCCTTCGACCCCGCGGCGACCATGTAGGTCGGCTTCTCCGCCCCGTCGAGGTGGTCGGCGACCGCGCGGGCGTTCGCGAGCGTCCCCACGTACACGTCCACGTCGTCGCCGCCGGCGAGCCGGAGGTCCGTCACCGCCGCCCCGCCGTTGGTCGAGGTGAGCGCGGTCGGGCGGCCGGCCACGTCGGTATCCTGGACCCACGTCGGGGAGTTGAAGAAGTCGTACCCCTCGGTGGGGGTGTAGTCGTCGCTCGAACCGCCGCCGATCCGCGCCTCGGGGTGCTCGTCCCTGAACGCGTGCTCGTCGCCGCGCTCCTCGGTGACGTGGACGTACTCGGCGCCGTTCTCGAACAGCTCGACGACGGTCGTCGAGAAGTGGGTCACGTCGATGACGACGTAGTTGCCCGCCGGCGGGTCCGCGGGGATCCGGGCCCGGGACGGCAGGATGCGGTCGACGAGTCGGTCCTCCAGGTCGGTGTCGGCGAGCGACGCCATACCCGTGCTCGCGCGGACCGGACGGAAGCCCCTTGCTAAGAGCCCTATTGTCGGCCGCGTTCGGGTCTATAGCCGTACCGAGCGGTCCGTCCGGTCTCAGTCGCCGGCCCGCGCCTCGGCGCGCGCCCGCTCGACGCTCTTGCCGTCCCGGAGGACCGCGTCGACGAACAGCTCCCCCGCCCGGTACGACGACCGGACCATCGGGCCGGCGGCACAGTACAGGAAGCCCAGTTCCTCCTCGGCGACCCGCCGCCAGGTGTCGAAGGCGTCGGGGTGGACGTACTCCGAGACTTCGAGGTGCGACCGGGAGGGCTGGAGGTACTGGCCGAGCGTCACCACGTCGACGCCGACGCTCCGCAGATCCGAGAGCGTCTGGTAGACCTCGTGGTCGTACTCGCCGACGCCGAGCATCAGGCTGGTCTTGACGTACGAGTCGGACTCCCGGGCGGCCTGGCGCAACACCGACAGCGACTGCTCGTAGCCCGCTCGGCGGTCCCGAACCGGCCACTGCAGGCGGTCGACCGTCTCGACGTTGTGCGCGAACACGTCCGGTTCGGCGTCCAGTACTTTCCGGACGAGCCGCTCCTCGCCCTGGAAGTCGGGGACGAGCGCCTCGACGAGAATGCCCGGGTGGCGCTCCTTGATCGCCTCGATGGTGCGGGCGAAGTGGCCGGCCCCCTGGTCGGGCAGGTCGTCGCGGTCGACCGAGGTGAGGACCACGTAGTCGAGGCCGATCTCGGCGACCGCCTCCGCGACCTGCTCGGGTTCCTCCTCGTCGAGCGGGTCCATCCCGCCGGTCGCCACGTCGCAGAAGTTACAGCCCCGCGAGCAGCGGTCGCCCATCAGCATGAACGTGGCCGTGCCGGGCCCGTCCCGACCCGACCAGCACTCCCCGAGGTTCGGGCAGTTGGCCTCCTCGCAGACCGTGTTGAGCCCGCGGTCGCGGAGGGTCTCTTTGATGTCCGTGAAGCGCTCGCCCGAGGGCGGCCGCATCTTGAGCCACTCGGGCTTGCGAGCGCGACTCATTGGCGAGGCTTGGGCTCGGTCGGGCAAAAGGATGCGGGAGTCGGCTCCGTCCCGGTCCCGGACCGGCGGCCCAGCGGCGAGTCCCGCTACGCCCGACAGACGGCGAGCATGTGCGCGGACATATCGGCGACGGTGCGGTCGTCGCGGCAGTCGTCGACGAGCCGGCGGACGCCCGCGAGTTGCGCCTCGTCGAGGTCTTCGGCCACCCCTCGGAGCGACCCGGCCGAGAGGACCGACGCCAGCCCCTCCAGCCCCACGAGTCGCTCCACGTCCAGTCCCGCCCCAGCCAGCAGGTCCTCGAACTCGTCGGCGCGGAAGAAGTGGGTCTCGGCGAACGCCGAGTCGTAGTCGATCCGGTCGACGAACGCCCGGTCGTAGTCGCCCGTCTCGGCGAGTTCGTCCGCGCGCCGCAGGTGCTCCGCGCCGTCCACGAGGTAGAGGACCAGCCAGTTGAGCCGCCCCATCACCGACGCGAACACGGGACCGCCCCCTGCGGTCACCCGGCGGAGTTCCGCCGCGGCGGTCGCCCGCTCGTCGGCGTCGAGGACGTGCGAGAGCGGGCCGCCCAGACACAGCGTCGCGTCGAAGGCTCCAGTATCGAAATCGAGGTCGCGAACGTCCCCCGGGCGGACGGTCACCCGGTCGCCCAGGCCGCGCTCGGCGACCTTCCCGCGGGCGACCGCCCGCTGGCCCTCGCTCGGGTCGACGAGGGTCACGTCGTGGCCCCGCTCGGCCAGCCAGACGGCGTAGCGGCCGGCGCCGCCGCCGACGTCGAGCACGCGGCCGGACTCGGGGAGCGCCCGCTCCAACTGCTCGACGGTCCCCTCCCACTCCAGGCGGCCGTGGAGGCTCGACGCGAGCCGGTCCCACTCGGCCTCGCCGTGGTCGTCGTAGTAGGTCTCGGGGTCGTCCACGCCCGGCGAGTGGCCGGCGGGGGTGATATATTTTGTGCGGAGCTGACAGGAAGGGCGGACGGGCCGGAACCACCTCAACCGGCGCGCGGACCCGTCGAGTGACTCCGCAGCCGGTCGATCCGATCGCCGAGCGGCGGGTGATGCGAGAGCAGGCCCGACCACCCGTCGCCGCCCGCGGCGACGTAGCGGCGCTCGGCCAGCGTCTCCAGCGCGTCGGCGAGCGCCGCCCCGCCGACCGCCTCCGCGGCGTAGGCGTCGGACCCCTCCTCGGTCCGGCGGACGACCCAGGCGAGGGCGACGGCGAACGGCGGCGCGCCGAGGAGAATCGCGACCAGCGCGGCGTCGGGCGCGACCGAGGCGGCGCCGAGCGCGGCCCCCGCGGCGACGGCGACCAGCGCGTACCGCAGGAGGACGTGCCCGTGCTCGTGGTGGCCGACCTCGTGGGCGACGACGGCGCGCAGCTCGTCGCCGTCGAGGGTCGCGAACAGCGACTCGGTGAGGAAGACGTACTCGGCGCCCGGGACGATCCCGGCGGCGAAGGCGCTGCCGAGCCGGGTGCGGTCGTCGACGACCCGCAGCCGGACGCCCGCCGGGAGGGCGTCGCCGACGGCCGCCCGCTCCTCGTCTGTCGGCCAGCGGGTCCGCAGCGCGACGACGAGGGCGACGGGCGTCAGCGCCGTCGCGACCAGCCCGAGGCCGACCGCGGCGACGACGCGAGGCCAGCCGGCGGGGACCAGCGCGACGGCGGCGGCGAGGACGACCCCGAGGAAGCCGACGCCGTCGCGTTCGAGTTCCCAGGCGGCGGCGTCGCGGTAGCGCAGCCGGAACCCGCGGACCGCGCGGCGGTAGGGGACCGTCGCCAGCCGGACGGCCACGGCGACGGCGACGACCGGCAGCGCGTAGACGGCGACCGCGGCGGCGACGCCGGCGACCGCGCCCGCCGTCGGCCCGGCCGCCTCGGCGACCGCCGCTGTCGCGTCGGCCTGGACCGAGCGGGCCAGCCCGGACAGGCGGGTGAGGGCGGCGGTAACGACGGTACCGACCGCGACGCCGCGCCGCCGGAGGCGCCCGAGCGCGGCGGCCGTCTCGGCGTCGTCGGCCGGTCCCTCGTAGGCCGAGCGGGCGCGCCACCGGACCGCCGCGCCGACGACGACCGCGACCGCGACCTGGAGGACGGCGGCGACCGGCGGGGCGAGGGCGGGGCTCACGCGTACGGCGACGACTCCGACCGTCAAAGTGTCACCGAACGGTTCGGTGGAAAATTCAACAGGTAGAAACAAATATTTAACATGTATCGGCGCGGGATAGTCGGATATGTTCGACGTGACGCGCGACGACATCGTCGGTGGCTCGCTGTCGCGCGCGCTCGTGGTCCTGGCGGGACCGCTGGTCGCCCAGAACTTCGCGCTGGTCGCCCAGTCGGTCGTCGACCTGTTCTGGGTCGGGCGGCTCGGCGGGACGGCGGTCGCCGCCGTCGGCCTGGCGACGGTGGTCGTCGCCCTGCTGACGGTGCCGCTGCAGGCGTTTTTCACCGGGAGTCAGGTCGTCACCTCCCAGCGCGTCGGGGCCGACGAGGCGGCCGCCGCCCGGCGGGTCCCGTTCACCGCCGCCGCCTGCGCGGTGGCCGTCGCGGCCGTACTGGGGGTCGGTCTCGTCGTCGGCGCCGAGACGGTCGCCGGCCTGTTCACCGGCGACGCGGCCGTCCGGCGGCTCGCCGCGGAGTACCTCACCGCCTACGCGCTCGCGCTGGTCGCGATCGGCGCCAGCGACACGCTGGAGAGCGGGTTCACCGGCTGGGGCGACACGACGGCGGCGCTGTACGTCAACCTCACCGCCATCGTCGTCAACGTCGTCTTCGACCCCCTGTTGATCCTCGGATGGGGCCCGTTCCCGCGGCTGGAGCTGTTCGGCGCGGCGCTGGCGACAGCGGTCGGCTACGCCGTCGGCGCGCTGTTCGCGCTCGCGCTCGCCGCGCGCGGCCGAGAGGGGTTCCGGCTCACGCGGCGGGCGCTCCGGCCGCACCTCGACACCGCCCGCGAGGTGGCCGACGTCGGGCTGCCGGTCGCCGGCCAGCAGAGCGGCCGGCAGGTCGCCCGCCTCGGCATGATCTGGGTCGTCTCCGCCGTCGGCGGGCCGGCGGCGCTGGCGGCCTACCACATCGGCTCGCAGGTCGCGACCGTCGCGTTCGTCCCCGCACAGGGGGTCGCCCAGGCCGCCACCAGCGTCGTCGGGCAGAACCTCGGCGCCGACCAGCCCGCCCGCGCCCGCCGCGCGACCTGGATCGGCGTCGCCATCGCCGCCGTCGGGCTCTCGGCGTTCGGCGTCGTCCAGTGGTTCGTCCCCGCACCCATCGCGCGCGTGTTCGTCCCCGACCTCTCGGGGCAGGCCCTCGCCTACTCGGTCCTGTACCTCCAGATCCTCGCCTACGGCTACTGGGCGCTGGGCGTCATCTACACGGTCGAGGCCGGCTTCAACGGCGCCGGCAACACCGACGTGAGCATGTACTCGACGCTCGCCCAGTACTGGGCGGTTCGCCTCCCGGTCGCGCTCGTCGGCGCCTACGCCCTCGACCTCGGCGCGGCCGCCGTCTTCTGGGGCGTCACGCTGTCGAACGTCGCCGCCGCCCTCTGGCTGACCGCGTACTTCCACCGCTCGGCCGACCGCGGGATGCTCGACCGCGCGGCCGACGACGCCGCCGCGTCGGACTGACGGTCCGTCGCCGTCGCTCCCCGGCCGGACACCGCGAGCGGCCTCGCCGACCACTTCCACTCCGCCATAGAAACGCATATGCCGACGGGGCCCCCGGGTTCGTCCGTGTCACGGCACGCCGACGGCGAGACGGAGCTGGCGGTTTCCGAGGTGCTGCCCGACTACGCCGACGCCTTCCCCTTCGAGCGGTTCAACCGGATGCAGTGCGAGGTGTTGCCCGCGCTGCTCGACTCCGAGGAGAACGTCGTCGTCAGCGCGCCGACCGCCAGCGGCAAGACCGCCCTCGCCGAGGTCGCCATCTGCGAGGCCATCGAGGCCGACGGGACCGCCCTCTTCCTCGCGCCGCTGCGCGCGCTCACCAACGAGAAGGAGAGCGAGTGGGAACGGTTCGAGGATCTGGGCTACTCCGTGTACGTCGTCACCGGCGAGCGCGACCTGAACCCGCGCCGCGCCGAGCGGGCGGACATCCTCGTGATGACCCCCGAGAAGGCCGACTCGGCGACGCGCAAACACGACTCGCCCCGGTACTCCTTTATCACCGACGTTGACTGCTGCGTCATCGACGAGGTCCACCTGCTCGACTCCGAGAAGCGAGGCTCGGTGCTGGAAGTCACCGTCTCGCGGCTGCGCCGGCTCTGCGACCCGCGCGTGGTCGCGCTCTCGGCGACGATGCCCAACGTCGACGACGTGGCCGGGTGGCTGGACGCCCCCGCCGACAACACCTTCGAGTTCGGCGACGACTACCGGCCGGTCCCGCTGCACGCCGACGTGCGGACCTACACCCACGGCGACAACGCCTTCGCCGACAAGTACCGCCGGCTATACCGCGCGCTGGACATCGCCGAGCCGCACATCCGCGACGAGGGCCAGGCGCTCGTGTTCGTCTCCTCCCGGCAGGACACCGTCCAGGCCGCCAAGAAGTCCCGCGACGAGATCGTCGAGCGCGACATCCCGATGGGCGCCCGCGGCGACTACGACTTCCACAACGACGCCGCCGACCTGTCCAACGAGACGCTCCGGCAGTCGGTGCTCGACGGGGTGGGGTTTCACCACGCCGGCCTCTCGAAGGAGGACAAGGACCTCGTCGAACAGTGGTTCAAGGAAGGGAAACTGCAACTGCTCTTCTCCACCTCGACGCTCGCGTGGGGCGTGAACCTCCCCGCCCGCTGCGTCGTCATCCGGGACACCAAGCTCCACGACCCGCTGGAGGGCGAGGTGGACATGAGCCCGCTGGACGTGCTCCAGATGCTCGGCCGGGCCGGCCGCCCCGGCTACGACGACAAGGGCTACGCCTGGGTAGTCTGTGACTCCTCGGACGCCGACAAGTACCGCGCGCTGTTGCGCGACGGCAAGGAGATCGAGTCGCGGCTCGCAGAGGACCTGGACGCCCACCTCAACGCCGAGATCGCGCTCGGAACGATCGGCGACATCGACGACGTGATGGACTGGCTGGAGACGACGTTCTACTACGTGCGCGCCCGCAGCGCCCCCGACGAGTACGCCTCCGAGAGCGCGCTGCGCGAGCGGGTCAGCGACACGCTGCGCTCGCTCGTCGACCGCGGGTTCGTCGAACGGGAGGACATGCGCCTCGAACCCACCCCGCTCGGCCGGCTGGCCTCGAAGTTCTACCTGCGGCTCGACACCGCCCGGGAGTTCGCCGACCTGGCCGAACAGGCCGAGGAGAACGGCCTCGACCAGGACGGGATCCTGCGGGCCGTCGCGACCGCGGCGGAGTTCGACAGCGTCAGCGCCCGCTCGGACGAGCGCGACGCCGTCGCCGCCGTCCTCGGGGAGACCGGGGACCTGGACCCGGGCGGCCGGAAGGTGCTTGCCATCCTCGAATCGCGGATGCGCGGGACGACCCCCGGCGAACTCCAGAGCGACGCGTGGGTGATCACCCAGAACGCCCTGCGCCTGCTCGCCGCGCTCAGGGCCTTCCTCGACCGGCTCGCGGGGGCCGAGGCCGCGAACCTCGCTTGCCGCATCGAGGCGCGCATCGAGAACGGCATCAGCGACGACGCCGTCGGACTGACCGCCATCGACGGCGTCGGCTCCGGCCGGGCGAGCAAGCTCGCCGCCGAGGGGATCACGACGCCCGCCGAGGTCCGAGAGGCCGGCGTCTCCGGCCTCGTCTCCGCGGGCCTCTCGGAGGGCGTCGCCGAGCGCGTCGTCGAGAGCGCGGGCGACCTCCCGAACGTCGTCGTCGAGTGGGGCGACTTTCCCGAGGGCGTCGCTGCCGGCGAGAACGACATGCGGGAGGTCACCGTGCGCAACGTCGGCGGCGACGCCCGCGCGGGCCTGCGCGTCACGGTCAACGGCGTCGAGATGACGGCGAAGAACCGCTATCTCGGCGAGGCGGACCTCCCCGTCGGGGTCTTCGGCGGGACCGCCGACGAGATGGAGTACGCCGTCGAGGTGGCCTTCCCCGAACTCCCGCTCCACCCCGTCGTCGAGACCCGCACGGTCCGGGTCGAGTGACCGTCCGGCGCGCCCGCCCAGGCGCCGCGCGCTCGACTCGTCGGACTGCGCGGACCCCCACCCGACTCCGCGGGCCGACCGCGCCGGCCGTCCGACCGCCCCCCGAATTCGACCCGAGACGTGGCGTGCGTCGGCACCTGTCGAACACATATTGGAACTGCCACTTCTCCGCTCAGATTCGGTTTTAAATCTTCTAGGGGGTTCTGAGGCGTTCGTAAAACGTTCGGTGGCTGACTGAAAGGTCGCTGCGGGAGGGGTAAAATCGGGACGATCGGGAGAAACGACGCGAAATCACCCTAGCGGTCGTTCCTTTATATGGGGTATCCGATGCAAGTGGGAGGTAGGTGACGAACGATGTCAAGCGCCTCCCCCTTCCGTCGGTCCGCCCCCGAGTTCCCCTCGGCAACCGGTGTACAGCGCCTCCAGTCGCTCGCGGTCGGCTCGGCCCAGTTCGCCGGCTTCTGGTCGGCGGTCGTCCTCCCGTTCGCGATGCTCGCGCTCGTGGTCTCGGGGTCGGTCGCCGAGCAGGCCCCGCTGCTCGTCGGCCTCCTGCTCGCGAACCTCGTCGCGCTCCGGATCGGCCACGGCCACAACCGGGACTGACGCCGCCCTCACGGAGGCCCGTCCGCCCGACCCCCCCTCGTCGCCCCGGACGAGACCGGCGCGCCCGTCCCCGCGGTCACCTGCCGCCCCTCCACCGATCACCTCCCGACCGGCCGTCTCCCCGTCGGTCGCCTCCCCACCGGCCACACCCGCCGCCCCTCCCGCACTCGCCGCTCGCTCCTGAACTTTAAGTCCGAGAGCCGGACCACGCCGACCCATGCACGACGAGGTGCGCGTCGTCGCGGGCGACTGCACGGCGACGTTCGACGGGCGAACGGAGCGCGAACACCGCGGCGACGTGGTCACGGTGGTCAAGCCGGACAACACGGTGCTGGTCCACGACGCCGACGGCTACCAGCCGGTCGCCTGGCTCACGCGAGCGGAGAGCGTCCAGTTCGTCGACGGCGTCCTCGACGCCCGCGAGGGCGACCAGCACCTCCGCGTCGAGGTCCACGACGAGCACGGCGCGGCCCGCCACCCCGTCTCGCGGGCGGGCGTCCCCGTCGGCGGCTGCCCGACCTGCGAGGGGCGGCTCGTGCTCGCCCGCGGGTCGGTGCTGTGTCGGACGTGCGACGACGAGTACTCGATCCCCCGCGACGGCGCGGTCCTCGACGAGTCCTGCCCGGTCTGCGGGCTCCCCGTGCTCCGGGTCGAACGCGGCGCCGAGTTCGAGGTGTGTATCGACCGCGACTGCCAGTCCATCGACGACCGGGTGACCGAACGCTTCGACCGCGAGTGGGACTGTCCGAACTGCGACGGCGACCTGCGGGTCCTCCGCCGGGGCGGGCTCATCGCCGGCTGCGAGCGCTACCCGGAGTGTGACACCGGTTTCGGGATCCCCACCGGCGTCGTCGACGGGACCTGCGACTGCGGGCTGCCGGTCTTCGAGACGCCCTCCGGGCGGCGCTGTCTGGACACCGACTGCGCGGGGGCGTAGCGCCCGACCGGGTCAGGCGGACTCGCCGTCCGCGCGGGCCAGCAGGTGTTCCCGGAGGTCCGCGGGCGAGTTCGCCACGTAGTCGGCGCGGCTCCGGTCGGTCTCGTCGGCGGCGCCGTGGCGGAAGCCGACGACGTGCATGCCCGCGCGGCTCGCCGACTCGATCCCGTGGACGGAGTCCTCGACGGCGACCGTCCCGGCCGGGTCAACGCCGATCCGGTCGGCGGCGTGTTCGTAGACCGCCGGCTCCGGTTTGCCGGGCCCCTCCAGCGCGTCGGCGCTGACGACCGCGTCGAACGCCAGGTCGAAGCGGTCGAGCACCACGTCGATCCAGTCGTGGGGCGACGAGGAGACCAGCGCGAGGGTGACCCCGCGGTCGCGCAACCCGGCGAGCAACTCGTCGGCGCCGTCCAGCAGCCGCACGTCCTCGCCGTAGATAGTCGTCGCCGTCTCGTCGTACCACCCGAGGAACTCCCCGCGGTCGGCCTCGATCCCGTAGGTCCCGTCGAGGTACTCGTAGATCTCCCGGTAGTTCATGCCCGTGATCTCGTCCAGATCGAGGTCTTCGAGGCCGACCAGCGGCAGCAGTTCCTCGCGCTCGTAGGGGTGCCAGTAGTCCTCGGAGTCGACCAGCACGCCGTCCATGTCGAAACAGACCGCGTCCATACCCCGTGGTCGCCCGGTGGCGTGGAGTGTCTTTTGGATACCCCCCAACCCGTGATCGCAGGTGCTTTCCGCCCCGGCAGGTTGCTCCCGTACATGCACGCGACGCTCTCGGGGGAGGTTGTGCGGGCGGGCGAGCGGGCCCGCGAGCGGTTCTACGACTCCAGCGGCTACGGCCACCCGGTCGACGGCGGCGCGCTCGAACTCGCGCCCGTCGAGGCGGCCCACCTGCTGTACCGCGGCGACCTGGCGGCCGTCGAGGGGCCGGACGGCGCCGCGATGGACTTCCGCGCCTTCCTCAGTTCCGCCGCGGTCTCGGAGATCGCCTTCCTCGTCTACAAGGACCTGCGCGACCGCGGGTTCTACCTCTCGCCGGCGCGCGAGGGGTGGAGCGACGCGCCGGCCGCCCGCGACGCGGTCGACGACGGCGCGGTCGACTTCGTGGTCTACCCCCGCGGCTCGGGCCCGTGGGACGACGAGGTGGCCCACCGCGTGGCCGTCGTCAGCGAGCGCGAGGGCGTCCCGGCCGACGCCCTCGGGGACCTGGTGCTGGCCGTCGTCGACGAGGAGAGCGCGCTCACCTACCTCGCGACCGAACACCGCGAGGTGTCGGGGACGAGCGAGACGGACCTGCCGGCGGGCGTCGCGGGCGACCTCCTCTCGGACCGGCTCTTCCTCTGGGACCCGCCGGCCGCACTCTACGACGCGGGGTTCTACGGCCAGCCGCTCGACGACGGGGCCGGCGACGTGATCCAGCTCTCCCTGCTCGAAGCCGCGTATCTCGCCCGCGAGGGCGTCCTCGACGTGGACGGCGGGGCGGAGGCGGTGGTCGAGCGCGGCCGCGAGGTCGAGGGCGAGCGCTTCGACCGCCGCCTGCGGGTCTACGAGTCGCTGCGCGAGCGCGGGCTCGTCCCCAAGACCGGCTACAAGTTCGGCGCCGACTTCCGGACCTACGCCGACGTGGACTCCGTCGAGGACCTGGGCCACTCCGAGTTGCTCGTCCGCGTACTGGAACGCGGTCACTCCTTCTCTCCCCGCGACCTGGCGCTGGACGTGCGGCTCGCCCACGGCGTCCGCAAGGAGATGGTGTTCGCGCTGGTCGACGGGGACGCCGACGACCGCGACGGGGTCGAGTGGCTCTCCGTGACGCGACTGACGCCGTGAACCCACGGCCGCTGAATCGGGGGACCGAACCCGGACCCGGACTCGAACGGCTCCGTCCCGGCGGTCGAGCTACAGGGTGACGCGGTCGAAGTCGCTCCAGACCTCGAACGCCGAGGCGTCGTCGAGGTCGTCGGTGTGGCATTCGAGCATGTGCTCGGAGACGTTCGTGGCGACGACCCGGTCGGCGTCGAAGCGGCGGGCGCCCGCCCGGAGGTCGTCGGCGTCGCCGTGGAACTCGGCGCCGAGCACCGACCCGTCGAAGAAGAGGAGATCGGCGCCGGTACAGAAGTCGGGCACCGAGTCGACGCTGTCCACGTCGGGCGCGTAGATGACCGTCGAGTCGCCCGTCGAGACGGCGTAGCCCTGCGTGGGGAAGGCCTTGGTGCCGTGGTCGATGCCGAACGCCCGCACGTCGAACGCGTCGGTGCGGACCGCCTCGTCGGGGTCGAGCGGGACGTACTCGACGTGGTCGAGGATGTGCGGGAAGGTGTCCTCGGTGAACGTCCGGACCGGCCGGGAGCCGTAGACGGTGACCTCCTTGCCGAAGGTCGGGTGGTCGAACTCGCCCTCGTTCTGGACGTGGGTGTCCATCGCGGCCTGGTTCAGCTCGTTGATCCCCCAGTAGTTGTCGAAGTGCGCGTGCGTCGCGAAGAACCCGTCCACCTCGTAGACCTCCAGCTCGTGGAGCTGGTCGGCGATGTCGGGGCCGATGTCGAGGACGAGCCGCCGGTCGTCGACCTCGACCAGCACCGCCGGGCGCCGGCGGCGCTCGCTGGCGGCGCAGTACTCGCAGTCACAGAGCGGGGCTGGCACGCCGACCGCGTCGCCGGTCCCCATGAGAGTGACGCGCATGCCCCCGTTTGGGCCGACCCGCCGAAACCCGTTTCGTGTATCAGATCCCGAACCGGTTCGGGACGCGACGCCGCCGGGAGCGCCCGGTCCGGCGACGGCGGTCTGTCGCTCCCCGGACATCGACGTTCGGTACCGACTCACACGGTCCGTGAAGTTTATTACGAACCGCAATCGATCGTCGACCGAATCGAGGGTGTCAGCGACGGCGTCGCCCGCTGGCGCCCGTTCTCGTCGCAGTCAGTTGCGGGCCGCGACTCCGCGTGCTCGCGGACGCTCCGCGAGGATCGACACATCGACGGACGTGTCCCGGAGCGGCGCGACAGCCGCGGGTCGCGCCGTCCGCACCGCCGGGCTCCACGGTTCGGGACGTGGCGCCGTTGCAGTTCGGACGTGACGCAGTACGTGGAGGTGACGACAGTGAACGTGCTCCTCGGACTCGCGATCGCGGTCGCGGTGTTCGTCGGCGTGAACATCGGCGGCTCCTCGACGGGCGCGGCGTTCGGGCCGGCGACCGGCGGGGGCGTCGTCTCGATGCGCCAGGCGTCGGCGCTGATGGCGGCCTTCGCCCTGCTGGGCGGGTTCACCGTCGGGACCAACGTCGTCGACACGCTCGGGACGGGCTTCGTCCCCGGGTCGTACTTCACGCCCGCCACGTCGGCGGTCGTGTTGCTGTTCGTCGGCCTGGGCATCCTGCTGGGGAACGTCCTGGGCGTCTCGACGAGCACCAGCATCACGGCCGTCGCGACGGTCGTCGGGATGGGCGCCGCGCTGGGCGGGCTCGACTGGGCGACCGTCGGCACCGTCGTCGTCTGGTGGCTCGTCGCCCCGGTCCTCGCCTTCTGGGTGTGCGCGTTCCTCGGCCGGTACCTCTACGACGACGTGGTGGGCCGGCTCGACGACCTCGCCGGCGACCGCGACGGGATAGTGGAACTGCTCGTGATCGGTATCGGCTGTTACATGGCGTTCTCGGCGGGCGCGAGCAACGTCGCCAACGCCGTCGCGCCGCTGGTCGGCTCGGGCGCGGTCGGGATGACCCCCGGCGTCGCGCTCGGCGGCGCGGCCATCGGCGCCGGCGCCTTTCTGCTGGGGCCGCGGACGATGGAGACGGTCGGCGACGACATCACCGACCTGTCGCTGGAGGCGGCGCTGGTCGTCGAGACCGTCGCCGCCACGGTCATCACCGGCCTGAGCTGGGCGGGCATCCCGGCGAGCCTGGCGATCATGCTGACGACCTGCGTGATCGGCCTCGGGTGGGGCCGGGCCAGCCGCCGGGTCCCGCTGTCGGCGCTGGTCAGCCCCGAGGGCCTCGGCAAGGCCGAGCGCGCGACGTGGGCCAGCGACCAGCTGGACCTGTTTGACCCGCGGACGGTCAAGCGGGTGGTCGCAACCTGGGTCGCCTCCCCGACGGTCGCCGGGCTGGTCTCGTTCGCGACGTTCGAGGCCGCCCAGCGGCTCCACCTCGTCGGGTGAACCGGACCGTCACTGCCACCATGATCGGACCGCTATCGCGACGCGGCGAACGCACCGAGCGCGAGACACAGTTCTACGTCGAGCTGGCCTACGGCCTGCTGTTCATCGGCGGGTTCGCGTTCCTCGCCGTCCGCGTCGACCCGCGGGTGGCCGCCTTCGAGGGCGGGCTCGTCGTCGGCTACCTCCTGCGGGTCTACGAGAAGATGGCCATCTACGAGCGCGTCCTCGAATCCGCCGTCTCCGCCGAGGCCGAGAGCCAGGTCGCCGAGGCCGTCGACGACCAGGTCGGCGACGCCGTCGCGGCCGAACTCGACGACCGCGTCGAGACCGAGGTCGCGGCCGAAGTCGACGACGCCGTCGCCGAAGAGGTCGAGGACGCCGTGGCGGCGGAGGTCGACGCCGAACTCGACGACGCGGTGGAGGCCGAAGTCCGGGCGGAACTGGACGACGCCGTGGCCGAGGAGGTCGAAGCGGAACTGGACGATGCGGTCGCCGAGGAGGTCGAAGCGGAACTGGACGATGCGGTCGCCGAGGAGGTCGAAGCGGAACTGGACCGGCGCGACATCGACGGCGACGGTGACGGCGCCGCGGCGGAGGCCGACGGCGCGGAGAGCGGGGACGGGTAGCTCAGTCGCCGAACGGGCCGCCGCCACCGCCGCCGCCCATGCCGCCCATACCGCCCATGCCGCCACCGCCGCCGCCCTGCATCTGCTTCATCATCCGCTCCATGTCGGCGTCGCCCATGCCCTGGAACTGGTCGAGCATCTGGCGCATGGCGTTGTACTGTTCGAGCAGCTCGCGGATCCGCTCCTCGGGCTTGCCCGAGCCGCGGGCGATGCGCTCGATGCGGCTCTTGCCGACGACGCGCGGATTTTCGAGTTCCTCGTCGGTCATCGAGTCCATGACCACCTCGAAGTCGTGCAGGCGCTCCTGGGTCACGTCCATCGCGTCGTCGGGCAGCTGGTCCATGAGCCCGCCGCCCATCCCCGGGATCATGTCCATCACCTGGTCGAGCGGCCCCATCTTGTTCATCGTCTCCATCTGCTTGCGCATGTCGTGGAGGGTGAACTTCCCCTCCATCATGTCCTCGGGGTCCCACTCCTCTTCCTCCTCGCCCGTCTCCTCCATCGCCCGCTCGACGCGCTCGGTCAGCTGCTTCAGGTCGCCCATCCCGAGCAGCCGGGAGATGAACCCCGACGGCTCGAAGCGCTCGATGTCCTGGACCGTCTCGCCGGTCCCGAGGAAGGCGATCGACGAGCCGGTCTCGTTGACGGCGGCGAGGGCGCCCCCGCCCTTCGCCGTCCCGTCGAGCTTCGTGATGACGACGCCGTCGATACCGATCGAGTCCTCGAACTCCTGGGCCTGATCCTTGGCCGACTGGCCCATCGCCGCGTCGAGGACGAGCAGGTCCCGATCCGGCTGGACCTCCTCCTCGATGTCCTCGATCTGGTCGATGAGTTCCTCGTTGAGCCCGTCGCGGCCCGCCGTGTCGACGATGCGCACGTCGGCGTCCTCGGTGGCCTCCAGGCCCTCGCGGGCGATCTGGACGGGGTCGTCGGCGTCGGGGTCGCCGTAGAAGTCGACCTCGGCGCGCTCGGCCATCTCCTTGGACTGGTCGTAGGCGCCGGGGCGGTCGGTGTCGGTCTGGATGATGGCCGGCCGGAGCCCCTTCTTGGAGAACCACCACGCCATCTTGGCGGAGGTGGTGGTCTTCCCCGACCCGTAGAGGCCGGCGAGCATGATCGTCTGCGATTCGAGCGGGAGTTCCGTGGAGTCTCCGACGAGGTCGACGAGTTCGTCGTAGACGACCCGGAGCACCCAGTCGTGGGCGGAGGTGCCGGCGGGCGGCTCCTCCTCCAGCGCGCGGGTCTTGATGGAGTCCGACAGCTCCATCACCAGGTCCACGTCCACGTCGGCCTGCAGCAGCGACCGCTGGATGTCCTTGACGACCTCCTCGACGTCCTCCTCGGAGATGCGGGACTGGCCCCGGAGGTCGTTGAGGGTGCTCCGGAGCGACGTTCCCAGATCGTCGAGTACCATTTGCGAGCGAGTACGCGGCCGGCCCGGTAAAGGCTTCGCCCTCGCGGGCGGCGGGACCGCGGCGCCGACGAGTGGCGACCGCCCGGCCGCCGGACCGGGGGAGGGAGCGACCCAGCGACGCCGTCCGGTCGTGTGCGTAGATTAATGATGACGGAGACGTATTTTCGGAGCAATACGTACCGATGGCTGTCATCAACCTGGACGGAGTCACCAAGGAGTACGGCGGGACGACGGCGGTCGAGGACCTCGACCTCGAAGTGGCGGCGGGCGAGGCCTACGGCTTCCTCGGGCCGAACGGCGCCGGCAAGTCGACGACGATCAACGTCATGCTGGGGTACGCCACGGCGACGGCGGGCAGCGCGACGGTGTTCGGGCTGGACGCCGGGCGCGAGTCGACGGCCGTCCGCGAGCGGACCGGGATCCTCCCGGAGGGATACGCCCTCTACGACCGGCTGACGGGGCGCGAGCACATCGAGCTGGCGAACGACCTCCAGGGCGCCGACGACGACCCCGACGCGGTCCTGGAGCGGGTCGGCCTGGCCCCCGAGGACAGGGACCGGCGCGTCGGCGGCTACTCGACGGGGATGACCCAGCGGACCGCCCTCGGGATGGCACTGGTGGGCGACCCCGACCTGCTCGTGCTCGACGAGCCCTCCAGCGGGCTGGACCCCAACGGGATGGCCGACCTGCGGGGGATCGTCCGCGAGGAACTGGAGCGGGGGACGACCGTCTTCTTCTCCAGTCACATCCTCGACCAGGTCGAGGGGCTCTGCGACCGGGTGGGCATCCTCCGCGACGGCGAGCTCATCGCCGAGGACACCCTGGCCGGGCTCCGGGGGGCGCTGGGCGCCGAGTCCCGGGTCGCCGTACACGTCGACGAGGTCCGGCCGGTCGAGTTCGACGACATCGAGGGCGTCACCGGGCGAACGACCGGCGACGGCACCCTCCGGGTCCGCTGCCGCGACCCGGCCGCGAAGGCGGCGGTGATCCGGCGGGTCGAGTCGGCGGGCATGGCGGCCGAGGACGTGACGGTCCGGGACCCGTCGCTGGAGGACCTGTTCGCCGCCTACACCGACCGGGAATCCGGGAGCGGGACCGCGGTCGCGGAGGGACGGCCGTGAACGCGCTGACGGTCGCTCACAAGGAAGTCCGCGAGGCCCGGCGGTCGCGGCTGGTGTGGGCGCTGGTCGGGCTGATCGGGGTCGTCACCCTCCCGCTGGTCGCGCGGGCCTCGGAACGGCTGTTCGCGAACTCCTCGGTGGACCGCATGGCGCTCGTGTTGCTGAACGGCTTCGAGCGGCCGGTGGCCCTGGCGGCGATACTGGTCGGCGCGCTCGCGGTGGCCGCCGAGCGCGAGCGCGGCAGCCTGCGCGTCCTCTCGGGGGTCTCGCTGGCCCGGCGCGACCTGGTCGTCGGGAAGGTCCTCGGCCGGGGCCTCGTCCTGGCGGCGGTCGTCCTGGCCGCGAAGGCGCTGGCCGTCGGGATCCTCGTCGTCCGCCTCGACGGGGTCTCGCCGTCCGCGCTCGGGCTCGCGACCGCGCTGACGCTCCTGTTGGCGCTGGCGTACTTCGGCATCGCCGTCGGCGCCTCGCTGGTCACGGGCACGCGCCTCCGCGCGCTCGCGCTGGCGCTGGGCGTGTACGTCTTCTTCGCGAACTACTGGGAGGGTGTCGTCGTCCGCCCGGTCTTCCGGTTCCTGAACGGGCGTCCCCCGGTCCAGGGCGAGCTGGATTTCGTCATCGCGGCCGACCCGGAGGCGATCCAGTACCTCCAGGTGCTCAACCCGAACAACGCCTACACCGGCGCGAACCACTTCCATGGGGCCATCGACTGGTTCTCGCTCGGCGTGCTGGTCGCGTGGGGCGTCGTGCCGGTCGCGGTCGGCTACCTCCGGTTCCGGAACCGGGACCTCGACGCCGGGGCGGGCGGCCGACTCGCGGCGCTCCGCCGGCGGCTCGACGCGGTCTCGGTGTCTCGACCGCAACTCCCGACGCCCTCGCTCCCGGTGTCGGTCCGGGACCGCCCGGCGCTGAGCTACGCGCTGGCCGACCTGGCCGCGATCGGGCGGTCCTGGCTGGTCCCGGCGCTGGTGGTCGTGCTGGTCGGCGAGTTCGTCCTCGCCGCGCTGCGCGTGCCGGGGCCGAGCGCGGCGGCGGAGGCGTCGCTCCCCGCGCTGGGGACGGCGTACGGCCCGCTGTTCGGCGAACTCGGGACGCCGTATCCGGTCGTCATCGCGACGGTCCTGCTCGGCGCACTCGCTATCGTCGACGAGACGGAGACCGGCCGCCTCAAGGTCGTGACCGAGTATCCGGTCACGCGGCGGGACGTGGTCGTCGGGAAGCTGGCCGGTCGAGCGGCGCTCTACGTCGCCGCGGTGCTCGTCGGCGCCCTCGCGGCGGTGGCCATCCTGTGGGTCCGGCCGACGGCGGTCGACCCCGGGCCGCTCGCGCTGGGGGTCGCCGCCATGGCGGGGGTCGGGCTCTCCCTGTTCGGGATCTCGGTCGGCATCTCCGCGTTCGCCGGCGGGCGGATCACGGCTATCGGGGCGTCGTTCGGCGCGATCCTGGTGATAACCAGGCTGTGGCGGACACTCGTCGGCGTCCCCTACTGGCTGGTCGAGGGGGAGTTCCCGCGAGGCGGCGACCTCGCGTACGCCCCCGGGTCGCCGCCGGAGTGGTACCACTACCTCCAGTGGGCCAACCCCGCGAACGCCTACGGCTCGCTGGGGATCGTCTCGGGGTCGCGCCGCTTGCTGCTGGCGGGCGTGCTCGCGTTCTGGTTCGTCGTCCCGGTCGCCGTCGGCTACTGGCGCTTCCGGTCGCGCGACATCGAGTGAGCGCGGCTCCGTGGCTGCGGGCCCGCGGAGCGCCCACGATCCGAACTCCGACCGGTTACCGGACCGCGATCAGTTCCGGATCGCCGCGGACCAGTTCGCGACCCACCGGCGACGTGAGCGCGTCGACCACGGCCGCCTCGCGCTCGTCGGGCGGCCCGCGGGTGTAGACCGCAACGGGATCGGTCGTCGGGTATCCCGGATCGCGCACGCCGTGGGCCGTCCCGTCGACGGCGACGGCCGGCGCCTCGAACCGGTCGGCGGCCGCGCCGACGCCCAGGTACGCGACCGCGTCGTCGCGCTCCTCGACGATCTTCGCGCGGCCGTCGTGCCGCCCGAACCGAACGTCGACCCCATCCATCGGCCGCGCTCCGAAGAACTCGCGTTCGATCCGCGGGTCCGGCGTTCCCGTCGGCCCCGCGACGACGTAGGGTTCGCGGTCGGGACCGCCGACGGGGGCCCAGCTTCCGACCTCGCCGGCGTAGAGGTCGCGGATCTCGGCGACGGTCAGCCGCGTCACCCCCGCCTGGGTCAGCGCGGGGCTGACGACGAACGCCTGCCCCTCGCGCGCGACGGTGTGGCCGACCGGGTCCGGCCAGTCCTCGCTTTCGGACGCGACACGGTCGACCGCTCCCCGGTCTGTCTCGCCGGCGTCCACGCGGCCGGCCGCGAGGTCGCGGGCGGTCGGTTCCGGGGCGGCGACCGACGTGAGGAGGCCGAACGGTGGGTCCGAACGGGTCCCCGTCGGGTCGATCCCGTGTTCGGCCGCGAAGTGGTCGGCGAGCCGCGCCTCCGCGTCGAGCGCCTCGGCGGCGCCCGACCAGATCCCCCCGCCCTCCGGCGACCGGTTGGCGTTCCACGCCCGCGCCAGGTAGCCGACCACCGGCCAGAGGTCGCCCGTGACCTGCAGGTGGACCGGCCCGACCGGCCGAGCCGTGGCGGTGGGCGTCCGCGCCGGGGAACTCCGTTCGGCCGGGCCGCTGCTCGCTGTCTCGGACGGCGGGGACGACCGATGGGGCGGCGTCCGGGTGTCGGCCGGTTCGGTCCCGACGAGGCCCGAACAGCCCGCGAGCGACGCCAGGAGGGCGGCGCCGGACCCGAGCACCGCGCGCCTGCTCGGTCCCCTCGGGTTGTTCGCTGTCATCGGCGGATCGCTCGCCCGCCTCGGCCTTGTAACCGGATACTCGCGGCTATTGAGGGCTATTGAGTCGAGCCAGTCCGAGGGCTCCGCGGACCCGGGGCTCGCCCCGTCGCCCCGCCCGTCCCCGAGACGAGCCCACCACCCCGCCGGACCGGACGGCGCGACCGCCCTCAGAGGTCTGCGGCGTCGAAGCGGAAGTACCCGACCGCGAGCGGGACGACCAGCCAGAACGCGAGGACGGCGAACCCGACCTCGGGGACGGCGTAGAAGGCGTCGACGCCCTGGCCGGCGAACGTCCGGGTCGGCAGCGAGTCGGCAACGCCGGGCAACAGTGCGGTGAGGGCGGCGGTGTAGGCCGTCGACGGCGGCACCTGCATCACGAGGACCGTCCAGTCGGGCATCTGCCGGGGGAGCGCGAAGCCGTTGGCGACGTAGACGGCGGCGATCGGCACCACGTCCCAGAGGAACTCGAAGACGACGAAGAAGCCGATAGCCAGCGTCGTCGCCCGCGAGGTCGAGCCGGTCGTCGCCGAGATGCCGACCACGACGGAGACGTACACCGCCGCGAACAGCAGCGTCACGGCCAGAAAGGAGAGAACGGTCGTCGCGTCCAGCGATCCCAGCATGGCGAAGGCGAACCCGAAGCCGACGGCCAGGCCGACCGCCAGCGCCAGCGAGAGGACGGCCGTCCGGCCCAGCAGCTTCCCGAAGAGCACGTCCCGTCGGCGGTGGGGAAGCGCGAGCAGGAGCTTGACGCTGCCGATCTCCCGCTCGCCGGCGATGGCCCTGTAGCCGATCACGATGGCCGACAGCGAGACGAACAGGCTGACGATCCCCGCCGTGAAGAAGACCAGCCCGCCGAGCGACGGGTCGGCCCCGGGGCTGACCAGCGCCGGGAACTCGACGTAGGCGTACGTGAGCGCGACCGAGAGGACGACGAAGACGGCCAGTAGCCCCCACAGCGCCCGCGACTGGACGGCGTCGCGGAAGTCCTTCTTCGCGACGGCGAGGGTGCTCACTGGGACACCTCCTGTCGCTCGGTCGTGTACTCGGCGAAGAGGTCCTCCAGCGAGGACTCGTCGATCGAGAAGTCGCGGATCTCGACGCCGCGCTCGTCGAGGGCCTTCAGCACCGCGAACTTCGAGCCGTCGCGGGTCAGCGTCACCTCCAGCCGGTCGCCCGCCAGCGTCGCGCTCGTGACGTAGATGCGGTTGCGGATCGCCTCGGCGTCCTCGCCGTCGGCGCCGCCCACGTCGATTTCGAGCGTCGTGACCGTCTCGGTCTGGCCGCGCAACCCGTCGATGGAGTCGACGGCCACGAGCCGCCCGCGGTTGATGATCGCCACGCGGTCGCAGATCGCCTCGACCTGCTCCATGATGTGGCTGGAGAAGAAGACGGTCGTCCCGCGGTCGTTCTCGGCCTCGATTATCTCCCGCATCTGTCGGGCACCGTTGGGATCCAGCCCCGTCGAGGGCTCGTCGAGGATCAGCAGATCCGGGTCGCCCAGCAGCGCCATCGCGAGGACGAGCCGCTGGCGCATCCCCTTCGAGTAGCCGCCGGCCCTCCGGTCGGCCGCCTCGGCGATCGACACCCGTTCCAGGATTTCGTCGATGTCCGCTCCGGCGACGTCCTTCGAGTCGACGACGAACTCCAGGTGCTGGCGCCCGGTGAGGCGGTCGTAGACGTGGTAGGCGTCGGGGAGGACGCCGATCCGCCGGCGGACCGCCAGGCTGTCGGTCTGTGCGTCCAGGCCCAGGACCGTCGCCGACCCCACGGTAGGCCGAACGAAATCCAGCAGCACGTCGATAGTCGTCGACTTCCCGGCGCCGTTCGGGCCCAGGAAGCCGAATATCTCGCCCTCCTCGACTTCCAGGTCGAGGTCGTCGACCGCCAGCACGTCGCCGTAGCGCTTGGTCAGCCCGTCGAGTTCGATCGCCGCCATCAGCCATCGTCCTCCGTACGCGTCCCGCCGGCCGCACCGTCCGCGCTCGTTGTCCCGTTCACACACCCACTCCGTCGATAGTCGCGATAAGTATTATCGAGTTATCTACACGTAACGGGCGGTTTACCCGGTGGTCGGTACGTACTACAGGAGCGATCGTACGTTCGTCCGTATCTGGGGCTAACGACCGATAAGTCGACCCTATCCCCACAACGAGGGCTCCCCCGGGGGGCTACACTCATAGCGTGGGGGGTCGCCCAGGGGTAACAGGCATTGAAGGGATACTTACCCCCGAACGGATCCTACCCGTATCCGAAGCGCTCACGGGGCGACCACCCGTGACTGTCCCCTCGATCACAATGACCGACACGACACACCACGACGCGACGCACGACCACGACGAACAGGGACGCCAGCGGTACATCACGACCCAGTACGGCCACGGCGACGACGAGATCACGCTCGTCCACGACACCGAGAACGACCAGGCCTGGCTCCAGTCCGACGCCGCGGTCGCCGTCGAGCGGTAACCCACCGCGACGGACACCCCGGCACCCCTCCACGATTTTCGTCGCCTTCGGGGCGATCTTCTCGGCTTGCTCCCACCAGCGAGGGCTCGGTGGATAATTTGGCGCGTCGGACCGCTGGCTGTGGCTGTTTCGATAGTAGCAACGAGAGCGTACTCGGTGGGTATGTACTGTTCAGCGTCCCGGCGTTCGTGGACTGATGCGTGACGCTACGTCACACGCCGGCCCGGGAGTCGTAACGTATTTCAATTCTACCCGGCTATCCCGATACGCCTCGACGGAGCGTGTCCGGGTTGGGGTAGTGGTTATCCTTCAGCCTTGTGGAGGCTGAGACGCGGGTTCGATTCTCGCACCCGGACTCAGAAATAAAGGCCCTCACGGCCTTGTTCTTCGGTTTCGATATCGTGGCTAGCCGCGGGTGTGCTATTCGTCGTCGAGATGAAGGGGTCGTGTTCTCCTGTTGGAATCGTCAATGATCGGGTTGCCGATTGGAGCGGATCGGTGATGCCCGACCGGATCCCGACTGTCGAAACGACCGCGACAGTCTGTCCCGAGTGCGGGACGCGGGCCCCTGCAGGCCATCACGATAATGAGCGATGTGATCTAATTTCCCAAACACAGGCCTCAATCAAGTTGATCTGTGTGATTGGTTCGGTTGTCCGAGTCGAGCCTCCTGACATTGCCTCCCAAGTCGTAACAAAGCCTTTACCAGATGAACCGGAAGATGTGCTGTCAACGGGGAATCTTCGGTGGGTTAGCTGTCATCTACGACGAGGTTCGGGTCAGTTCGGGTTCGCGGTAAGCGTTCATGGAACGAATGACGAACGGAAATTCAGTGAATTCGATGGCGAACGAGACTACGGCAGTCGGGTCACGCACGGGTGAGTCGTTTAGTGAACTGTCGATCTTGGCCGATACTGGCCACGAGAACATCCCATCGCTCGAACAGGACGCGTATCATCACCGACAGATCGAAGGTGATCGGACGGATGTCGAGATCGTCACCCGGGCGCTGGAACTGGAGATGAACGTCGTGCTCAAGGGCCCGCCGGGGGTCGGGAAGAGCTTCCTCACACGGTATATCTGCGCGATGACCAACCGGCCGCTGTACCGCGTGACGCTCTCCGAGACGACGTACAAGGAGGACCTGCTGGGTCACCTCCATCTGGTGAGTTCCGACGGCGGGGACACGGTCACGGAGTGGATCGACGGGCCGCTCACCCGGGCCGTTCGAGCGGGTGGGGTCCTGTTGCTCGACGAGATCAACGCGGCGGACGCCAACACCGTGGCGGCGCTGAACGCCGTGATGGAACAACGGGCGACCCGCTCGCTCACCATCCCCCAGACCGGCGAACAGATCACGCCCCACGAGGAGTTCCGCGTCGTCGCAACGTCCAACCCGGGCTATCAGGGCACCTACGAGCTGAACGACGCCTTCGAGGACCGGTTCCGGCACGTGAAACTCTCGTACCTGCCCCAGTCGGTCGAAGCGGACCTGATCTTCGACCGGACAGACCTGGACAGGGGGAAAGAAGCGCAGATCGCCGAGCTGGTGTCCTTCGCGAGTCGGCTCCGCGAGGCGTACATGGACGGCGAGCTCTCGACGCCGGTCACGACGCGAGAGCTAGTGCGGATCGCCCGGTTCATGGAGGACGACTTCATGCCGCTGCAGGAGGCGGCGCGGAGCGAACTCGTCGCCCGCGTCGACGAGTACGACGAATCGCTCGTCCGAACGCTCATCGACAAGCGACTGTAGATGCACCTGACAGAGGAGACCAGCACCGCCGACCTCGCCGCGCTTTCGACGCCCGAGCGGGCGTCCAAGGAGCGCCGCCGCGAACTCGAACGTCTCGCGTCGCTCTGTACGGACCGGGGGACGAACGTGACTGTCGCGCTTGACGAAGACCGGGCGCTGGCACGACCCGACGAGGAGGGACACGATGAGGCGTACGAGATCCTGATCCCCACGGAGAAATACGAGCAGTACGGAACCGACCTTCCACAGGGGCTCTGGGACCGGTCACTGCAGGTGGCGTTCCTGTTCCACGAACTCGGCCACGTCTACTACTCCGATTTCGACCGGTTCGGCGAGTGTCTGGAGACCGTCGGCGGCCGGTGGCGCGACCTGTTCCGGATGGTGTACAACACGGTCGAGGACGCGGTCGTCGAAACCCAGGTGGCCAACGAGTTCAACGTCACCGGCGATTTCGTCGTCCTCAACGAAGTGCTCGCCGAGCGCGCCGACCGCCGACACCGCCAGTACGTCGAACTGTTCGACCTCGAGACGGTCGACGCCGACCCCGTCCAGTCCTACACCGTCTTCGAAGCGCTGGCGGTCGGGCTGCTCGACCGGGGGTTCGTGGACAGCGGGCGGTTCGAGGCGATCGTCGACCCGGCGAACGAGCGGCGCGTCGTCCACAACGGCCGGCGAGCGGCGCTCGTCGACCTGGTTCCGGCGATGGACGACTACGTGACCGAGATGCTGTCCGAACCCAGCGGGACGAGACGCGTCGACCGGGCGCGCGAGTTCTTCGAGACCGCGAGAGCCGCGTTCGAGTCGCTCCCGCCGCTGCAGAGCACCCGACTCCAGACGGCACCGGTCCGTCCCGCGGATGCGCGGGCACGGCAGCGCTGGGGCGTCGAGCCGGCGGACGAACTCCCCGATAGACGAGCGGCCAGCGAACACGTCACCGGCGACCGACGCGGCGAGCGGGCGACACAGCCTAGAACCGGGCGGGGGACCGAGGCGGGTGCTCCTGATGACCACCGTCCGCCCGGAACGCTCGAAGACGAGACTGTTCGCCGCGTCGCTCGGCAGCGAACGCGGGCGCAGGCCTCACGGGGAACCGCGAGGCGGTCGCCGCTTGAACGGGAGGCACGGCGACTGCTCGGGATCGTCGACGACACGACGGACCTCGAAAAAGTCGTTGTCGTCGATCCGGTCGAGGAAGGGGATACGGAGCGATGGACCGCGGCCGTCGATCGGTCGCGCAAGCTCCAGCAGGACCTGGCGACGCAGCTCAGGCGCGAGCGGCGGCCCCGGGACACGGGCGGGCACCGCACCGGTCGCCTCGACGGCCGACGACTGGTCGCGGCGACCCGCGGAACCCAGCGCGTGTTCACTCGCCGCGAGTCCGGCACGATGAAAGACTACTCCTGTCTCGTCGTCCTCGACCGGTCCGGGTCGATGGACGGCGACCCGATCCGAACGGCCGAGACGGCGACCGCGCAGCTCGCACACGCGTTGTTCGAAGTGGGCGTCGACGTCTCCGTCCTGTCGGTCTGGGAGGGCCATCCCTGTCTCGAAGTCCCGTTCGGCGCACGCCCCGCGGACCACGTCGACCGCCTGATGACCGAGCGCGCGAACTGGGGGACGCCGCTGTCGACAGCGGTCGCGGTGAGTCGACAACGGATCGACCGCGGCGACGGCTCGTACCCGTTCGTCGTCGTCGTTACCGACGGTGAACCCGACGACCCGACGCGGTACCGGTCGGAGCTCGAAAAGTGTACGTTCCCGGTGTTCGGCGTGTACATCGGGGCGGAACCGGGAGCGCACACCGAGTTCTTCGACCAGATCATCTACGCGGATACGGACTCGCTCGAACGGACGCTCCAGCGGCTCGTCAGGACGCTGCTCTCGACGGAGGCCTGATCCCGTGACGGGCGAATCACCGAGACAACTACGCGCCGCACTCGCGACCGGACGTTCGACGCCCGACGACGTTATCGACCGCGCGCTCGCGCACCTCGACGCCGAACCAGACCCGGTACGCGAACAGGCGCTCCGGACCCTCGTCGCGGCGACGGAGACGCGTCCGGACCGCGTCATCGACGCCGTCGACACGGTCGAGTCATCGTTACGTCCGGGGCGCGCACTGACCCCCGAGGAACTGGCCGCGCTGCGCGGTCTCGCCCGTCGACGGCCGCGCGCCCTCTCGCCGCTGGTGGACTCGCTCGGAACGGCGCTCTCGAACCCCGCCGAGTCAGAAGTCCGTCCCGCGCTCGCTGCTGCGCTCCTCGGTGACCTCGGTGAGGCTGCGCCAGGCGTCGTGAAACCGGCTCTCGGGCCGCTCGTGGGCCTCACCGAGAGTGCGGTGACGGACACCGCGGTCGAGGCGGCGTGGGCCGTGACGAGAACCGCGACGGACGAACCCGCGATGCTCCGTCCGGTCATCGCCGGTCGAGTCTGGGACCTCGACAGTGACGACCCCGCGACTATCGTCGACGCGCTCGAAACCCTCGGCCGGATCGGGTGGATCCTTCCCGACCACCTCGCCGGTCTTGACGAGGTCGCGGCGCGTGTCGACCACCCCGTATCCGATGTGCGGGCAACGGCGATTGAAGCGCTGGGGCGTGTCGCGGACATCCAGCGAACCGCGACGCTCGGAACCCCCCGTCCGGACCGCGTCGAACCGTATCTGGACCGGATCGCCGCTCGGCTGGCGGATCCGGACTCCGACGTCCGAGGCGCGGCCGCGATCGCGCTGAAGCAGGTCGCTCGCCAGAACTCCAGCGCAGTCCGCGAATACCGCGACGACCTCCTGCGGGTGACCGATGACGACGACTGGGAAGTCCGTCACGCCGCGCTCAAAGCACTCGAGTACACGTTCGATCCCGCCACCGTCGACTTACACCGGTTACGGGAACGAGTCCTCCCGCGTCTCGCCGACGGCGACGGCGATGTCGAGGGGGCTGCGATCAGCCTGCTCCTGACCGTCGTCGAGGAGATCCGGACGGATTCCCCCGACATCGCGGCCCACGTTGTCGACATGCTGGTCTGGGCTCAATTCACGTCGCAAGGCCTCTTCGAGACCCTGAACCCGCTCTACGAACTCGAGGACCGCGGCGTTACGCTCCCCGACATCCCGCGGTACGTGGAACTCGCCCGAGCGATCTCCGAGATGGGCGGCTTCGCGGACCAGCAGGCGACGGCGAAACTGTGCGGCGTTATCGCTCGCCAGTCACCCGACCACCGATTGGCGGCGATCGGGATACTACAGTCGCTCCTCGCGGACGACGGTGAAGGGGCTCGCAGACAGGTGCTCGAAGAGTTCGAGACGCTCGTCGAAGCCGATCCGGCCGTCGCTCCCACGCTCTGGCACGTTACCGAGAGCGTCTTCAAATACGACCCCACAGTGAGAGACGATGCGGCGCGCGTACTGACGGCGTGTGACACGCGGAACCCGGCGTTCCTCGGCGATGCTATCGAATTGCAGCGTCGCTTCCTTCGAGACGAGCTGGAGAGCGACGGCGAATCCGAGGACGAAGACGAGGACGGGGACGGTGACCTGGGCGATCTGTTCGGCTCCGAACCGAGTGGGCCTTCGCTCGAGCCGTTCGTCGACGCGTCACCACAGCTCGTAACTGACGCCGCGCTGACGCTGCTGGGCTCTTTCCCGACCGGACATGACTCTACGGAGTCCAGCGCGCAACTGCTCGCCCGGGCCGTTGCGAACGGCGGCACTATCGACCGGGAAACTGCCGAAACCCTCGGGGATATCGTCCGTGCCGAAGACACGTCACCGCCGGCCGTCGCGTGGCTCTCTACGGGTCTTCTCCTCGGCACAGCGGACACGGAGATACGCGACCGGGCTATCGACCGGCTTCACTCGTTCGCCGAACGCGACGAGGACACACCGACCCTCGCCTGTCTCCGCCTCCTCGCGGACCACACACCGAGATTTGCCGCCCGTATTCTGGTAAATCACCCGCCGATCGCTACGCTGCCGGAAATGAACGCCGAAACCCTGGCGGAGATCGTCACCGCTCATCCCCGCCTGTATCTCCGCTGTCGGGGCCGCGAATCGCCGTTCGGCGCCCGTCCGATAGCCCCTGGATACGCGAACGACACGGGATGGCTCGGCGGACTCGCCGAGACCATTCCCCAGACGGTCCCCGCGGCGAAGTGGCTCCGGGACGGGTTCTGGAGCGACGACGGCGAGCTCACGGCGAGTTTACTCGAAGCCGTCGGCCGTGATGCTGCCGCGCCCGGTGACGGCGAACTGGCACCGTGGACCGCACACCCGAGCCCCGATGTCCGCCGTGCTGCCACCGCCCTCGGCGAAGACGGCGCTGAACCTTCGGAGTCCTTGCCCACCCATCTCGAGGGCCCCGAAGACGCCACGATGGAGCAGGTCGACGAGATCGCGACCCATCTCGCGGCGACCGATCCCGACCACTGCCGGCGTGGGGCCGAACTGCTGGTAACTATCGGCGCCCACGATCCGGACCTTCGTCCCTACGTTCGCCAGCACCTCCTCGCGAGCGCCGTCGCCCTCGACGAGGCGGCGGCACCGGACACGCTCTTCGGGGCGCTCGCAACTCTCGCGCCCGAGCCCGCGGGTGGTTCCGCACCGGGGCTCGAATCGATCCCGCCCGGCGCTGTCGGACGAGACGCGCTCTCCCCCGTGATACGGCGGTACGCGCGATTCGGGACGCCGCCCGTCCGAGACGTTGCACTGTGTACGTTGCGCTCGCTCCCAGCGGAAACGGCCGATTCACCGGTCGAAGACGTGCTCGTCGAACGACTGCGCGACCCGGACGCCGTCGTCCGCGCGCAAGCCGCGCGAACAGTGGCTCACCTCGTCGGCGACGGACTCGATGTCACGACGCCGCTCGTCGACGCGGCCGCGGACGCGCTCGACGGGCCGCGCCACGTCACGATCGCCTGCTGCGAAGCGCTGGGTCACTGTGGAGCCGTCGACCCGACCGTCACTGACCGCGCCGTGTCGGAACTCGAAACCCGGCTTCGCGCCCGCGAACGAGGCGTCCGACGGGCCGCAGCCACCGCGATCGCCCACATCGGTGACGTCGAAGCCGGCGCGCTCGCGCCTATCACAGACACGCTCACCGAACGGTTCTGCCGGGACCGTGTCGTCCGGGGCGCACTCCTCCCGGCGCTAGCGACGCTTCCCCCGGACGAGATTCCGAGACGCGACCGCGTTGCCGAGACGGCGCTCGCGGCACTCGTAGAGACGGACCGTCCACCAGTCAGTCAAGCCGCCGGCCGCCTCCTCGCCGCCATCGCCGACGGCTCTCCCGGGTCGGTACGCAGACATCTCGACGCCATGTCCGACCGTCTGGAGGACCGATACGACGACGCGATCGTCTCTGATCTCGCTGACGTGGAGGTGCCACCGCTCTCGCTGTACTGGCTGCTTCGAGTCGTCGGCACCTGTACACGGGACAGTCCTCCCGTCGCCGACCGGTTCGACTGGCTGATCTCGGAAGCAGTTGGTTACATGGACGGCTCGGCCGCTGGCGGAACGTACGGAGTGTCCAGCGACGACCACGTCACCGCACGCGCCCTGGCTCGGGCTACGGCACGCGTGGCGGCGCTCGGTGGATTAGACTGCTACGAGACGGTACTCGAACGCTGGCCCCAAGACCCGACGAAACCGGACCCGGAACCGGCAGAGACTGCACACTTCCTCACGATCACGGAAGGGGCGTCCCGCACGGACACGCTAGAAACGTTCGTCGAGCACGCGTCGTCGGATCGCGTCGACTCTGTCATCGCGGAACTCCTCGATCACGAGATAACGCTCAATCGAAACGAAGCGATCTTCGACTCCCTCACAACGCTGCTCCCGCTCACAGGGGACAGACGGCTTCACCGGAGCGGTATCTCGGTCCTGCTCGACGCTAGCTCCGACCGCAACTGGGGAATTCGTGTCGATGCCATCGAAACGCTGACCGAACTCGGTGAGACAGATGTCGTCCCTGCTGACGAAGTCATCGCACACCTTTTCGGTCTGTTCAGCGATGGGACTCGGGTCCGCGAAACTGTCGTCGAAGCGGTGGTGAACCTGTTACAGCACGCGGAACTCGACCCCGAGACGGTGCTCACAGCTTCAGTCGAGTACTACAGTGAGTCGCGCGACCGGGGGAACGTGCGAAAGACGGCAATTCGTCTCGTCGGTGAACTCGGCACGCGTTACCCTGCCGTCCGTGACCGGGCAGTGACGACGCTTCTGGAGGCGGTCTCGGACGACGACCGACAGGTTCGCCGGCAGGCGGCCGACTGTCTCGCGGAACTGGAAGCCGTCGGGCAGGACCCACTCCCGCCGTATCAGGACCGTATCGAAGACCGCTAGCTGGTGTGGCGGAGCCGCGTTTCGGCCCGACTCTCCTCTTCGACGGTCCGTTTTGCGGCGGTCCAGTCGGGCACCGCTCGCCGCAGGCGAGGCGGTCCACGGAGCGATCGGTCGCCAGTGACCGGTGATCTAACAGTCCGCCCATCGAGCGAGACCGCGATCAGGTCTGTCCTTTGTCACTACCCGTACCTATAAGTCGCTAAATTGTAATGTGTCGTAGGATGGCTGTTCAGGACGAGTTCATCGATTTTCCGGATGTCGTTGTCGGTATCGGGGGTGCAGGAAAAAGCGTTGTTTACGACGCATTAAATACGGACTGGATTCTGGAGGCGGGACTCGATGACCAGCAGGGAAGCGGGCTGTTCGACGCGTACGTACTCGATACTGACCGGAGTCAGAGATCAACCGATCTAGACCAGATCGACGAAATTTCACGACGGATCGAAGAGACTGCACAGGCCCTCGGACAGGGGGGCGTTTCCCATCGGCTGGAGTATCTCGATCTAGCCGATGCCGCAGATGCGGTCGCAAATACAGACCTGCTCAGACAGGACCAGATCGCCCAACAGGTCATCGATTCCAGTGGACTTTCGACGTGGTGGCTGACTGCCGACGACACCGAGTGGGGTCTCGAGTCGTTCGCCCACGGAACGATACGTAAACGGGCGATCGCCAAGGGACTGTTTCACGCCGCGAAAGCGCGCGACGGGATGGACAGCTTACTGTCCTCCCTCAACGCGGGCGAAGACGCCGTCATTGTCGCCGGGCTGGGCGGGGGCACGGGATCCGGTGTGGCGTTAGATCTCGCGCGAGAAGCGGCGGCTGGAGCGAGTATCCACCTGTTGGGACTGCTCCCATCTCGGGATAGCAGCTCGGACGCACTGATCAACGCCTATACGACGCTTTCGGAACTCGAATACTGCTTTCTAACTGATCGATCCCCGTTCGAGAGCGTCGTGCTCGTCGATCCGCCCGGTGATGACTGGAGCGAAACGACGACGGTCGCAGTCAACGCCTTAGTCGGACACGCCAATCTATCACGCGGAGCTCGACGGCTGAACTCCTCCCTCGATGTGGGTCCCCCCAGGCATGCTCCATTTACCGTTGCGACTGCTGGTATCTCACAGTACACGACCCCGTCAATTGCGGAGTCTGAGGCGGTGTTTACTCAATTCCTCGAGGATAGAACCGAGTCTCTCGACCACGAGCTACAGTTCTACGGAGCGCTCGAGGCGGAATTACCGAATTACCTCGATACATACGAGACGGGTGATACCGGCGTGGAAACGGTCTTCGACGAGGGGCAACCGGAGCACCAGAACGTGGTTTTCTCTCGATTACAGGACCTGGAGGTGTTTGACCTGACCGAGCGAATTGAACACGTCCGTTCGCTACTCGAGGATGAGGTGCTCGGATCGGTTGCGACCGGTGCGATCGAAGACTGGCTGCACTGGTTCGATCAACTCGAGAGTAGTGTAACCGCGCCCAAATCTGATCTGTCGCCGTCCGAAGAGCGTCGCAGGAAACTGCGGATCATCTACGACAGGGACCCGGATATCGCGCCGGAGAAGTACGACGACATCACGTCGCAGAAGCTGACGGAATGCTTGAATTCCGAGCTTGCGGCTATCCGAGCGCGCGCTCGCCTGGTCGCAAGCGCACGGCTATTCGAAGCGGACCGCCCTCAAGACCTGCTCCGGGCGATACTCGACCGCGAGCATGGTCCCATCGTGCCGCAGCTGTTCGATGCGCGAGACGAGCTCCGCGACCGACTCGATGAGCTTTCGGACCGAGCTACAACGATCGAGCAAACTCGAGACGAGGTGGCGCATCTCGTCGAAGACGCTTCGCACGACTGGCTAGCAGACGTGCATACCGATCTCGAGTGGGTAGCCGCGTTCGAGAGCAATTATCGCAGGCTGGAAGAGCTACATACCGCGCTAGAGGAAGCGCTCGAACGCTTCGCTCACGATATCACGCAAGCCAGCTCTCCGGAAAACAGCCCGGAGTTGGAATTCACCCAGTTTCGGGAGCTGAACGACTTACGGCGGGAACTGGGTATGGAACCGATAGACGAGACTCGTATTCGGAACAACCTCGAAGCAGTCAGAGCAGCCAGGGAAATATATCTCAGCTCTGAACAGGCACACCTGCTGAAACGGTGGCTACGCGGGGACGAGTTACGCGACCAATATCACGACGCTATCCGGGGGATTCAGGACGACCTGTTCGAAGTCGAACCGAACGAACCGTTCGAAAGCCGATTTCGCTGTCGGTTCGTCGGTGGCTTCGACGCATCTAGGGTTCGAGATAAGTACGAGAAACGCATTGATCGAATCCTCACAGCGCTCGATGAACGTCGCGAAGCGCTTCGGGACGAACTCCTCGACAGGGTTCCCGACGAAGTAAACGGTGTTCGGTGGCCACCCGACGCCGAACGAGTCGGCCCCGAGCTTGAATCGGCGATTCAATCGCTGGAAACGGACTCGGACATCGAATCCGAGATCCGGACGATTGCGGAGCGTCGTCTGCGCGTTCAGTGGGTCGAACCGTTTGACGAGGCGCTCGACGCTACCGACGACCGGCTCGCCGATCTCGAACAGCGGCTCGAATTTCTCCGGGCCGTAGAGGAGATCAATCAAACGCATGCGACCGAGTTCACGCGCCGAGATGAGGATCACTGGGAGCACATCCGTTCGGAACTCGATGCGGTGATGTCGACCGACGATACGGAGATCTTCCGGCAGCTCTCTCCCGGGAGTCCAGAACGTTTCGTACAAGCGTCAGCACTGGCTGATGTCGAACTACGGGACGAAGACCGAGCGGCTCTGGAGGAGGCCCTTGCTGACTCTGTTTTCGCACAGGCCGACCGACTTCCGGTCGTGGAGGAGACGTACCACTCCGAGGGACAGCGAGTCGATCACCGGCGGGTCGAATCGGTATTCCTGAGTTCCGGGTTCGAACCCGGTGGCCCGCTCGACGGGCTAGAACTGTCCGAGGTCGGGGGGCCTCTGCGCCAGCGGTTCGAGGCCGACGGAGACACGTATCGGTCAACTGCTCTCCCCGGTGGCCCTCCGTGGGGCGTATCCGCGATGACTTTTGTCGGTGGCGTCTCGCTGGACGATCTCGAACCGGTCGCCGGTTCGGGAGGGTACAAACAAGCGTACGAGAGAGCCGTCGAGCGGGCGGACCCACCATTACTTCACCACGCGTACGGGTTGGACGGCGACGATACCCGGTTCGTCGAGGAGGGCGACGGGATGGTCGTCGCTCGGCAGTCGTTGCTGGACCTCACTGACGAGCGGGACCTGCAGTTACTACGAGACCCCGATGTTGCCGACTCTCTTCTCGAGGATCACTATCGGTTCACACCGTTCCATAGCAGCGTTACGGCCGGATCTGAACAGTAGAGGGCGCATGTATACGCGGCGACGCTCGCTATCTCTGTTTCGATCGGTGTCTCGCGCCTGCGACCGGTATCGCCGTTTTGAAGTGGTAACCTGATTCTCACACAACTGAATGGATCGGGGACCGTTCCATCGAGGGTGGGAATATCTCTATCAGTGAGTCGAAAACTGTTGGTAAACTACGAAGACACCCGACGGTGACACCATCGATCCGGCGTTTACAATGACCGCACAGGAAAGCCAGAGCGGGGAACTGATACCCCACAGGAGGCGCGAGGATTTCGATTACGCGGTCCCGGAGAGCGTGCCGCCGTTTCACGACACGGGTCAGTTGCGGCGGGTGAAGACAGTCGTTCGGAACGCCCGTGACGTCGAGAAACTCCCGCGGTTCTGGTTCACCGGGCCGACGGGCTGCGGGAAGACGACGGCGGTCCGCCGGCTCGCCCAGGACCTGGACGCGCCGCTGTTCACGGTGCAGGGGCTGTACGACATCCGCGAGACCGACCTGCTCGGCAGTCCGACGATGCTCGACGGGACGGTCTACTGGCAGGACGGGCCGGTGACCAGAGCGCTCAGGTCGAGCCAGCAGCGCCGGACGGTCCTCCTGTTCGACGAGGTGAACCGGGCTCGACCGGAGGCGAAGGGTATCCTGTTCCCGATCCTCGACGGGCGTGCCAAAGTTCACACCGGGCGAGGGAACGAGATCGTCGAGGCCGACCCGTACAACCTGGTCGTCGTCGTCACGACCAACGAGGGCCCGGAGTACTTCGTCGAACAGCTCGATCTCGCCGAGCAACGCCGTTACGGCAGCAAGTTCGAGATGACGTACCTCGCGCAGTCGGACTTCGAGGCCGCGGTCGAACTGGTCACGAACCGGACGGCGGTTCCCGGGCCGCTCGTACGGGTCGTCCTCACCGCAGTCAACGAGGTACGTGACACCGCGGCGCGCGCGGGGTCGTCGGTCGAGCGGGGGATCCCGACGGCGCTGGTGCTCGAGTGGCTGAAGACCGCCCGCATCTACGACGACGAGGGGATCGACGACCCGATGATGACCGCTTTCCGAGACGCGCTACTCCGGCCGTTCTACGACGAGCCGGACGCAGTCTCCACGGTCGTCTCGACGGTCCGGTCGTACGTCCAGAGCGCCCCGCTCGGCGAGGACGCCGCCAGGGAGTGGGTGGCGTCCGACCTCGCCGGCCGCGTCTCGGGCGACGACCGCTCGACGCTCGTCGAGAACGTGCTCGCCGGGAGCGCGATCGACGAGGACGACATCTGACCGATGACCGCGGGCGAGGACGGTTCCGACGCCGGGCGGGCGCAACTCCGGCGCGTGCTCGAGAGCCTCGGGTCGGTGTACGGCGACGACGAGGTCGACATCGACTTCGGCGACGAGCTCGGGGTCGAGGAGCGGCGAACGTGGGAGGACGGTCCGTCTCACGAGTTCGTACTCCCGGCCAGGGTCGACGAGTACCTCGACGCCGACCTCTCGCGCGAGCGGGAGTACGAACTGCTGCTCGACACGGTCAACCACCTGTCGTACTGTCGGCGGGTGGACAGCTGGGACCGGACCGAGTCGTTCGCGGCGGGGACCGCCCACCCGGAACCGGTCGCGACGTTCGTCCACCGGATGGTCGAGCACGCCCACGTCACCGCGGCCCGCCTCTCGGAGTACCGGGGGCTCGCGGGGGCATACGCCCGGCGGATGGAGGCGACGTTCGACGAGCAGCCCCGCGTGGACGGGCTCCGGGAGGACGCCGCGCTGCTCGAGGGCGTCCGCGAGCTTGCCTACACCGGGCGGGTCGCGGGGCTGGAGTCGGCCTCCGAGAACGTCCGCGGGACGCTGTCGTACGTCGGGACGGAACTCGACCGCGTCCGCGAACCCGGGGCCTCCGCCGAGCTCCGTGACGAGGTCGCGAACCGGGTGCTGGAGACGGTGGTCGACCGGCTGTACCATCCCCGGACGGCCGAGCGACACCTCCGCGAGGAGCTGGACCTCCCGTTTCAACACGCCGCGACGCTGGCTCCGGAGACGGACGCCGAACCGCGGGAGACCGGATCGGAGGAGTCCGACGAGCCGACCACGGCGAGCGACATCGTCGAGCTGATCGGGACGGTCCCGCTCCTCCCCGTCGTCCTCGCGGCACCGTACCTCGGCTTCGAGGACGCGCTCGAATCGTTCTACAGGCCGCTCCCCCAGGGGCCGTTCAACCTGCTCTTCCTCCTCTATCCGCTCCTGTTCCCGGTCTTCGTCGTCTGGGGGGCGTGTCGGTCCGTTACGGGACGCCTCGGCTACTGGGAGCCGATAGTCGACCGCGCCTCCGGCGCGTGGAACGGCATCACGGACGCGACCGCCCGGCTCCGGGGGGGCCTCAGGGGCGGGATCGAACGGGTTCGGAGCGCCGTCGCCTCGTCCGCGGGCGGGGCCGCCGACGCCGTAAACGCCCGTCTCCCCGGCGATCGGGCGGTCGATCTGGACTCGCTGCTGATGGGGTACACCCTGCTGTTCGTGCTTCCGTACGAACTCGCCGAGCACGTCGTCGGTGAGGACCACGTCGACCCGTTCCTCGAACCGTTCGCGGACTGGGGGCCGTCGGAGGGCATCGCGGTTGTCCCGTACGTGCTCTTCGTGCCGCCCCTGGTCGCCGCTCTGTTCCCGGTGTTCCTGGTCTGGCTGCTCGTCCGGCTGGCGGCGCTCGCCGCCGGCGTCTGGGAGCCGCTCGTCGCTCGCGCGGCGGGGCTGTGGGACGCCGCCGTGGCGACGCTCCGTCGGTTCGGGAACGCGGTCCGGGCGGGACTGCGCCGCGTCCCGGCGCTGATCGGATCCGCTCTGCGCCGAACGGCCGAACTACTGCGCCGGTGGTGGAACGGGCTCGTCTACGTCGCTCGGCGCGGCCTCGCGCGTGCCCGCGGCGACCACTGGAAGCGCGATCTCCCCGAACGCCTCGACGAAGAGCGTCTCGCGGCTCAGACCGGGGACGACACGGCCGCCGTTGCCGAACCCGGGCGGGGCGAGACCAACGGTTCCGACGGGAAAAACGGGGGCCGCGACGAAGACGACCCCGGAAGCGGCGACGGGGACGCGGCAACGGAGTCGGCGCCCGGGGACGCGACGACCGACGGCGTCGAGACCGACGAGGAGGACGTGGTCGCCGAGGCGGGCGAGTCGAACGAACGGAGGGACGACGCGTCGGTCGCCGCCGGGGATCCCGCGGAAACGGCCCCGGCGGGCGCTGGTGACGCCGATTTCACCGAGCGGCTCCTGGCCGACGCGGAGCGGCGGTCGGCATCGTCGCGGGGGGAAGTGAGCATCGTGGACGTCGAATACGAGGAGAGCGACGGGACGGTCATCGACGACGCGCTGGGCGACCTCGCGAGCCTGGACCGGCGGACGAGCAGCGAACTGCAGGGGCTCAGGGCCGACCGCGACGACCGGATCGGCGGGCACGGCGACCCACAGGAGGTGCTGGACGCGATGAGCGAGCGGGGGCTCGACGAGACGATCCGGGAACTGCTCGCGCAGTTCCCGCCGGAGGAGCGCCGCGAGGTGCGGGCACACACCGGCCATCGGCTCGACCTGCCGGCGGTCGCGCGGTCGGCGGGCGGGCGCCTCCCGAACGACGGCCTGTTCACTCGCCGCCGTCACACCGGGACCGGGTCGCGGTGTCTCGGCGTGGCGATCGATCTCAGCGGCAGCATGGACGGGTTCGAGGCGAAAGTCGCCCTCGCGTCGCTCGCAAGCGCGGCCGACCTCCTCGGCGACGAGTTCGTCGCCGCCGGGTTCCACGGGCGGGACCGTTCGGTCCCGCTCGTGACCGGCCCGAACGAACCGTTCGAGCCCGCGCACCTCTCCTCGGTCGGAACCGGCGGGAGCACTCCGCTCGCGGACGGGATCCGGGAAGGGCGCCGACTGCTGCGCGGCGCGAACGCGAACGAACGGATACTGCTAGTGGTCACGGACGGCGCGCCGAACGTCGGCCTGTCGGACAGTTCGGACCCGAAGTCGGACGCCCGCGAACAGATCGAACGGAGCCGACGGGACGGGATCGGGGTCATCGGCGTCGGCGTCGACTCGGCGTACGGGATGTCGGAGCTCTTCGGTGACGACGCCTACGTCGAAGTGAACGACCGGGCGTTCGCGGACCGTCTGTTGGACGTCTATCGCGACCAGGTCCTCCGGACGCAGCGTCACTGACGGACCGACTTCGGCGGGAACCGCAGTGGTCAGTCAGCGGCGTCCGCCGGTGTCCAGACGTAGATCCCAGCGGAGCACTCGCAGGGCGTCCCGCAATCGGGGCACTCGCGCTCGTCGTCGAGCGAGCGGTAGAAGTCCTCGACAGTGTCCATCCGCTCGAAACCCATCTTCTCGAAGAGGGCCGACGAATCGACGGTGTGAGGCCGGAGCCACGCCGTCCCGACGGCCGAGTCGACGCCGGCGCTCCGGGCGAACCGGAGCCTCGCGTCCATCAGGGCCGAACCGATGCCGTTGCCCTCCCAGCCTTCGCGAACGGCGCTGGCGTGAAAGATCGCGACCTCCTCCCCCAGCGGGTACTCGGACAGCGAGACATCGAAGCGCTCGACGGCGTCCGCTCTGGATACACAGATCACGACTCCGAACCCGAGCACGGTTTCGACTCTCGTCGCGACGAAGCCGTAGGCCGGCTTCTCGTCGTGGAACACGGCGTCCAGTACCCGAGCGATCCCGAGCCCGGTCCGGGACTCCCAGAGCGATTCGATCTCGCGTCTATCGATCGCCTCGGCCGCCCGTACCTCGACACCGGCCGGCAGGACGATCGGGTCGTCGGGACCTTCCATAGTAGCTCAGATCCGGATCGTTGGTTGCTGTAGCCGGGATGCGTTTCAACCACCGATATCGAATCGGTCCTCCCGTAAATCTCTATCCCCGGGACGGGTCCGAGTTCACTGGCCGACCGCCAGCCGGGGGCCGTGCAGCGTCGCTACCGGGTTCGCGTCCCGCCGGCGCCCCGGTCTACGGACGGTCCGCGATCCGAGACCACGACGCCGTGGCCCCTCGCGGCAGCCGCCGACCGGACCGGCTCACTCGATAGTCCGGTCGAGGAACCGCCGGATAGCCTCGGGGCCCGCGGGCGGGAGGTCGGCGAGCAGGGGGTCGGGCGACCCGCCCTCGACGTGTGTCGCCTCGTAGACCGACTGGGCGTGGGTCGGGTCCGCCGCGAGCAGGTCCATCGCCACGCGCTCGGACTCGATGTCCTCGACGTCCTCGACCCAGACGTGGTTCAGGTCGCGCAACTCGTAGAAGACCGCGTCCACGCCGGCCTCCTCCAGGGCGTCGAAAAAGCGGCGGCTGTGTTCCACGTCGACCACCTCGTCCTCGCGGCCGTGCATCAACAGCGTCGGTGGGCTCTCGGGCGTGACGTGCGTGACGGGGCTAGCCTGTGCCCACCGCTCGGGGTGTTCGGACTGGGGGCCGCCCAGCAACAGCGGAATGAGCCCGTCGCCCTCTTCGTCCCCATCATCGACGATCCTGAAGTCGGCGGCGCCGTACCAGCTGACGACGGCCTGTACGGCACCGGACTCGCCGGGCGCGACGGTCTGCTCGACCTCGTCGGCGAAGGCGTCCCCCAGGTCGGTGATGTCGTCGACGACGCCAGCGAGGAGGGCGAGATGCCCACCCGCCGAGGAGCCCCACGCGGCGATCTGCTCGGCGTCGTAGCCGTACTCGCCGGCGTGAGCGCGCAGCCATCGGATCGCGGCTTTCACGTCGACGAAGTGGTCGGGGAAGGCGCCCCGCGGGGTGGGGTTCGACGGATCGTACATCTCCTCGACGGCCGCCCCGTCGGGGACCGTCTGGAGTCGGTAGCTGACGCTGGCGATCGCACAGCCCCACTCGGCGGCGTACCGCTCGGGATCGGGGATGTTCGCGCGCGTCTCCGCGACCCACCCCCCGCCGTGAACGTAGACGACGAGCGGTGGGTTCTCCTGCTCCGGGAGGTAGAGGTCGAGTTTCAGCTCGCCGGTCTCGCGGTCGGCGTACGTGATCCCTTCGCGGACGGTGACGTCGGCCGTCATGATATCCGAAGAGGACGACCAGTCGGTATAGAACTACGGTTTCCGGAACCGCCCCGACCGGGGCGGGCCGGCCCCGGGATCCGGCCCGGCGGCTCGACGGTTCGGACGGGCGCTCCGGGGCCACGTCGGCGGCGGTTCGACGCCGGGCCGTCGGCGGGTACCGCCCAGCGACGGGACGGCCTGCCGCGGGAGCCGACCGCCGCTCGCGCACTCAGCGTTGATAGCTGCGACCCAACGCTTATTCGAGCGTTCGATCGAGTATCGCGAATGCAACCGTCGACGTCGATATCGGGGGGGATTCGGGTACTCCACGTCGATGACGACCCGGATCTCGGGGATCTCGTGGCGACCTATCTCGAACGCGAAGCCGAGCGACTCACCGTCGAGACGGCGACGAGCGTCGCCGACGGGCTGGCCCGACTCGACGAGGGGGCTATCGACTGCGTCGTCTCCGACTACGACATGCCCGGTCGGAACGGGCTCGAGTTCCTCGAGGTCGTTCGGTCGGACCGCCCCGAGTTGCCCTTTATCCTGTTCACGGGCAAGGGGAGCGAGGAGATCGCGAGCGACGCCATCTCGGCCGGCGTCACCGACTACCTCCAGAAGGAGACGGGCACCGAACAGTACGCCCTGCTCGCCAACCGCGTCGTCAACGCCGTCGAGCGAGCGCGGGCGGAACAGACCGAGCAACGGCACCTCCGGGCGATCGAGACCGCCCAGGAGGGCATCAGTATCCTCGACGCGGACGGCGAGTTCATCTACGTCAACGAGGCCTACGCCGAGCTCTACGGGTACGAGCGGACGGAACTGCTCGGCGCGCACTGGTCGCTCCTCTACCCCGACCGGGACACGCAGGAGATCCAGACGGAGATCCTTCCGGCCGTGCGGGAACACGGGTTCTGGCGGGGCGAGACGACCGGTCTCCGCGCGGACGGGAGCACGTTCGTCGAGGACCACCGGCTCGCCACGACCGACCACGGCGAGCTCGTCTGCACGGTGCTCGATACGACCGACCACCGGCGACACCGGGCGGCGATCGAGGAACTGCACAGCACCGCCCGCGCGTTCATCCAGGCCGAGACCGCCGAGGAGGTCGCGGAGATCGCCGTCACCGCGGTCCGCGACATCCTCGACATGCCCGCCAACGGGGTCCACCGCTACGACGAGGCGGCCGACGGACTGGTCCCGGTCGCGTGGACCGACCGGACGGAGGAACTCGTCGGCGAACCGCCGGTCTTCGAACCGGGCGAGGGGATCGCCTGGAACGCGTTCGCGTCGGGCGAACCGCTGGTGCACGACGACATCGCGACGAACGACGACCGGTACAACCCGGACACGCCGATCCGGAGCCAGTTGGCCCTCCCGCTCGACGACCGCGGCGTCCACCTCGTCGGGTCGCCCGACCCCGCCGCCTTCGACGAGACGGACGTGTCGCTCGCGAAAACGGTCGCCGCGCACGCGACAGCGGCGCTCGAACGCGTCGAACGCGAGCGGGAACTCGCCCGACAGAACGAACGGCTCGCGACGTTCACCGACATCGTGAGCCACGACCTGCGAAACCCACTCAACGTCGCGATCGGCCGCCTGGAGTTGGCAGAAGACGCGTGTGACTGCCCGCATCTCGGGGAGGTCGACCAGGCACTGCAGCGGACGGAGACACTACTCGACGATCTCCATGCGTTCGCCCAGGCCGGGACGACGACGCTTGAGCCTGAAAACGTCAATCTCTCGAACATCAGTCGATCGTGCTGGGAGCACGTCGAGACGGGCCCGGCGACGCTCGTCACCGACGCCCGGCAGGTGATCAACGCCGACCGGAGCCGCCTTCAAGAACTGTTGGAGAATCTCTTTCGCAATGCGGTCGAACACGGGGGGGATGCAGTGACCATCACCGTCGGTGATCTTGAAGACGGGTTCTACGTCGCCGACGACGGGCCCGGGATTTCGGCCGAGGACACGGATGTCGTGTTCGACTACGGGTATTCGACCAGCGAGGACGGAACGGGGTTCGGGCTCTCGATCGTCCGGGAGATCGCCGACGCTCACGGGTGGGAGCTTCGCGTCACCGACAGCGACGCGGGCGGCGCGCGCTTCGAGATCCGCGACGTCGAGACCAGCGGGTCGTGACCGATCCCGCGGCGCGGGCCAGCGACGTGAACCGGACGACCGCCGCCGCGAACCGGTACCCCTGCGAACGGCACCCGGGGCGGGTGGACACTGTCGCTGGCCGGGTGTCGGCGACGGTTTCGGGTTCGGGGTCGAGTTCTCGGGACTCGGTCGGAAGCCGGGGACCGCTCGCCCGCCGTCCGGTGGCTGTCGCGCGACTCGATCCTGACGGCGGCCCCGTCGAGGAGCTACCGGTGATCTGCCCCCTCGCCGACGGATCCGGGTGCGCTCGGTCGCGCCGTGACGGTCGTGATGACGCCGAGGAAGGCGGTGGCGGCGGACTCGACGGTCAGTCCAGCCTCGTCGACGAGGGCGAGCGGTTCCTGCGTCCACCGACAGCCCATCCTCTCGTAGTGGGCGTCCGCGCGCCACTCCTGGAAGCGGGCGAGCGGACCAACGTCGCTGCGGCCGTGTTCGACGAGCCGGATCTCCCCGCCCGGGCGACAGACCCGCTCCATCTCCCGCAGCGCGGCGACGGGGTCGGGGAACGTACAGGTCGACAGCGCCGAGACGACCGTGTCGAAGCTGTCGTCCGGGAACTCGAGCGCCTGCGCGTCCATCCGGCGGAGCGTCCCGCCCACTTCCAGTCCGTCGAGCGTCGCCGCGGCGCTCTCCAGCATCTCCGGGCTGATGTCGATCCCGACGAGGTCGACGTCGGCGGGGAGATAGCGGAAGTTCGTCCCGGTGCCGCAGGCGACGTCGAGCACGCGTCCGGTCGCGTCCCCGAACTGCCGGCGGCGGAACCGGCCGGTCACCAGCCGGTCGACCGCCTCGAAGCGGTCGATCCGGTCGGCGTACGTCGCGTAGATGTCCTCGATGTCCCCGGCCGACATCGACCGCTCGCCTGCGGGGTCGTCGGCGTCGGGGTCGCCGTCGAGCGAGCGGTCGGAGCGATCGCGGGAGGGCTGTTCGCGGCGACCGACGGGGGCGGTCTCGCCTGCGTCCATACCGATCGGTTCCGCCGCTACCGACGTAAGTATTATCGAATATTTTATGAATTAACGGCGCCGTTTCAAAACTGTCGTTGAGCGGTCGCCCGGTGTCGGGCCGGGGTTGGGGCGGGTTGGCGCTGTCGGCGACTCGGGTCGGGACGGTTCGGCTCAACCGCGCTTTCGTAATCGTTTCGAGGGGTTCGTCCCGCGGCGGGTCACCTGCGCCGGACGCGCTCGGTCCGCTGGACGGTCGCGGACGCGTCGAGGCGACAGCGGAGCGCGTCGTCCCCGTGGCGCAGGACGACCTCGTACTCGGCGGGGTCGGTGGCGACGCGTTCGGCGGTCCACCGCCCCTCGTAGAGGTGGTCGTTGAACGTCCAGAGCCCGCGGGTCGCGATGTCGACGCCGCGTTCCCGGTGGAACGCGACCGACGCGGGGTGGTAGGCGACGCCGTAGGTCAGCAGGGCGGTGTACCCGCGCAGACACTCCCGGCAGCGGTCGACGGCGAGCAGCGAGTCGGCGTCGGGAAAGGGTGACTCGTCGATGTCCCGGACCTCGGTCGACAGCGGCCCGGCGCACTGGGGACAGACGCCCCGGCGGACCTGCGCGTAGTCCATGGCCTGTTTCCGCTCGACGCTCCGGACCAGTTCCTCCCCCTCCAGCGACCGGACCTGCGCCGGCGTCACCGTGTAGTTCGAGACCGGCCGCTCGCAGGCCGGACACTCGACGAGGAAGAACTGGTGGTGCAGTCGGGCCCTGAGCGACCGCTCGCCGCAGAACGGGCACCGTCCGTCGGTCTCGACCGGCTCGAATTCCGGGGGGCGCTCGTAGTTCCCCGAGAGGACGAACCGGACGACCCGCTCGCCGGCGTGAGTCAGCGAGTAGCCGCTCTCGCCCTTCCGGAGGAAGGTCCCGGTCAGTTCCCCGAGGTGGTAGGAGAGCTTCGAGGTGTTGCCCACGTCGACGCGGTCGTACACCTCCGAGAACGCCAGTTCGGTGGGGCCCGCGTTCACCTCGTCGAGTTCCGCCTGGGCTCGCGCGACGGCCCGGAGGATCGCGACGCGCGTCTCGTCGGACAGCAGCGCGAACGCGTCGGCGGCCGACCGGCCCGAGCCCATCCGTCTCGGTGTACCCAGGGGGGCGGGACGGAAAAAGATTTCAGCCGGCGGTGGCGGGTTCGTCCCTCCGGTACCGGATACGTCCGCGGGTTCGGGGGCCACGGTGGCGTCCGCGCCGCCGCCGGTCGCTCCGTCGCGAAGCCGGCGACCGCCGAGGTTTTCCCCGGCCGCACCCGAGCGCCGGCATGGATCTGTCCGCCGTCGACCTCTCGCCAGTCCCCGAGGGCGGGACCGCGACCGAGGCGTACGAGCAGACCGTCGAGGCCGCACAGCAGGCCGAGCGACTGGGCTACACCCGGTTCTGGGTGGCCGAGCACCACGGCCGCGCCCGGACGCTCGCGGGGACGACCCCAGAGGTGTTGCTCGGCAACCTGGCCGCCGAGACCGACGCCATCCGGATCGGGTCGGGCGCCGTCCTGCTCAACCACTACAGCCCGCTGAAGGTCGCCGAGCAGTTCGGCGCGCTGGACGCGCTCGCGCCGGGCCGGGTCGACGCCGGGCTCGGGCGCGCCAACGAGTCGCCGGCGGTCGACCGGGCGCTGGGGACCGACCGCCGCGTCGAGGACCCCGACGCGGACCACCGCGAGAAGGTCGAGGCGGTCGCCTCGCACCTCTACGACGACTTCCCCGCCGACCACCCCTACGGCGACATCGAGATCCCGGGGTCGGCCGAGGGGCCGGCCGTCCCGTGGGTGCTGGGTTCGAGCCCGTCGAGCGCGGAGATCGCGGCCGAACTCGGGCTTCCCTACTGCTTCGCTGCGTTCATCCGCCCGGGGTTCGCCGTCCCCGCCTTCGAGACCTACCGCGAACGGTTCGAGCCCTCGGACCTGGCCGGCGGGGTCGACGAGCCGCGGGGGATCGTCGCCGTCAACGCCGTCTGCGCCGAGACCGACCGGGAGGCCGCGCGGCTACGCGCGGTCGCCGAGGCGGTCTTCCGCCGGATGGCCCGCGGCGACGGCGGGGTCCCCTCCACCGTCGAGGAGGCGGTCGACGAACTCGGCGGCGTCCCCGAGCCGACGCCGGAGCGGCTCGACGACGGCGAGTGGCCGCGGGCGATATCCGGGAGTCCGGAGACGCTCGCGGGCCTGCTCGACCAGCTCGCCGACCGCGCCGGCGTCGACGAGGTGATGATACAGCACGCGGTGCCCGACCACGACGACGCGCTGCGCTCCCACGAGCTGATCGCCGAGGGCGTCGGCCTCTCGGAGCGGTGACGGCCGAAGTCGAGCGTGACGGCGGCGGTACTCGGGACGGCGTCGAGGGCCGGAGGAGCGGCGTCCAGTGGGTTTATTATCGTAACTTGCCAATTACGTACCGATGACACCGGACCCGCTGTACGTCGCGTCCGTCGCGGAAACGGTCCGGACTTCGCTGCGGAACACCGACGACCCGGGCGAGATCCGCAGGTACCTGTACGAACTCCGAGATGCGCTCTACGAGGCGGAGTTCGACGGCGACCTGTCCGAGGAACTGCTCGACGAACTGGAAGGAGACATCGACAGACTGAGCCGCGAGTCGCTCGGTCCGGTCGAGGAGTCCTTCCGGAGCAAGGTGGTGGACCACGTGTACCGCGTCGAGCGGTTCTGTCAGCGCCGCCGGGACGACGGGTCGAGTCCGGACGGGTCGGACCGCGGCGGGTCCGGCGGGAGCGGGTCCAGCGGGAGCGAACCGGACGAGACGGACGGTCGGACGGTCACGTCGACCGACCAGACGGTCAGGTCGACCAGCAGTCAGAACATCACGATCAACTTCGGCCCCTCGGGGGACGGCCCGTCGTTCGACGGCGATGACTGGGAGTCCGATGACGGGGCGGGTTCGTCCGGGGCGGTCGACTGGAACACCGGAAGCACGGGGTCGACCGAAACGGGATCGACGTTCGGGGACGACGACGACGGGTCGCCCTCGCCGGGGTCGAACGGGAGTTTCGACGACGATGCGCAGTTTCCGGATCCGCTCGAACCGCACGAGTTCGAGGTCAGGGACGTTCAGTTCGACACCGCGAAAGCGGTGGAGGTCGTCAACGACTACGCCGAGGGTAGCCCGTACACGTACAACACCTCACCGATCGGCCCCGACCCCTCGGCGTACGACCTCGGGCAGTTCGCACCGGCGCTGAAGCAATACGTCGAACTGATCAACATGGGCGCGGGAGCCGACAGCAGCGACTCCTACCTGTATCCCGACAAGGAGTGGCCCAGGAAGCTCCGCCAGTGGGAGGCGTTCAGGGAGTACAGATACGGCAACGCGGGCGCGTCGGTGGCGAGCCAGTTCGGCGCCTCGCTGCTACACAGCCTGGACCTCCCGTGGGTCGTAAAAAAGGAGGAGGAGGTGGGCGGCGACGGGTGGACATCGACCGAGTACATCACGTACGTCGGGATCCGGTCCGGCGAGCTGTGGAACTTCAAGCGCGGACTGAAACGGTGTTACGACGGATTCCAGTCGAGCCACACGTGCCACGACGGGATGGACTACGTGGACACGTTCTTCGAGCGACGGGGCTACGAGTTCCTGCCGATCCTCGGCTCGTGGGCGGTGAAGATGCCGGGCGTGTTCAGCGTCGCGGGGCGGCCCGGGGTGGCGGACGGCTCCCCGATCCGGTACGACGAGGTCGAGGAGATGGCGAGCTGGGAACGGTTCTGACGCGACGACCCCGACTGAGGGCCGTAGCGAGCGGACTGCGCGACCGCAGCGACCGAACTGACCGAGCGGGCCGTGTGGTCAGACGAGGTCGAAGCTGATCATCAGGCCGCGGTCGGCGTCGATCTGTCGCCCGACGCCGCGGTCTTCGAGGCGGTCGAACGCGCGTTTGACGACGTGGGGGTCGTATTCGCGGTCGGCGACGACGTCGTCGAGGCGGACGCGCTCGCGGTCGGGGTCCTCGCGGGCGGCCCGTTCGAGTTCGTCGGCGCAGTCGACGACGGCCTCGGTCGGGAGTTCGTGTGCGAACAGCGAGCGGTTGTCGCGGAGGACGGGGTCCCGGTCGTGGAAGAACCGTTCGTCCGTCCGGAGGTCGACGAGGCAGACGCTCACGTCGGGGTCGAACACGGCGCCGGCCTCGATCTCGTCGACGACGCGGTCGCGCCAGCCGGTGGGCGAGCCGACCACCAGCAGGTGGTGGGCGTCGTCCTGCTGGCGGGAGTAACTCCGGTCGAGCGCCTCGCCGACGACGCCGTGTAGTTCCGACAGCGTCGCGGGCGCCCAGTCGGACCCCCGGTCGGCGTACGTGTCGAGCCTCGTGAGAGTGAGCCCCTCGACTACCAGCTCCGTGCGTTCGGCGTGGCCGAGCAGTCCCGTCGACTCGACGGTGGCGTACCGGACCCACGGTCGCTCGGGGTAGCGACGGACCCGGGCGTCGTCGGGCAGCTGCGAGCGGAGCGCGCCCTGGAACGACCCCCGTTCGACCCGCGAGTCGGCGTCCCAGTACCCCGGCTCGACGGCGAGCGTCTCGCCGTCGGGCAGCGTCAGTTCCGATACCGCTCGAAGCGAGCGTTCGATGCGGGCGAGGAAGTCCTGTTCGGACAGGCGCGCGACGCTGGCGGGGACGACCGCCGACCCCGCCACGGCCTCGCCGGTCTCGTCGACGGGCTCGGGCGGGGCAGGCGCCGTCTCCAGCGAGTCGACCTCCGCTTCGAGGCGCGCCCGCTCGCGCTCGAACCGGTCGACCAGCGCGTCCAGTTGCTGACGCCGCTCGTCGAGCTGGTCGAGTTCGCTGTCGATGAGCGTCTCGACCGCCTCCTGTGCGACGGACTCGCGGTGTCGCTTCACGCCCTCGATGGTGCCGTTCAGTTCCCGCTGGCGCTCGCGCAGCGTCGCCAGCTGGTCGTCGATCCGGTCGCGGGACTCCGAGAGCGACCGTTCGAGGCTGTCGACGATGTCGTCGCGCTGCTCGCTGAGGAGCGCGGCCACGTCCTCGGGTGTGAGCGTCTCAGCGTCGGCGTCGGACCGCCGCCGGAGCTCCTCGGAGAGGAACTCGCGGTGTTCCCGGAAGGCCCACTGCAGCTTGCCCGTCACGTCGTCGAGGCGGTCGTCGAACCGGTCGGCAGAGAGCAGCTCCGCCTCCAGCCGTCCGGTCGCCGCCTCGAGTTCGCTCACGTAGCGCTCGTGCTGGGTACGCAGCGCCCACTGGATCTGGTCCTCCAAGTCGGCGATCTCGGTCTCGATCGTCTCGGTGATCCGCCGGCGCGTCTCGGCGGCCTCGGCCGTTTCGAGGACCGCTTCCTCGAAGGTTTCGAGGATCTCGTAGAGGGTGTTGTCGGCGACGTACTGCTGGACGGCGGCCGACATCTTCGCCTGTCGGGTCTCGAGGACTCCCTGGAGGAACGACACCTCGCGGTCGTTCTCCAGCGCCGATTCGGGGACGTTGAGGTCCTGGATGCTGTCCTTGGTGTCGGTGACCTCCCGTTCGAGCAGGCGGTGGAGTTCGTCGTCCTCGTTTTCGATCAGGTGCGCGATCTGGTCCTCGTCGTACTCGTCGAGGACGCTGTAGCGGTCGAGTTCGAGGACGAACGCCGCGACCTCGGGCGCCTTCTGGTCGTACCGGTCACCGACCAGCCGGCTGTCGGCGCCGCGGTCATCGTAGCCCGCCGCGGCGAGGTAGAGGACCGCGCCGGCCATGGTCTCGAGGTCGTCGCGCTTGATCGACTCGCCGATGGCCTCGCGGAACTCCGAGCCGGCCGAGCCGTACCGCTCCCGGTACTCCTCGCGGTTGCGCAGGATCCGGTCGAACATCTCCCGTCGACCCGTCACGGGTTCGTCCGTCCCGTCGGCGGGCCTGTCGTTGGCCCAGAAGCCGACGCCGTCGTCGACGACGCGCTCGGCGGGGCCGACCAGGTCCTGGCGGTCGTCGTAGGCGGTCACGCGTCGAACACCTCCAGCGCTTCGGGGAGGAGATACCCGAGATCGCGGAGCATCCCGTCTTTCACCGCGTTCGGCGCCGGAGTCGGTCCGGTGAGCGCGAGTTCGAGCCGCGACCCCTGCTGGGCGTCGATCAGGTGGTACTCGACGGTCACGGTCGCCTCGCCAGAGTCGGGGGTGACCTCGTAGGTCGTCCCCTCGCGCTCCGAGGCCGACCACTTGTCGAGGAGGCTCTGGACCGCCCACTCCAGGCGGTCGAGCTCGACGCCGTAGACGCGGTCGATGCGAACGGTCCGTTCCTCCGAGGAGGGCGCGATGTCCTCCAGTTCGTACACCGAGAGGTGACTGGGATCGTCGACCGTCTCCTGAAGCGTCTCGTAGAGGTCGTAGAACTCCTCTCCGCCGACGATCCGCGTCATGCGCGGGGGCTTGCTCACCGACCCCGCGTAGTTCTCCAGCCGGTACTCGACGCGCCGGCGCTCCGAGCGCTCTTCGTAGTCGAGGCCGACCAGAAACCGCGTCCCGTCCTCGACCGTGCCGCCGTCGGCGCGTTCGCCCGACTCGTCCCGCTCGTCCGTCGCCTGTGGGTGGTTCCTCGACATCTGCCGGTCTCTACCTCCACCGTTCGTCCCGCACGGACAAGATTGTTTCCCCACTCACTCCCCGGTGTATTTCTATACACAAATCTGTGTTCTTGGAACAAATTTATATGTATGAAGTACCAAGTAGTGGGTGTAGCATGACAGTCGAACTCCGGCTACTGGGACTGGTGGCACTGGTGAACGTGCTGGGAGGGGTCGTCGTCGGCCTCCTGGTACTCAAGGGTCAGGAGGCGGCCCCGCGGATCGCGCCGCTGCCCGGGCTGGCGTTCGGCGGCTTCGCCGTCTGGGGGCAGCTGGTCGTCGGCGACCGGCTGAACCCGACGGTCCCGGAACTGGAGTCGCTCGTACTGGTCGCGGTCGCGAGCGCGCTCGTCGGCCTCGTCGGCGTCTTCTCGACGCTCGAAGCGGAAGCCGCCGGACGCTAACGACCGACGAAACGCACGACACTCACGACACAGACACATGAACTGGACGAACTTCATCCGGACGCTCGGCTTCGACGAACCGACTTCGCTGCTCTCCCCCGCAGCCTACTCCGAGGAGGAGATCGAGGAGGACCTGCTGGACTTGGAGATGGACAAACGGCACGCTCGCAACATGGTCGAACGGAAGGGCGACCAGTACGACGCGAAGCTGGACGAGGCCGCGCAGGCCCCCGAGTGGATGGTCGAGGACCTGCTCCGGGAGGCCGACGACATCGAGCGCGAGAAGGAGGACTGGCAGGACGAGTGGCGCCAGCACGCCGACCGGCGGCGTCTCGTCAAGTCCGTCAAGTCCTTCCGTCGCCGCATCCGCTCGGGCGAGCGGGACCTCAACGTCTCGGAGCTGATAGCCGACACCGACGACAGCGAGGTGCGCCGGACGCTCCACGACGCGCTGAAAGACCACATGCGCTCGACGAAGCAGGTGAACGACCTGCTGCAGCTGTTCACCGACGGCCGCGACCTCGACCGCTCGCGGGCCGACGGCAACGCCCGCGACCTGAGCAAACACGAGGAGCGGATGCGCGAGCGCCAGTCCGGCGCGAGCACCGGCGCCGCCGAGTCGCGCGAGCGCGACGAGCGCCGCTCGCCGAGCCGCGCGGGCGCCGACGACTAGCGGCCCTCGCCACGCCGCGGGGACGACGGACGCCCCGCGAGTGTGAACGCAGACACACGGCCCGCGGTTCGCGGGCGCGCCGTCGACGCGGACACGAGAGCATGAGCACGAACGGTTCCGACTACGACCGGTGGGTCGCACAGGGCTACAGAGACGACGCCGAGGCCGCCGAGGCGGCCGCGGAGGACCACCTCGACGCGGACGAGCCGGCCGCCGCCGCCGCCGAGTTCGAGCGGGCCGCCGACTGCCTCCGGGCGTACGAGGACTACACCGGCAACTCCCGGAGCGACGAGATCGACCGGCTCCGCCGGCGCGCCGCGGCCGCCCGTCCCCAGTCGAGCGACGACGGCGGAGCCGGGAGCGGCGGGGAGGCGGCGTCCGGGGCCGACTCGGACCGGCTCCGTCGGCGCGTCGAGTCGTTCGAGACGACGACGGGGGTCGACTGGGAGGACATCGGCGGGCTCGAAGAGACGAAAGAGCGGATCTGCCACGAGATCGGCCTCGGCGCGGCCGCGGGGCTGCCCGAGGCGGTGCAGCCGTCGGACCGGCTCCTCCTGTTCGGGCCGCCGGGAACGGGGAAGACGCTGCTGGCCAGCGCCGTCGCCAGCGGGACCGAGACGACGTTCTTCAACGTCGAGCTGGGCGGCATCCTGTCGAAGTGGCACGGGGAGTCCTCGCAGCTCGTCTCCACGCTGTTCGACGTGGCCCGCGAACACACGCCCGCGGTCGTGTTCGTCGACGAGATCGACGCGCTCACGCAGTCCAGAGGGGACGGCTCCGACTCGGCAAGCCGGCGCGTGTTGAACTCGCTGCTGACGGAGCTGGACGGGATCGGCGGGGACGCCGACGGGTTCCTGATGGTCGTCGGCAGCTCCAACCGACCGATGGACCTCGACGACGCCGTGGTTCGGCGGTTCGACACGCGGATCTACGTGCCGCTCCCCGACGTCGACGGCGCCGCCGAGATCGTCCGGATCCACACCGTCGACGGCGGCGTCGAGTTCGAGGGGACGCCGGCGGCGTACGCGTTCGGGCGGACCGATCCGGCGGACAGCGTCGAGCACACGCTGGCCGGCGCCTGCGTCGAGCGCGGGTTCACCGGCAGCGACATCGAGACGCTGTGTCGGACGGCGATCTCCGAGATGGTGCGCGAGCGGAACCCGGAGCTGGCCGAGCGGGCCCGCGATGACCTCGGCGCCCGCGACGACGGGAGCGTCGACCTGCGACCGTTGCGCCCCGACGACTTCCGCGTCGCCTTCGACACGGTGTCGGCCTCCGTTCCCGAATCGACCGTTCGCGAGTGTCGGTCGTGGGCCGAGGAGTTCGGGTCCGGATGAGAGGGCGAGCGCGACGGGCGCGACGGGCAGTCGACGGACGTGGCCGCCCGACGCGCCGTCCCGGCGGTCCGAACCGGGGACTCAGGGGCCCCGTTCGAATATCCGTTCGAGCTCGGTCCTGTGTGGGCCGTCTCCTACGACCGGCTGCCCCCGCCAGTTGACGACGTACTTGTTCCCGGCCTTGCGGACGTAGTTTCGGCCGACCTCGTCGACCGCGACGTCGAACCCGGCGTCGGCGAGCCGTGCGGGCAGCGACGCGGTGTCGCCCGGGCTCGACCCGCCGAACGAACAGCCCCAGCCGTCCTCCCCCTCCTCGGGGTAGGAGTGACGGACGACGGTGTCACCGTCCCAGTTCCGACAGCGCCGAAACTCCCGGAACGCGTCGTCGACCATCCGGTCGACCGCGTCCGGCTCGCCGCCGGTGTCGAGGCTGCCCGTCCGGTCGGTCACGGTGACGCCGTCGCGGTCCGTCGCGTCGCCGCTGTCGCCCGACGCGCCGCCGGTCGATGTGGCGTCAGTCGTCTCGACGGGATCGGCCGGCGAACGCTCGGCCGGCTGGCCGTCGGGCGTATCGGACGGCCGGTCGGACTCGTCGCCGGCGCGACGCTGGCAGAGCCGCTCGATACGGTACGTGTCGTCGACGATCCGCTGTCTGCGCTCGTCGTCGACCGGGGCGGCCCCGTCGTCACCGCCCGAGGAGACGTACGACCGCTCGATGTGGGACTCGACGGCGTCCAGCAACTCCTCGTACAGTTCGCCCGACAGCGACGACTCTTCGAGCACGTCCCGGAGTTCGTACAGGTAGCGGCGGAAGTCGGCGGGCGAACTCGACTGCTCCACCGTCGAGCGCACGTTCTCGGCGACGGACGCGACGTAGAGCGGATCGGGCCGGGACATACGCGTGCGTTTGCGGAGCATCGGATAAAGATGGTGGCACTCGGCGGAGCGGTCGAGCCGGTACGCGGGATGCGCCGCGACCCCGCTGGTCACGCGGCGCCGTCGGCCCCCGGAAGCCGGCACCTCCCGGTCGGGTCGCCGCTACCCGGTTACGTCGATGTCGCCCGAGATACATAGGACCTCGACTCCAACGTTCGAGCCATGGACGACGCTCCCGAGCGCGAGGGCCCGGTGATCCCGGCGACGGCACGGATGGGGCGGACGGCGCTGACCGTCGCGGACCTGGACGGGACGGTCGCGTTCTACCGCGATGCCGTCGGACTCACGGTTCAGAGCCGGAGCGAACGGGCGGCGACGCTCGGCGCCGGCGGGCGGTCGGTGCTCGAACTGCGCCGGGACGCGGACGCGCCCCCGAGAGCCCGGGGACAGGCGGGACTCTTTCACAACGCTTTCCGGGTCCCCGACCGGACGGCGCTCGGCGCCGCGCTGGAACGCATCCGCGACCGCGGGACGCTGGACGGCGCCTCGGACCACCACGTCAGCGAGGCGCTGTACTGCACCGACCCGGAGGGCAACGGCGTGGAGGTGTACGCCGACAGGCCGCGGGAAGCGTGGCCCCGGGCGGACGACGGCACGGTCGAGATCGGGACGGTCCCGCTCGACCTGCAGGCCCTCGCCGCCGAGTCCGACGGCGCCGACGCGGCCCCGCCGGGGACGGACCTGGGCCACGTCCACCTGGAGGTGTCGTCGCTCGACCGGGCGCGGGCGTTCTACGCCGACCGGCTGGGGCTCGGAGTCCAGACCGAGACGCGGGGGGCCTCGTTCCTCGCGGCGGGCGACTACCACCACCACGTCGGCGTCAACACCTGGAACGGCTGGACCGACCCGGCTGGCGGCCGCGGGCTGGCGTGGTTCGAGTTCCTGCTGCCCGACGCCGAGGCGGTCGCGGCCGCCCGCAGTCGGCTCTCGGCCGCCGACGTTCCGGTGACCGACCGCGAGACCGGCTTCGAGGTCGCCGACCCCGACGGGATCGCCGTCCGGGTCCGGGCTGTTTCGGAGTCGGCGGGGTCGTCGGGGCCGTAGTCTCCCTCCGGGAGCGAGAACGCGCATCGGCCGGGGACGGAGCCTGGGTCGGCCGCGGATCGGCGGGGTTCGTTCACTTCCGCCGCGCTTGCCGAACGTTGATACCGGCGGGGGCGATACCCACCAGTGATGTACGCCGTCGTGGGCTGTAGCGACTGTTCGATGCTCTGGGTCGTCGAGGGGCGGCCGGAGACCAGCCAGTGTCCCCGCTGCGGGACGACTCGTCAGTACGCCAAACGCAAGAAGTTCGTCTCCACCGAGGAGGAGGACCACGCCCGCGAGGTGCGCGCGTCGATGCTCGCCAACCGGCAGGGCCACGGCGACGCCTTCGCCGAACTCGACTCGTTCACCGAGATGGAAGGACAGATCGACGACGCCGGCCCCTCCGACGAGGAGTACCTGGAGGGGTCGGGGCTGGACGCCGACGCGGTCGCCGAGGCGGGCGAGGCGGCGATGGACTCGGGCGGGTCGAAGAGCCGCAAGGAACGGGTCCGCGAGGCCGTCCGCGAACTCGACGAGGCGACGGCGGACGCGGTCGTCGACTACGCCGCCGAGCGCGGCGTCGACGCCCAGTACACCCGGAAGACGCTCGAAAAACTGGTCCGCGCCGGCGAGGCGACCGAGAACCGGGGCGTCTACCGCCTGCTGTAGGTCCCCGCTCCAGACAAGTCAACAGAACGGAAAGACACTTGCGGCGGCCGACCCAACCGTCGCTCGATGGATCCCGACTCGCTACGGGCGCTCGGTCGGCGGTTCTGGTACGCGTGGGGGGCGGCGACGCTGGCGAGCATCGCCGCCGTGCTCGCCGCGACGGTCGTCGTCGCGCCCGAGGACGCGTGGCTGGTCGCGCTCACCGGGGTACTCGCGGTCGTCTTCGTCGCGCTCGCCGCGGTGTCGCTGACGCAGGGCGACAGGCTCGACGCGGCGGGGATGGTCGTCGCGGCCGTCGGCTGGGCGGTCTGGAGCGTCGGCGCGGCGGTCGGGTTCCCCGGCCGGACCTTCTGGACGGGGTGGGCGCTCGTCGCCGTCGGCGCCGCGGTCGGGCTCTGGGCCGACCACGGCCACCGCGTCCGGGCCGCCGTGGGCGTCTAGCCTCAGACGATGAACAGCAGCGCGAACACCGGGACGGCGACGAAGTAGACCAGCCCGAAGACGAACAGGTTCGTGGGGATCTTCCCCTCCTCTTTCTCCTCGTCGAGCGTCTCGTGGTCGATGGCGTCGTGGAACTGCGCGGGGATGTCCTCGCGGACGGTGGCCCGCGTGCGGAACCGGTCGAGCGGGTCCCACCCAGTGAGGCCGAGCTTCCAGGCCGCCGAGACGATCCAGACGATCCCGAGGACGGGCACGAGAAAGAGGAGCACGAGCCCGACGACCGGGTGGACGACGCCGGCGTCGATGGCGCCCCCCACCAGCGAGACGGTCGCGACCGGCAACACGATCCCCCCGGCCGCCGCGTAGATCGGCGCCCTGTCGTCCATGGTCGGGTACCAGGGCGGCGACGGGCAAAGGCGTTTCTCCGGTGGGAAGGGCGTCGACGGCGGCCACAGAGGGGCGACCGCGGCGTCGGCCCGAACGCTACACCAGGCCGAGCGCCTTCGCGGCGCCGGCGAGGGCGGCCAGCGTCGTCGCCGCGAGTTTCACCAGTCGCATGATCCGGGTCGCGCGGCGCACCGGCGCGTCGGCGTCGGCCCCGTCGTCGCACTCGCTACGGCGATCGGTGGACCCTCCGTGGTCTCCCCCGGTTCCGTAGTTCCTCCTGGATTCGCTATTCCCCCTGGTCCCCCGGTTCTTCCCGTCCCCCCGATCCACGCGGTCCCGACCCTCCCCGTCGTTCGCGGGAGCGCTGCGGTCGGTCGTGCGGACGCCGCGGTCCGCGGTGCTGTTCGTGGGCATGGGTGTGGGCGCGCCCGCCGGGGCTCCCGGCCGGACGCACTCGAACTACCGGGGGACGACAGGTAAACGCCAGCCGTCACCGGAGCGGAAGTGAAACCGGAACCGATGCTCCGGACTGAAAAGATCTGTGGCTGTCAGGTGCCGATCCACGTCCGGTGCGTTCGGGGTCGAGGTCGGGGCCGGAGTCACCGACCGAGTTCCTCGTGGGCGCTGGAGAGGTGCCGGGAGGCCAGCGCCGAGACTAAGGAAAGCTCGCCGGCGAGCGCGCCGGCGGCGATGACCTCCGCGAGCGCGTCCGCGTTCGACCCGACCGGATCGCCGCCGCCGCCGACGCCGATCACGTCGAGCATCTCCGACTGGGTGGCCAGGTCGGTGCCGCCGCCGACCGTGCCGACCTGCAGGCTCGCGAGGTTGACGCTGGCGTACAGTTCGTCCTCGCGGGCCTCGACGGTGGTGATGCAGTTGGACCCCTCGACGACGTGGGCCTCGTCCTGGCCGGTGGCGATGAAGACGCCGGCGACGACGTTGGCCGCCTGGGCGTTGAACCCCAGGCTCCCCGCCTTCGCACTTCCGACGAGGTTCTTGCGGGTGTTGGCCTCCTCGATGGCCTCGGGCGTGGTGCCCAAGCGCTCCTCGACGACCTCGCGGGGGATGGTCACGTCCGCGGTGACGGTGTGGCCCCGGCCCTCGACGGCGTTGATGGCCGCGGGCTTCTTGTCGACGCAGAGGTTGCCCGACAGCGCGACCAGGGAGGCGGGGGTCTCGTCCTCGACGACCTCGGCCGCGGCGCGGGTAGCGATGGTCGCCATGTTCATCCCGTTGGCGTCGCCCGTGTCGTAGGAGAAGCGCAGGAACACGGAGTCGCCGACGAGGTAGGGCGTCACCGACTGGAGGCGGCCGTGACCGGTCGTCGACTCGGCGGCCTCGGCGAGGCGGTCCTCGTTGGCCTCGACCCACTCGGCGACTTCGGCACCCTCGGCGACGCCGTCGACGCGGAAGACCGGCGCGCGGGTCATCCCGCGCTTGGTCACGCGGGCGGTCGCGCCGCCGGCCGCGGAGATGGCCGAACAGCCGCGGTTGACGCTGGCGACCAGCGCACCCTCGGTGGTGGCGATGGGGAGGTAGAAGTCGCCGTCGGCCGATTCGCCGTGGACCGCGACGGGCCCGGCGACGCCGACGGGGAGTTGCGTCCCGCCGACGAGGTTCTCGATGTTCGACTCGGCCGACTCGGCGGCGAACGCGTAGTCGCCGGTCGCCGAGAGGTCGACGCCCGTCTCGCGCTCGACGACCAGCCGGCGGGCCGTCGCGGCCGTCTCGGCGTCGGCGCGGTCGTCGAGTTCGTAGAGCCGCAGGTCGCCGTCGGCGACGCGGTCGGCCAGCGCCTCGGGGTCGGTCCCCCCGTCGGTGGCCGCCTCGGCGGCGTCGCCCTCGGAGTCGTCTGTCATGCCCGGAGCCTCGCGGGCGACGCCCCTAACAGTTGCTGTCGCCGGCGGCGGTCGCGGTCGCCGCCCGTGGCGGTCGCTCCCGGATCACTCGCCGGCGGCGGTCGCAGCCTGCGGGGCCGCTCGGCGTTCAGCGGTCGCGGTCACCGCCGGTGAGGCGCCCGAGCGCCTCGACGAGGCGGTCCAGCGGCTGACTCGTGAGCAGCGAGACGAGCCGCTCGCTGCGGTCGTAGACCCGCTGGAGTTCCCGCACCTGTTCGAGGTGGTACCGGGCGCGCTCGCCCTCGGCGTCCTCGAGCGCCGCCTCGGCCTCGTCGAGCGCGCGGGTCATGATCCGGATCTCGCGGGTGACCTCCTGGCTCAGGAACTGCTGGAAGACATACCACAGGTCCGTCTCCGCCTCGAAGAAGGCCTTCTTGCCCTCGCCGGGCAGCGACCGCCGGTGGACGAGGTGGAACCGCTCAAGGGTGTTCATCGCAGTGCTGACCGTCGACTTCGCGTAGCCGCTCTCCTCGACGAGCTCGTCCAGCGAGACGGGGTCGGGCTCGAACAGCAGGATGCCGAACAGCCGCCCGTAGCTCCGCTTGGCGCCGTAGACCTCCGCGCTGCGCTCGACGGCGTCGATGACCGCCGCACGCGCCGATTCGACCGGGTCCTCGGAGTCTGTGTCGCTCATTGGTTGGTCCGCGGCCCCGACCGCTCGGCGGCCGCCTGGATACCCGACACTCGTGGCCCCCAACGCTTAAATCGTTCTCTACAGAATATTTTGTATATGCCGAATATTCCGATTGTCGGAAGCGGTAGCGACGGCGGCCGCGTCGCGATGACGGACGGGTCGGGCCGCGACGAGGGCGAATTCGAGAACGGTGGCCGGTCCGGCGGGGGCGACGGAGAAGCCAGCGGCGACGGCGGCGACGGCGAGGGCTCCGTCGTTCTACGCGGGACCGGCATCGAGAAGTCCTACGACTCGCGGCTCCCGTGGGGGCGCAGTGTGGAGGTGCTCGACGGCGTCGACGTCGAGATCCGCGCGGGCGAGATCGTGGGGATCGTCGGCGCCAACGGGTCGGGGAAGTCGACGCTGATGCAGATACTCGTGGGGGCGCTCGACGCCGACGCGGGGTCGGTCGACCGCTCCGGCCGCGTCGGCTGGTGTCCCCAGGAGTCGCTGCTGTACGACCGGCTGACCGTCGCGGAGACGTTCGACCTGTTCGGCGCCGCGTACGGCCTGGCCGACGAGGAGATAGCCGACGCGCGCGACCGGCTCGCCGACCGCCTCGACTTCGAGCAGTTCCTCGACTATCAGGTCCGGAACCTCAGTGGCGGCAACCGCCAGAAGGTCAACCTCGCCGTCGCGCTGCTGCACGACCCCGACGTGCTCCTGCTCGACGAACCGTACACCGGCTTCGACTGGGAGACCTACCTCGCGTTCTGGGAGCTCACCGAGGAACTGACCGACGGCGGGACCGCCATCGCCGTCATCTCCCACTTCGTCAGCGAGCGCGAGCGCTTCGACCGGATCTACGAACTTCGGGACGGCGACCTCGTCGAGACCGACGCAGAGAGCGGCCGCGCCGCGGCTGACCGCGACGGAGGCGGCGAGGGACCCGTCGCCGATCCGACGGAGGTAGCGTAGATGAGCGGGGGCGCGAACGCCGCCGGCGACCGGGTGGCCGGCGACCCCGCCGGCGGCCGCACCCGCCGCGACCGGCTGACGACCGGCCTGCTCGCGCACGTCCGCGAGTTCCTCCGGGAACCCGTCCACGTCGTCCTGCTGGTCGCGCTCCCGCCGCTGGTCGTCGAGGGCTACGGCCGCGCGATGGCCTCGTTCCCGGAGTTCCCCTACATGACGGCGGTCCCGGCGACGCTCGGCCGGGTCAACGGCGCCGTCTTCGCCGCCGCCTTCCTCGCGGGCCTGATCGGCCTCTTCCAGGTCGTCAGCGCCGTGCAGGCCGACGGCCGCCTCGCGGTCTGTGGCTTCTCCCGGGCCGAGATCTTCGTCTCCCGGCTGGGGACCGTCCTCGCGGTGAGCGTCGGCTCGGCGGCCGTCACGTTCGGCGCGCTGTGGTGGCGCGTCGACGTGGCCGCCCCCGCGGCCGCCTTCGGGGCGCTGGCGCTCGCGGCGCTGACCTACGGCCTCATCGGCGTGCTCGTCGGGACCGTCCTCCCGCGCGAACTGGAGGGGTCGCTCGTGCTCGTGTTCGTCGCCGACTTCGACGACTTTCTCGCCAGCGGGATCGTCGACGTCGACTCCCCGGTCGTGAACTTCCTCCCGCTGCACTATCCCCACGCCCTCTTCCGGTCGGCCGTGCTGGAGGGATCGGTCCCGACCGACGACGTGCTGGCGGGGCTGGCGTACCTCGCGGTCCTGTTCGCGCTCGTCCTCGGCGCGTACGTCCGCGTCGCGAACGGGGGTGAGGGCGCGTGAGCGTCGACGGCGCCCCCGGGTCGCCGGCCGGTTCCGGGAGCCGCCGCTCGACGGCGCTGGCCGCCTTCGCGAGCGGCGTCCGCGAGTACGCCCGCACGCCCGTCCTGCTGGCCCTGTTCGTCTTCCTCCCCGCCTACCTGATCGGCGCGTTCACCCGGCTGGTGCCCGCGACGACCGCGCCGCTGGACGTGCCGGGCGGCGGGACGCAGACGGTCGAGTTGGCGAGCGTCTATGCGGTGTTCATGGTCCCGCTCGTCGGCGCGCTCGTCGGCGCGCTGGCGGGCGTGTTCCTGATGCAGACGGCCCGCGACGCCGACGCCCGCCTCGTCGTCGCCGGCGCCAGTCCCGCGTCGGTTCTGCTCGCCCGCTTCGGCCTGCTGGCCGTCGTCGGGACCGTCGTCGCCGCCGTCTCCGCGGGGACGGCCGCGACCGTCTTCGTCCCCGAACGGCCGATCGTCCTCGCCGGCGCGACCCTGCTGGCCGCCCTCGTCTACGGCCTGCTCGGCGTGCTCGCCGGCCTCGTCGTCGACCGGCTGGCCGGCGTCTACCTCGCGCTGTTCGGCACGATGCTCGATATCTTCCTCGTCCAGAACCCGCTGGCGGACCCGCCCGAGTACGCGGCCCTCCTCCCCGGCCACGCGCCCGTCGAACTCGCCGTCGACGCCGGCTTCTCCGCCGACGTGGCGCTCTCGGTCGCCGGCGAGGGGCTCGCCTACCTGCTCGTCGTCGGCACTGTGACGGCCATCGCGCTGTACGGCTCGATGCGCGTCTCGTAGCGCATTGCGGTCCGGCGGGCGCCCGAACGCTTACCACCGACAGCGCCGCAACTGGGACCATGACAGCGGCCGCGGACCTGGTGCTCACGAACGCGGAGATACACACGCTGACCGACCCCGACGAGACGGCCGAGGCCCTCGCGGTTCGGGACGGCCGGATCGTCGCCGTCGGGTCGGCCTTCGACGTGGACCACCTCGCGGGCGTCGAGACGACAGTCCGCGACTGCGGGGGACGGGTCGTCCTCCCGGGGTTCGTCGACGCCCACACGCACCTGCCGATGGTCGGGCGGCGGCTGGTCAACGCCGACCTCTCGGCGGCCGACTCGCCCGCTGAGGCCGTCGACCTCCTCGCGGCCCGCGCGGCCGAACTCGCCGCCGCGGACGGCCCCGACCGCGAGTGGGTGCTGGGCTTCGGCTACGACGAGAGCGCGTGGGACGACGACCGGTATCTCACCGCCGCCGACCTCGATGGGGTGGACACGGACCGGCCGGTCGCTGCCGTCCGCGAGGACATGCACCTCGCGTCGCTCGACTCGACGGCCCTCGACCGCCTGCGCGGGGAGATGCCCGATTCGGACGTGCACACACGAGCGGGCGAACCGACGGGGGTCGTCGTCGAGGGCGCCCTCGACGAACTCTGGGCCGCTATCGAACCCGACCGGCCCGCGATGCGGCGGGCGGTCCACGCCGCCACCGAACGGGCGACCGAACTGGGCGTCGTCGGCGTCCACGACATGGTCCGCCGGTCGGAAGCACCCGCCGTCTACCGCGAGCTCGACCGGGTTGGCGAACTGCCGATCCGGGTCCGGCTCAACTACTGGAGCGACCACCTCGACGCGGTCGAGGAGCTCGGCCTCCGGACCAACCACGGGAGCGACCGCGTTCGCGCGGGTGCGATCAAGACCTACACCGACGGCTCCATCGGCGGCCGCACCGCGAAGCTCTCCCAGCCGTACGCCGATAGCGAGCGCGCGGACGGCGACTCGGGAGAAACCGGCGAGAGTACTCGCGGCCAGTGGGTCGTCGACCCGGCGGAGCTCCGCGATATCGTCGCCCGCGCGACGGCGGCGGACCTGCAGGTGGCCGTCCACGCCATCGGCGACGAGGCGGTCCGCGAGACGCTGGACGTCCTCGAATCCGCCGACGGCGCCCGCCACCGGATCGAACACGCCGAGGTGCTGACCGACGACCTGGTCGACCGGCTCGCTGCGAGCGATGTCGTCGCGTCGATGCAGCCGAACTTCCTGAAGTGGGCCCGCGAGGGCGGGCTGTACGCCGAGCGACTCGGCGACGAGCGGCGGCTGGCCTCGAACCGCTTCGGCGACCTGCTCGACGCGGGCGCGAACCTGGCGTTCGGGAGCGACTGCATGCCGCTGGACCCGCTGTTCGGCGTCGAACAGGCCGTCACGGCGCCCGACGACCGCCAGCGACTCTCGGTCACCGAGGCGCTGCGGGCGTACACGAGCGGCGCGACCTACGCGGGCTTCGACGAGGACCGCCTCGGCACCGTCGAACAGGGCAAACTCGCCGATCTGGTCGTCCTCGACCGGTCGCCGTGGGCCGTCGACCCCGACGAGGTCGCCGACATCGACGTGCGGACGACGGTGGTCGGCGGCGAGGTCGTCTTCGACCGGGACGCCGCCAGGTGAGCCGTCGTCCGGCGGGAACCGGCGGACAGTTCGGCGGTTCCGGAACCCAAAGGTAGAGGGACGGGCGGTCCCTGCGAACGCCCACATGGCCGTCCGCCAACGGGTCCGGGACGCCCTCTTCCTCTTCCCGGCGCTGCTGGACCGGCTCGGGGTCGCCGACCGCGAGAAGTCCGGCGAGGCGTTCGACCTGGCGCTGCCGGTGATGGTCACCGGGGCGCTGCGGGTGCTGTTGCGCGTCGCCGACTTCCTGATGGTCGGGATCGCGCTGGGCGACGCCGCCATCGCCGGCCTGGAACTGGGCTTCCAGTACTACTTCATCGGCTTCGGCCTCTCGCTGGCGGTCTCCTCGGGGACGATCAGCGTCGTCTCGCGGCTGCAGGGCGCCGACCAGCCCGACCGGGCGGACCTGGCGGTCAAGCAGTCGCTGTGGCTGGCGCTCGCGATATCGCTGCCGCTGACGGCCGTCGCGTGGGTGTACGCCGAGCCGCTGGTCGGGCTGTTGACGAGCGACGCCGCCGCCGTCGACTACGGGGCGACGTACCTGTCGATCGTGATGCTGTCGATGGCGCCGCGGTTCTGGTCGATGGTCGCCTCGCGGGCGCTGGCCGGTAGCGCCGACACGCGGACGCCGATGTACGTCCGGCTGACGACGCTGCCGACGAACGTCGTCCTCAACGCCGCGCTCATCTTCGGCCTCGGACCGGCGCCGGAGCTGGGCATCGCCGGCGCGGCTATCGGGACGGCCGCCGCCAACACGCTCGCGGCCGCGGTCTTCCTCGCGCTGCTGGTCTCGGGCGACTACGCCGTCGCGCTCCCGCTCGGCGGCCGACAGCTCGACCTCGGGCTCGGCAAGGAGATCCTCCGCGTCGGAGTCCCGCTCTCCGGGATGCGCCTGCTGCAGACGTTCGGGCGGTTTCCGTTCCTGTTCATCCTCGGCCAGCTGGGCGTCGGCGCGGTCGCCGCCTACGCCATCGGGCGCCGCGTCATGTTGCTGGCGCTGATGCCCGCGTGGGGCTACTCGACGGCGGCGTCGACGCTCGTCGGCCAGTACGTCGGCTCGGGCGACGACGACGAGGCCACCGAGTACGGCTGGCAGACGCTGCGGATCGCGCTGGCCACCCAGCTGCTCGTCGCCGCGGTCCTCGTCGCCGCGGCCCGCCCGATCGCCCTCGCCTTCGGCACCGACGAGGTCGACCTGACGGTGCAGTTCATCCGGGTGTTCGGCCTCGCGGTCGCCGGGTTCTCCGTCTCCCGGACGATGCGCGGCAGCCTCCGCGGCGCCGGCGACACGCGCTGGCCGCTCTACGGCACGATACTCGGCACCTACGTCGTCCGGCTCCCGATCGCGTCGCTCGCGCTGCCCGCCGGGTTCGCCGTCACCGTCCTCGGGGTGTCGGTCCCGCTGGGGGCGAGCATGGGGTACACGGCCGTCTTCGCGGCCATCGTCGCGGACTTCTACGTGAAGGCGGCGGTCAACACCGGTCGCTTCCGGTCGGGCAAGTGGCGCGACGTGGCCCGCGCCTCCGGCGTCGGCGCCGGCGCCGACGACTGATCAGTCGTCGCAGTAGCGTTCGTACAGCGCCGTCCCGCTCAGCGCCGCCAGGGCCGCACCGACGCCGAAGCCGGGTCCGTCGCCCGAGGTTGTCCCCGTCGGGTCCGTCCCCGACGACGCCCCGTCGTCCGCGGGTTCGGGCGTCGCGGTCGGCGTGGGCGAGGGCATCGCTGTGGGTGTCGGCGACGGTGTCGCGGTCGGGGTGGCTGTCGCCGTCGGCGAGGCCGTCGCGGTCGCCGACGGGGTGTCGGTTTCGGGCCCCGTCGCCGTGACCCGCGGGGCGTCCTCGCCGCCGAGTTTGACGAGCCACGCCTCGCTCCGGGGGTCGGCGCTCCGGGACTGGTACTGCGTGACCCCCGCGAGTGCGACCCCGCCGTCGCCCGTCGCGATCAGGTCGCGGACGTTGTTGACCGCGCCGACCGAGACCGTCCGGCTCCAGTTCCCGTCCAGCCCCTCGTCGAGTTCGCCGACCACGCCGACCGCCGCCTGGCTGGTCGCGGACTCGCTGCCCTGGCCCGCGACGACGATCCCCCCGTCGGTCGTCGCGAGCGCGGTGAACAGCGTCACGGGCCGGGGCGACAGCCGGCGGGTCGCCCGCCCCTCGCCGCTCCCGTCGACCGAGAGCACCCAGCCGTCTACCGTCTCGAAGCCGCTGTCCGCCGCGTAGCCGGCCGCGACGTAGCCGTCGCCGTCGGCCACCAGATCGACCAGCTGGTTCTGCGCGAGCGCGTCGCCGTCGGCCGGCGCGGTGAACTCCTCGCGCCACTGGACCTCGTCGTCGGCGTCCGCGCGGAACAGGACCGACCGGACCGACGCCCCGCCGCCCGACGACGACTGGACGACGGCCGTCCCCACGTACCCGTCGCCGTCGGGGACGACGCGCAGGATCTCGGACTGCCGGTCGGTGAACAGCCGCGTCCGCGACCGCTCCTCGCCGTCGGCCCCGACCCTGAGGACGAGCCCGCTCGCCGAGCGGTTCCGGACGCTCGCGCCGGCGACCAGGTAGCCGTCGCCGGTAGCGATCGCGTCGCGCGCGAGCAGGCGCCCGTCCGACTCGCCGTCGGTGTCCACCTCGTAGGTCTCCCACCACTGTATCTCCCCCCCGGGACCCGTCCGGACGAGCGAGCCCGTGCCGGACTGGACGTGGAAGCCGACCAGCGCGTAGCCCTCGCCGTCGACCGCGGGGAGGTGCGTCTGGAACTGCGGCGGCCGGCGGTCCTCGCTCTCGACCGTCGCCATCCACTCGCCCTCTCCGCTCGTCGCGTCCGTGCCGAACAGCCACCCCGGGATCCCCGACGCCTGGCCCCCCGACTGGCCAAGGACGACGTACCGGTCGCCGTCCTCGACCACCGAGGTCGCGGCGTTGTACGTGGCGTCGGAGTACGTCCGGTTCCAGCGGAGCGGTAACTCGTCGGCGCCGCTGTCGGAACCGTCCGCACCGTCGCGGCGCGACGCGCCCGCGGTCCCCCCGAGGGCGACGCCGGCGGCCGCCAGCCCGGCGCCGGTCAGCACCCGTCGTCTCGACAGATCTTCTGTCATACGGTCGTCAGTCGCGGCGGCCCCGCCATAAATCGCCTCATTCGGCGGCGGGGACGGTCGGTCCGGGCGGGGCCGGTCCGAGCGGACAAACGGGGGCTTTAGGTCACTGGCCGCGGAATCGCCGCCCATGAGCTACGCGACGAAGTTCACGCTCGGGACGATCAGCATCGCCGCACTGCTCGCGCTCGCGCTCGTCGTCGTCTTCCTGTCGTAGGTCGAGCCCCGCGGGGGGACCGCCGCGGGTCACTCCCCGTCGGTCGAGTCCCCCCGTAGCCGGGCCAGCAGCGCGCTCCCGCCCAGCGCCGCCAGCGTCGCGCCGACGCCGAAGCCGGGGCCGTCCGCGGACGCCGTGGTCGACTGACCGTCCGGGTCGGCGGTCGCGATCGGCGCCGGGCTGGCGGTCGCCTCGGGCGTCGGCGTCCCGGTCGGCGTCTCGGTCGGCTCCGCGGTGGGCGAGGGAGTCAGCGTCGGCCAGGGCGTCGACGCCTCCGTCTCCGTGGGCGTCGGCGTCGCGGTCTCGGCCGGGTCGCCGCCGAGCTTCGCCGCGATCGGATACGACCAGCCGTCCGCGTTGAGGTGGTTACCGACGACCGCGACCCCGCCGTCGTCGGTCGCCGCGGCGTCGGTGAGCGCCGACGGCTGGTCGAGCGGGTCGACGAGCTCCCACTTCGAGGAGAGCGACGCGTCGACGCCGCGGAGCCAGACGTACCCGACCTCCTCGTCGCGGACCGGGAACGTCGAGCCCGCGAGGACGAACTCGTCGCCGTGGGGGACGACCGCGACGAACTCGCCGGCGCCGTCCCCGCCGGGGCGACGGAGTGCGCTGTAGAGTCGGTCGCCCGCGGCGTCGGTCGAGAGCGTCCACGCCCGCCCCTCCGCGTCCTCGTCGGCGGGCGAGACGTACCCCGCGAACAGGTATCCGTCGTCCGTCTCGGCCACGTCCTCGATGTAGTGGTATTCGCTCGCGTCGCCGACCGACCGCTGCCGGTAGAGCCGCGACCACTGCGGTTCGCCGTCGGCGCCGGCCTTCGCCACCCAGCCGTCCTGTCGCTCGGCGTCGCGTTGCGATCCGTCGCGGGCGCCCCCGTAGACGAGATACGACCCGGCGGCCGTCCGCTGGACGCCCCAGGCGTACGTCGCGTAGAACTCGTCGAGCCGCCGCTGCCAGCGGACCGACCCCTCGGTATCGACAGCGACGAACCACGTGTTCGGGTTGCGCCACGCCTCGGAGTACCCGACGAACACCGGGCCGCCGTCGACCCCGGGCGCCACGTCGGTGACGCGGAAGTCGTCGAACGGCGGCTCGTAGGTCCGGCGCCACTCGATCTCGCCGTCGGCGGTCGTCCTGAGGACCATCGGCTCCGTCGTGGCGTCGAAGCTCCCCTGGTCCTCCGTGTATCGCCCGAGGAAGAAGCGACCGCCGTCGGCCGCCGGCGCCGACCCCTCAGTCAGGAACTGGCCCTCGACGTAGGCGGTCGTCCCGGTCCGGTCCGTGCCGCGGACCGCGTCGACCCCGTACTGCCAGGGGTCCGTGTCGTCAGAGTCGTCCCCGGAGAACCCCCCGACGCGAACGCGACCGCCGCCCGCTCGCACCGAGACCGGCCTGGTCACGTCGTCGTCGTTCTCGACGAGCGCCTGCCAGCGGACCGCCGGCGCCCCGTCCTGGTCCCCCCGGGCGGCCGCCGAACGGGTCCCCAGCTTCGCCGCGATACCCCCCGACAGCGCGGCGCCCCCTGCCAGCAGGACGCCCCGCCGCGAAACGTCGTCGACCATACACCCCCGCTTGGCCCCGTCATCTGTTTTAAACGTTCGCGCCCGAACCCGGGACACGGGACCGCGGTCGCGGTGGCCGACTCGGCCGGGCGGGAACCGATGGGGTTTACCCCGGACGGCCCCTGCCGACGGACATGACCACCTCGCCGAGCGTCGCACCGGTCGCCGACCGGCGCCGCCCGCCGGAGGCCCCGCTCCCGGGAGGGCGTCGCTGATGTTCAGCGACCGGGACCTCCCGCCCGAGCTGGCGGCCGTCCGCGACGAGCACGCGCCCGGCGCGGTCGTCCTCGACTGCGCGCGGGACTTCGAGACGCTGCCGGCCGCCCAGGCCGAGGACCTGGCGCTGGTCACCGACGCCTTCGACCCCCGCTCGTACCCCGAGGCGTGGCTCCCGGCCGACGCCCCGGAGCTGCTCCGCCGCTACGCGAGCGACGAGCTGACCGTCGGCGCGCCCGGCGACGGCGGCGTCGCCTGGACCCGCCAGACCGAGCCGCCGGTCGTCCTCGTCAAGCCCCGGCTGGAGGGGTCGCCCGACGCCTTCGTCGACTTCCTCGTCGCCGAAGCGCTCGTCCAGGTCGGCCTCGACCGGCCGGAGCACTTCCTGGGCTTCTTCGGCGAGCGCTACCGCGACCTCGCCGCGGCCGCCGAGGACCGCCTGGACCCGACGGGCACCTACCAGCTGGCCGCCGCGCTGTACGACGCCTACCTCGGCCTGCACACCCGCGAGACCTTCGCCGGCTGGGCCGACGACCACCCCGACCTGTTCGACGCGTGGGTCGACGCCGGGGAACGGCTCGAACCCCGGCTGGCCGACCTCTCGGCGGAACTCGCCCGCGGCGAGACGGGCTTCGGCGACGCCGCCGAACTCGCCTGCGCCGCCGTCAAACACGGGACCGAACCTCCCACTCCGTTCGGCGCGCTCGACACCGACGCCTACCGCGAGTACGGCGCCGACTACGCCGTCCAGTGGGCCGAGAAGACCTTCGACCGGCTCGACTGACGACCCGCTCACCGGCCGTCCGCATACACCTTCGTTTCGTGTGGAAACTATGCACACACCTTCGCGATCGAAAACCGGGGGACTGCGACCGTGTGACGGGCGTCTGACGGGGCGGAGTGAAAGTGAAATTCGTGCCGGGGAATCGCAAGACGTGGGCGGGGTTCGAGTCGAAACGAGGGGGTTCGGCGGAAATCGAGCGAGAGCGGCGGTTTGAGGTGAAACGAGGGGGTTCGTCGATCTGGTGTGGAAAGGGAGGTTCAGTCCCCGGCGGCCTGCTTGTCGATCCCTTCGAGGTCGGCGCCGCCGACCGACGAGCGCAGCGCGTCCATGCCGTCGTCGCGGTCGACGCCGAAGTTGTCCTGATACAGCTCCTCGACGCGCTCCATCTCCGCCTCGGAGAGGGGCGGCACGTCGGCGGCGCCGGCCCACTCGTCGATGTCGTCGGTCGTGCGGAACGTGGGCGTGACCGTCGCCACCTCGTCGTGGCCGAGCAGCCAGCGGATCGACGCCTGGCCCATCGTCCGGGTGCCCTCGGCGTGGTCCGGATCTTCGAGGAACCGGAGCGCGTCGACCTTCTCCCAGCCCGTCTCGTACCACTCGTCGGGCCGGTGGGCGCGGTGGTCGCCCTCGCCGAGTTCCGTGTCGGGGGTGACCTGCTCGTTCAGCAGGCCCGAGGAGTGGGGCACCCGCGGGATGACGCTCGTCTCGGCGTCGAGCTCGCGGATCGCCTCGATGGTGTGCCGACCGGGCGTCTGCTCGAAGACGTTGAAGACGAGCTGGACGGCGTCGAACCCCTCCTCGACGGCCGTCTCGGCCTCGGCGAGCCAGCCGATCGAGGGGCCCAGCGCCCAGCCGACCGAGTCGACGCGGCCGGACTCCTGGAGGGCGTCGAGCGTCTCCAGCACGTCCGCGTCGACCTCGTCGACGTTGGCGTTGTGGAGCATCAGGTGGTCGACGTGCTCCATGTCGAGCCGGTCGAGCGAGCGGTCGAGGGCGGTCTCGACCCACTCGGGGTCGACCCGCTTGGGGAGCTCGCCGTGGCCGGCCTGGGGGTTGTTGTAGAAGTCGTAGCCGACCTTCGTCGAGATGGTAACCTCGTCGCGGTACTCGCCGAGCGCCTCGCCGACCAGCTCCTCGCTGTCGCCGTGGCCGTACACGTCGCCGGTGTCGAAGTAAGTGATGCCGCGGTCGACCGCGTGGTGGAGCATCTCGACGGCCTGCTCGCGCGTGCGGTCGCCCCACCAGTCGGTGCCGACGACCCACGCCCCGAAGCCGACCTCGCTGACTTCGACGCCCGAATCGCCGAGTTCGCGCTGGTTCATGCCCGCGGATTGGGCGTCGTCGCACTTAGCCGCCGCGGTTGCGCGCCGCCGGCGCGAGAACTGTCCACGGGGACCGCGACGGTCGGGGCGTCCGGACCTGGTCCGGTCAGTCGCTGGCGGTCCGGGGCTGGACGGCCGCCGAGTCGGCCCGCCGGTAGTAGGTCGTGCCGGGCTCGTCGGCGCCCACGGTGTCGACGTGGCCGTACTCCTCGAGCTGGTCGAGGTGCGGCTCCAGCGCGTCGTAGGTGACCGTCACGTCGGCGGTGTACGCGAGCTGTCGCCGGATCGCCGTCGTGTCCGCCCTGGCCCGCTCGTCCAGGAACTCGAGGATCTCCCGCTGGATCTCGTAGAGGTGTGTCATTACCAGGAGTGTGGGCACACGGGCTTATAAGCACCCTCTGAGTCGGGTTCGAGTAAAGAATTGGATCGGGTCGGTGAAAGTCGACGACGGCGGACGGGTCGCCCGTTCGCGGCGGCCGGGCGCGGACTCCCGTTCGGCGACCCGACGGCCGGGTCACCGGAGCGCGTCGAGCCGGCACTCCATCTCCGCTTCGAGCCGCTCGGCCGCCTCGGCCGGCGTCCGGTCGACGTGTTCGACGTGTCTGTCGAAGAAGCCGGCCGTCCCGAGCAGCCGGACCGCGTCGTACACCGGCGCGCGCTCCGCGTGGCCGTCCGGGAGGGTGTCGGCCCGCCGGCGGTAGCCGTCGCGAAACGCCACGACGAGGCGCTCGCCGTCGGCGGCGTCGCCCGCGTCGGCCAGCCGGTCCTCGACCCGGTGGAGCTCCCGGGCGGGGTCGCCGACGTGGGCGATCTCCCAGTCGATGAACCCGACCGCGCTCTCCGAGCGGAAGACGTTCGGCATGGCGGCGTCGCCGTGGACGAGGGCGGCCGGCGCGCGGTCGAGCACCGCGGCGTTCGCTCGGACCGCCTCGATCACCTCGTCGAAGTAGTGGTCGTACCGGTCGGTCGAGGCCAGCCGTCGCTCCCGCTCGATCTCGGCGACCAGCGTCTCCGTCCACGAGCCGGTCTCGACGGTGAGTCCCCCGGCGTCGCCGCCGACGACCCGTCCGTGGCGGTCGAACTCCCGGGCGTGGATCTCGGCGAGCGCGGCCCCGACACGCTCGATCTCCGCCGCGCGCTCGTCGGTCGACCAGTCCGCCCAGGGGCGGTGGAAGTTCGCACCGTCCATCGGCGCCGTGGCGAGGTAGGGCGTCGAGGCCGCGGTCCCCGTCGCGAGTATCCGGGGGACCGCCACGTCGCAGTGTGTCGCCACGTACGGGATCACCGCCCGCTCGGTGGCGATCCGCGACCCGTCGCCGTCGACCGCGACCTTCAGGAAGGCCGCGTCGCCGTCGGCGAAGTCGACGCGGACCGTCCGGTTCGCGTCGTTCCAGGAGGGTCCCGTCCCCGACCGCTCCTCGACCGCTCGACCCGGGAACGCCTCGTCGAGGGCGGCTTCGACCGCCTCCGTTCCGTCGGCCATCGTTGCCACCCCGTTCCCGCGGCCCGGGTTTGAGCGTTGCCGTCGCGTGGGGGATGGTACCACGCCCGTCCGGTCAGTCCTCGCCGTCCGGACCTCGCCGGAGCAACCTGCCGAGCCCGCCGAGCGCGGCCAGCGCACCGCCGACGCCGAAGCCCGACCCGTCGCCGCTCGTGGTCCCGTCGGCCGTCGCGTCGCCCTCCGCGACCACGGTGGACTCGACCGGTCCGTCGGTCGTCCCGGCCGGCCGGCCCGCGGTCGCGGTCGGCGAGTCGGTGGCGGCCCCGGCGTTCGCCGTCGTCCCGGTTGGCGACTCGGTGGCCGTCGCGGTGCCGGTCGGCCGCGCGGTGTCGGTCGGCTCGTCCGCGAACGCGCCGGCGAGCGCCGACTCGCCGCCGGCGACCGGCAGGTCGACGGCGCTGTCGGCCAGCGACAGCGCGACCTCCCGGTTTCCGGGCGGGTGGAGCGTGAACTCGTGGTCGCTCGCGTAGACGACGACCCCGATCCGCGAGTCGGCCTCGAAGACGTGGTCGGTCGCCTGGAGCGGGAACTCGACGGTGACCCGCCCGTCGTCGGGCAGCGGGGCGGACTCCCGGAGCGACTGCCGGTAGGCGAGCGGCGTGTCGTAGTCGCGGTAGGCCGGCCGGTTCAGCGGGTCCGCCCAGCCGCGGGTCACGATGTCGGCCGAGTAGGGGCCGTACTCCACGAGCGCGACGCTGACGACCGTCGGCTCCGCCAGCGACAGCGACAGCGACGGGACGACCCGCCCGCTGACGTGGACCGGCTCTGCGAGCGGTGGCGTCTCGTAGCGCAGCCGGTGGGGCGACTCGTCGGCGGCGACCAGCTCCGCCGCCGGCGTCGACGGGTCGTCGACGAGCGACTCCGTGCCGGAGCCCGGGTCGCCCGTCGTCACGCCGCCGCTCGTCGCACCGCCGGACCCGAACCGCACGGTGGCGGGCTCGGCGGCCGGGACCGGCCACTCCGCGTAGGTCTCCATCGACCCCTCGGCCGCCGACCGGCCGCCGTGGACGACCGTCACGGGGTCTTCGTCCATCACGCCGGTGTCCTCGTCTTTCAGCCAGCGGGCCCACCAGCGGTCGAGTGTCCGCTCCCACGCCTCGCCGGCGGGGCCTCTGTGGCCGCCCTCGTAGAGCCAGAGCTTCAGCGGCACGTCGCGGGCGGCCAGCGTCTCGTACCAGTCGGCGGCGTTGTTCGGCTTGACGATGGGGTCGTCGACCGCGTGGGCGATCAGGACCGAGCAGTCGACCCCGTCGGCGTCGGCGAGGAACGTCCGCTCGTGCCAGAAGTCGTTGTAGTCGCCCGTCGCCAGGTCCTGCCCGTCCTCGACGCGGTCGGTCCAGTGGCCGCAGTCGTCGCGCCTGGCGTTGCTGGCCTGGATCCACGTGCCGATGTCGGTGAACCCCTCGCTGCCGTCGGGGACGACGGAGACCGGCGTCCCGTTCGAGCGGAAGAGGCCGTACTGGCCGACGTTGGCGGACTGAGGGACGATGGTCTCCAGGCCGTCGACGCCCGTCGTCGCCGTCCCGTTGGCGAGTTCGCCCAGCGCGGACCCGCCGATCATCCCCGTCCGGCCGTTGGTCCAGTCGGCCGCGACCTCCGCGCCGCCCTCGGGCGCGTCGTAGGCGGTCGCGCGGCCGTTGAACCAGTCGACGACCGATTCGAGCGCCGAGACCGTCGGCGGCCCGGCGGCGGTGTAACAGCCGGTCGAGCGGGCCGTCCCCAGCGAAGAGACCCGCGCGACCGCGTACCCCTGGGGGATGTAGCGCCGCTCGATCCGCCGGAGCGCCGACGGGCCGCCGACCGGCGAGTGCGCGGGACCCGGCCCCCCGGCGCCCGACGGGTCACCGAGCGTCGCCGGTTCGCTCGCGGCTGTCGTCGCAACGGTCGGGTCGTCCCCGTCGGCCGGGTCGTCCGGTGCGGGCGCGATCGACCGGTCGTAGTACATCTCGGCGGTCGCGTCCCCGTGGGTCTGCTCGCCGTGATAGGGGCTCGCGATCGCGATCACGGGCGGCCGCTCGCCGTCGCCCGTCGCCTCGGGCCGCGACACTCTGACGTGGATCCGGTCGGGGGTCCCGTCGTCGTCCGTGTCGACGCCCGTCTCGACCCAGGCCTCCTCCCGGACCGCCCCGCCGGCGTCGTCGGTGGCGTCGGTGCGGTCGGCCGGTGTCGCGGACGCACACCCGGTGAACGCGCTCGTGCCGACCGCCGCCGCCGTCACCGACGCCAGCACTCGCCGTCTGGACACCGCTCCCGCCGGTGTCGGGCCGGTGGCGCGCTCGCCGTCGCTCCCGTTCGACTGGTCCGTCATACCCGGTGGTAGCGAGGGGGCCCGTATCGCCGTTCCGAAGGGTGAAACGCGCCTTTTCGTTACCACGGGTGACGCTGCGAGCGGCCGTCGGTCACTCGGCGGCCGACTCGTCGCCGGGTCCGGTGTCGCCGGACGCCGCCGCGGCGCCGTCGCTCGTGCCGTGCCGGAGCCGCGGCCGCGCGACCGACTCGCGCCACCGCAGCTCCCCCTCGCGCCACCGGACCCAGCCGGCCAGCGCCCCGAACCCGGCGACCAGGGCGCCCAGGGCGACCAGCCCGCCCTCCGGGCCGAACGACCCGCCCGTGAGGACTGCCGGACCGGACTGCTCGACCGCGACGACGGTCACCGGCGTCGTGAAGCCGCTGACGGGGAAGCCGAACAGGGAGGCGATCGAGAAGTTCCAGGTGACGTGGAGGCCGACGGCGGCGGCGATCCGGCCGGTCAGGAGGTAGCTGGCGGCGAACAGGCCGCCGAACAGCGCGATGTTGCCCAGCGCCAGGGCGGTGGCGCTGGGGTTCAGCCCGTGGGCGACGCCGAAGGTGAGGCCCGAGACGGCGGTCGCCCCGGCGAACGCGCCCCCGAGGCCGATCCCCCGCCAGCCGGCGAGCCCCTCGGCGACGTTGGTCAGCAGGTACCCCCGGAAGAGCAGTTCCTCGAAGACGCCGACGCCGACGAAGTACGCGAGCGTGAGCGCCAGCGCCAGCGCGGGCGCGACGCCCGGACCGATGGCGATCGAGGGGTCGGTCCTGGTGACGACGGTGCCGGTCACCCGCAGCAACCCCGCGGCGAGTTCGACGGCGAACACCAGCCCCGGGAGCGCGACGCCGAGCGCGAGGCCGAACGCGAGGTCGGCCCACCACGCCCGCGAGCGGTCGAGGCCGAGGTCCGAGAGGTAGCGGCGGTCGATCAGCCAGGCGGCGGCGAGGACGCCGACGACGAACCCGGCGACCTGGAGGGTGCGGGCGGCGACGGTGACGAGCGCGGTCAGCGTCGACCCGGCGGCGCTCGGCGCGAGCGCTGCCAGCCCGGCGGCGCCGAGGACGCCGCCGACGCCACCGACGACGAGGACGACCAGCGCGAGCCCGAGCCGCCAGGGCGCGCGCGGCCGCCGCTCGCTGTCGTTCCAGAGGAGCGCGCGGAGCGCGCCGAGCCCGCCGCGTTCGCGACCGTCCGGCGACGACATGGCGGATGGATCGGCCGTCGGTGACTTAAAGCCACGTCGGTCGGGGTTGCGAACCCACGTCGGACGAGCGGGGAGTGACATCGGTGTCACCGGGTTTCGGACCGGTACGGAAACCCCTATTGTCGGCGGGGCCGATCCACGGGGTATGACAAAGCGCCACGTCTCGCTGCCGCCCGGCGGCGAGGAGGGTATCCACGCGTTCATCGAGGAGGTCGATCGGCGGCTGTCGGGCGAGGAGGACACCTGCGACGTGGTCGAGGACGTGCTCGTCGACCTGTTCGGCGACCGGGAGGCCTACGAGCGCTGGCAGTCCGGCGGCGAGGTCTCCCCCGCCGAGCGCGTCCGCCTCCAGGGCTACGACCCCTGCAACGTCACCCTGGAGAGCGAGTACTACGCCGAGGTCGAGGGGATGGACGAGGGGGAGTTCGAGCGCACGAAGTACCTCCAGTGGCTCTGGCGCCAGTTCGACGCCACGCCGATGGCCGACAACGTCGAGTTCGCGCTGCGGTTCAGGCGGATGCTCGCCGACCACCTCTTCGCCGACGTGGGCGAGGACTGCCGCTTCTTCAAGGGGATCACCTTCACCTACGGCCACAACATCTCCGTCGGCGACAACGTCGTCGTCCACGACGACGTGCACCTCGACGACCGCGGCATGCTCACCATCGGCGACCGCGTGTCCATCTCCGACGACGCCCACGTCTACAGCCACGACCACGACATCGTCGACCAGACCGCCGTCGACAACTACCACACCGTCATCGAGGACGACGCCCGGATCACCTACGACTCGATGGTCCGCGCGGGCGTCCGGATGGGGGAAAACTCCGTGCTCGCCGCCAAGTCCATCGCCGGCAAGGACGTGCCAGCCCACCACATCGCCGCGGGCACGCCTGCCAAGAGCATCGCAGTCAAGGACGGCTGGGAGCCGGTCGCCGAGGACCTCGAAGACGCGAACGTCGACCGCCGCGAGTCCCGGAAGATCGACTACGACCTCCCGGAGAACCTCGACGTCTTCGACGAGTTCGGCCGCGACCGGCAGCCGCCGGGCGAGTAGCGCCCGCCGGCCCCGTTCAGAGCCCGCGGAGCGTCACGTCGCCGTTGGTCGAACGGAGCGTGAGCGTGTGTTCCGGCTCGCCCTCGCCGAGTCGCCCCTCGATGCGGCGCTCGCCCGAGCTATCGACGGTCGCCGGGACGCCGTCGATGTCGGCGTCGCCGTTGCTCGTCACCAGGCGCAGGGCCGCCGACAGGTCTTCGGGCACGGCCACGGCCACGTCGCCGTTGGTCGACCGACAGACCGCGTCCGCCGTCATCGCGTGGATCTCGATGTCGATGTCACCGTTGGTCGTCTGGGCGCCGCCGACGCCGCCGCCGGTGGCTGACACGTCGCCGTTCGTCGAGCGGAGGTCGGCGCTTCCGTCGATACCCTCGACGTCGACGTCGCCGTTCTCGGTCCGGAGCCGCCCCTCGCAGGGCAGGTCGGTCACCGACACGTCGCCGTTGTCCGTCGTCACCTCCAGGACCGTCAGGCCCGACGGGACCGCCAGGTCCAGGTCGACGGTGACCGCGGCGCCCTCGGGGATCCGCGGCGCGACGATCACGCGGTCGGCCTCGAAGCTCGCCTCGACGGTCACGTCGTCGAGGGCGTCCTCGCCGGAGCTGGACTCCTTGCGAACGGTGCCCGAGAGGGTGTCCCCGTCGCCGGCCGAGAGCGTCACGTCGCCGCTTTCGTTCCTGACGACCAGTTTCCGGGCGTCCTCGGGGTCGAACGAGCGCTCGACCGTCTCGGAGTACGGCGACACCGAGAGCACGCACCCGGCGAGGCCGACGGCGCCGACGAGGCCGCCGCCCGCGCGGAGGAACGCGCGACGCGAGCGATCCCGTGATCCGCGGCGAGAGCGGTCGGACGACGGGTCGGCCGATCGGTCGGAGGGGGGGACTGGCGGGGACATCTTCGTCCGGGGGCGACACGTCTGGCCGGCAAAAGCGTGGCGGTCACAGCGCCGATCTCCGCGTCTCGACGGTCGATGCGGTCGATCCGCGCCCGGCGTCGCTGCCCGGGAACGGGACGGCGAACACGGCGACGCGGAGGACCGCTTTCGCCTCCCGACCAAACAACCAAGTGTCGTGGCAACGTACCACACGGTATGGAACCGTGGGGCTGGATCCTCGTCTACCTGGCCGGGTTCACCCTCTTCCAGCTGCTGCTGGTCCGGTACTTCTCGGAGGACCGGTCGCTCGGGGGCGTCTCGCTGGAGTCCAACGAGGCCTCGCCGCCCCAGTCGGGGGAACGGGGGCGGTCGGTCGGGGAGCGCGACGGCCGCTCCCGCGAGGCGGCCGACGAGGGGGCCGAGGGCGTCCGCTGTCACCAGTGCGGGACCGAGAACGCCGACGAACAGCCCTACACCTACTGCCGCGAGTGCCTGGCACAGCTCCGGTGAGGCGAATCCGTTATCAGGAACGATACCGGGGGCCGAACCCTCAAGGGACAGCCGCCGGAAGCCCCGCGCATGGAGGGCTGGGCGTTCGCCGCCGTCGCGCTCGGGGTCGTGCTCGGCTTCGAGCTCGTCCTGTTCCGCTATTTCACCCCCGAACGGTCGGCAGCCGCGAGTCCCGACGACGCGAGCGAGCAGTCCGGGACACGCGGGGCCGGCGGGAGCGTGCGAGCGGGCGGGCACACCGCGGGGACCGGCCGCGACGAGGCGGGGAGCGTCGTCTGCGAGGCCTGCGGGACGGCCAACGCGGACGCCCCGGCCGTCGTCTTCTGCCGGCAGTGCCTGGGCCGACTCCGCTGAGCGGGCCGACTGTCCTGAGCCCGGCCGGTGTGCGTCCGGGTCGACCGCCTCGACACCCCGACAGGCCCGACGCCACCGCGGCCGTTCGCGACCCCGGCGGCGGTAACGCCGCCGCTCAGTTATCAGCCGTGAAAAGCGAGGGGCAAAGGTCTATAGCGGGGTCGTCGATCCGACAGTATGCGCGTCTCAAGCGGCGTCCCTGGGTTCGACGAACTCGTCCAGGGCGGCCTCCTGAAAGACAGGCTCTACGTGGTGAGTGGTCCCCCGGGGAGCGGGAAGACGACCTTCTCCTCGCAGTTCATCACGCAGGGCGCCAAGGCGGGGGAGAACTGCCTCTACGTGACGATGCACGAGACCAAAGAGGAGCTGATGCAGGACATGTCGGGCTACGACTTCGGCTTCGACCAAGTGATGGCCTCCGGGAAGGTCCAGTTCCTCAACCTCATGACCGACGGGGGCAAGCGGACAATCACCCAGTTCGGCACGGAGGGCGGGCTCACCAACCGCATCGTCGCCTTCCTCGAACAGCAGGACATCGACCGCGCGGTCATCGACTCGACGATGCTCCTGCAGCACTTCTTCAACGACGTGTCCGACGAGATCACGGGCTTTCTCTCCGCGCTGAAACAGACCGACACGACCACCGTCCTGATCTCCGAGATGACCGACCCCTCGTCGTACGCCGACGAGCACTACCTCGCCCACGGCGTGATCTTCTTCCACAACTACCTCGAACAGGGCGGGATGACCCGCGGGGTCCAGGTGATCAAGATGCGCGGCACCGCCATCGACTGCGACATCCGCGCGATCGACTTCTCCGACAGGGGACTGCGGGTGCGGCCGGACAAGAAAGTCGAGGCCTGACCCATGGGACTGTACGAACAGAAGTACGGCACGTCGTGGGCGACGCTGGACCGTGACGAGGCGACCGAACGGGCCTACGCGCTCGGTGTCGCCGAGTCGCTCGGCGAGTACAACCGCGAGGAGTTCGAGGCCGTCCACGACGAGATGGACACCGCCTACACCAAGAGCATCGTCGAACTCGCGTTCCGCGAGGGGAAAAACGAGGGCCGCGAGGCCGCCCCCGCGGGCGACGCCGACGACGAGCAGGTGTGGGACGAACTCGTCGAGGGCGAGACGGTCACCGTCGACGAGGACGAACTGCCGACCGGCGGCCGCGACGGGCTCCCCGAGGCCGTCGAGAAGTTCGAGGCCATCGAGAAGCCCGACCCCGAGGAGATCGACGCGACCGACCGCCCCGACTTCCTCGACAAGTAGCCCGCCGAGCGGTCGGCGGGTTGGCCCCGGGGTGAGGATCGCCGCGGACCGGCCTCGGCGCGACCGCCGCGACGGGCCGGCTCCGAGGCGAGGGCCGCCGCGGGTCCGCCGGGTTTGCGTCGACCGCAACCGGCTTGGGGGTTCGGTGTGACTGACAGCTATGGTCGCCGCGGATCTCCACGTCCACACAGACAACTCCGACGGAACCTTCCGTCTCCCAGAGGTCGCGCCCGCGGCGCGAGCGGCCGGGCTCGACGCCGTCGCAATCACCGACCACGACCGCGTCCACCCCGGCCTGGACGCGCCGGTCGTCGAGCGCGACGGCGTCGCACTGGTCCACGGGATCGAACTCCGCGTCGAGGCGAGCGACCAGCGGGTCGACGTACTGGGCTACGGGGTGCGACCGACCGACGCGCTGCTCGCCGAGATCGACCGGCTCCAGCGCGACCGCGTCGAGCGCGGCCGCGCCATCCTCGACTGTCTGGAGGACCGCCTGGGCGTCTCGCTCCCGGTCGACCCCGAACCCGGCCTCGGCCGGCCGGACATCGCCCGCGCCGTCGTCGCCAGCGACGCCGACTACGAGTCGGTCGGCGCCGTCTTCGACGACCTCATCGGCGAGGGCGAACCCTGCTACGTCGCCCGCGACGTCCCCTCCTTCGAGCGCGGCCGGGACCTCCTGGCGGAGGCCTGCGCCGTCGTCTCCCTCGCCCACCCGCTCCGGTATCCGGACCCGCAGGCGGCGCTGGAGCTTACGCCGCGGCTCGACGCCGTCGAGGTGGCCTACCCCTACGGCGCCCGCGGCCACACCGGCGCCAACGGGGAGCTGTCCGTCGACGACGTGGCCGCGGTCGCCGAGCGCCACGACCTGCTCGTCACCGGCGGGAGCGACGCCCACGAGCGCGACCTCGGCGAGACCGGCCTGTCGACCGAGCGATACCGGCTGTTCCGCGACGCGCTCGACGCCGGGCTGTGATCGACACGCGTCGGGGGCGATTCCTTCGAAGGTACGGCGCGCGAGCGGGGCGGAGGGCCGCGGTGGCCACAGTCGCCGCGGCCGCAGGGTTCAATGCCCCGCGGACCCAAGCGGGGGTATGCAGTGTCACTACTGCGACCGCGAGGCCGAGATCGCGGTCGAGAAGGACGGCGTCAAGGTCGGGGTCTGCAAGACGCACTTCCGCGAGCAGATGGAGGAGATCGCGGACTCCGACTGGCTCGACGGTATCGAGGAGGACCTCGACATCGACCGCGCCGAGTGACCGCCGCCGACCCCCACTCGTCGCTCCCGTAGCCGCCCCGCCGTCGACCCGCCGGCCGCTCGCGCCCGCCCGCTCCGGTCCCCGCGTCCGCCCCGCCGGTTCGCTCGCCCGCCGGTCCGCCCCGCAGATCGACTCGCCGGTTCGTCGCCCGCGGACCCGTCCACCGGTTCGCCAGCCACCCCCGCGAGACTTTACTGACTCGCCGTCGTAGCCGCCGGTATGAAGCGCATCGCTCGCGAGGCGGTCGACCGGCGGATGGGCCCCGCCGCCGACAAGCGCGCGCTCGGCGCCGCCCTCGACACGGAGGAACTGGCCGTCAACTACTACGAGCTCGCTCCCGGCGACAGCTTCGGGTTCGGCTACCACCGCCACCCCGAGCAGGAGGAGGTCTTCTACGTCCTCGAGGGGACGGCCACCTTCGAGACGGAGGACGGCGAGGTGGCCGTCTCGGCGGGCGAGGCGGTCCGGTTCGCCCCCGGCGAGTGGCAACTGGGCCGCAACGCCGGCGACGAGCGGTGCGTCGCGCTCGCGATGGGCGCCCCGAAGGACGACCGGCGGACCGAGATGCTCCGGGACTGCCCCGACTGCGGCGGCCGCACCGAACAGACGGTCGAGATGGCCGACGACCGCGAGTCGCTCGTGACGCGCTGTACCGACTGCGGCACGGAGACCGGCCGGTTCGACTGAACGGCCCCGCTCAGGCGACCCGCTCGACGGCGTTGTACAGCGCCAGCCCGGCCACCGCGGGCCCGAGCGTGACGACGAGGGCGAGCGTCAGCCAGGCGACGGTCGCGGCCAGCCCCTCCAGGAAGAGGACGTTATAGCGCCCGAACCCGCCGGGCGCGACGAAGAGAACGGCGCTCGCAACCATCGCAACCGGCCAGCCGAGCGTCGCGTACTCCAGCGCCTCGTCGGCGTCCAGCAGCGTCCACCGACCCAGTAGCTGCCGGCCGATCACCACCGGGAAGACCGCCAGCACCAGCGCCGCGCCGACGGCGACGCCGGCGAACGTCAGTCCCGCGCCGGGGTCGACGAACAGCGCCAGTCCGACCGCGCCGGCGGCGGCCAGCCCCACCGCCACTGCGACGACCGAGCCGAGGGCGTCTCCGAAGTAGTCGGTCCGCGTCGAGAGCGCCCACGTCCCGAGCGCGAGGACCGGCGAGGTCGCGACCAGTCCGAAGTAGACCACGAGCGCGACCGCCCCGACGAAGCCGTTTGCCATCGCCGAGTGGTTGGCGCGATTTCGCATAAGTCCCGGGGCCGTCTACCGGCGATTTCGGCCGGAACTCGCCCCGACGGCGTCGAACTGTCGCGTGGCGTCACTCGAAGGCCGGAATGCCGGTCGCTGCCCGCCGTTCCACCGACTCGGACACGGGCGTCACTCGAAGGCCGAGATACCGGTGAGGTCCTCCCCGACGATCAGCGTGTGGATGTCGTGGGTGCCCTCGTAGGTGTAGACGGTCTCGACGTTCGCGAGGTGGCGCATCGGGGAGTAGTCGGTCGTGATGCCGTTGCCGCCGAGCATCTCGCGGGCGGTGCGGGCCACCTCGCGCCAGGCCGCGACGTTGTTGCGCTTGGCCATCGACACCTGCTGGGGGCGCAGCTCCCCCCGCTCCTTGAGGTCGGCGAGCCGGTGGGCCAGCAGCTGGGCGGTCGTGATGGCGGTGGCCATCTCCGCGAGCTTCTCCTGCTGGAGCTGGAAGCGGGCGATCGGGCCGCCGAACTGCTCGCGGTCGGCGGCGTACCCGCGGGCGGTCTCGAAACAGTCCCGCGCCGCCCCGACGGCGCCCCACGCGATGCCGAAGCGGGCCTGCGTGAGACACGACAGCGGCCCCTTCATCCCCGACACCTCGGGGAGGACGGCCTCGTCGGGGACGTAGCAGTCGTTCAGCCCGATCTCGCCCGTGACCGAGGCCCGCATCGAGAGCTTGCCGTCGATGTGGTTCGTGGTGATCCCCTCGCGGTCGGTCTCGACGAGGAACCCACGGACCGGGTTCCCCTCCGCGGAGCGGTCTTTCGCCCACACGAGCGCCACGTCGGCGATGGGCGCGTTCGTGATCCACGTCTTCGACCCGTTCAGGACGTATCCATCGTCGTCGGCGCGCTCGGCGCGCGTCTCCATCGCGTTCGGGTTCGACCCGTGGTCGGGCTCCGTCAGGCCGAAGCAGCCGACGGCGGACCCGTCGGCCAGGTCGGGCAGCCACCGCTCGCGCTGGGCCGCCGAGCCGAAGGCGTGGATGGGGTACATCACCAGCGCCCCCTGGACCGACGCCATCGAGCGGACGCCCGAGTCGCCCGCTTCGAGCTCCTGCATCACGAGCCCGTAGGCCCGCTCGCCGAGGTTCGCCGTCGCCTCGTGGTCGAGGTTGGGGGCGTAGAAGCCAAGCTCGCCCATCTCCTCGATCAGCTCCGTCGGGAACGTCCCCTCTTCGAAGTGCTCGCCGATGTCCGGCCGGACCCGCTCGTCGACGAACTCCCGCGCCGTGTCGCGGACGAGCCGCTCCTCCTCCGAGAGGTCGGCCTCCATATCCACGTAGTCGAGCATGGCTATCCTTGGCGGGCTGTCGTGAAAAACACTCGCGGCGACGCGCCGTCGGAACAGACGGCGGACCACGCCCCTCAAGTTCGTCCGCCCCTACTCCCGAGTGATGAGCGACACCGAGGGTCCCCTGTCGCCGGACAGGCCGGACGCCGAGAGCGAGTTCCGGGTCGACGCGCCGTTCGAGCCGGCGGGCGACCAGCCGGAGGCCATCGAGCAACTCGCCGACGGCTTCCGGCAGGGCATGGACAAGCAGACGCTGCTGGGTGTCACGGGGTCGGGCAAGACCAACACCGTCTCCTGGGTCGTCGAGGAGATCCAGAAGCCGACGCTGGTCATCGCCCACAACAAGACGCTGGCCGCCCAGCTCTACGAGGAGTTCCGCGAGCTCTTTCCCGACAACGCCGTCGAGTACTTCGTCTCCTACTACGACTACTACCAGCCCGAGGCCTACGTCGAACAGACCGACAAGTACATCGAGAAAGACGCCTCCATCAACGACGAGATCGACCGCCTGCGCCACTCCGCGACCCGCTCGCTTTTGACCCGCGACGACGTGATCGTGGTCGCCTCGGTCTCCGCGATCTACGGGCTGGGCGACCCGCAGAACTACGTCGACATGAGCCTCGAACTGGAGGTGGGTCAGGAGATCGACCGCGACGAGGTGCTCTCGCGGCTGGTCGACCTCAACTACGAGCGCAACGACGTGGACTTCACCCAGGGCACCTTCCGCGTCCGCGGCGACACGCTCGAGATCTACCCGATGTACGGACGCTACGCCGTCCGCGTGGAGTTCTGGGGCGAGGAGATCGACCGGATGCTGAAGGTCGACCCGCTGGAGGGCGAGGTGAAATCGACCGAGCCCGCCGTGCTGATCCACCCGGCGGAACACTACTCCATCCCCGAGCAACGGCTCCAGCGCGCCATCGCGGAGATCGAGGACCTCAAGGAGGAGCGGGTGCGGTACTTCGAGCGCCAGGGCGACCACGTCGCCGCCCAGCGCATCGACGAGCGGACCACCTTCGACCTGGAGATGATGCGCGAGACGGGCTACTGCTCGGGCATCGAGAACTACTCCGTCCACCTCTCCGAGCGCGACTCCGGCGACCCGCCCTACACGCTGATCGACTACTTCCCCGACGACTTCCTCACCGTCATCGACGAGTCCCACCAGACGATCCCCCAGATCAAGGGGCAGTTCGAGGGCGACCGCTCACGGAAGGAGTCGCTGATCGACAACGGATTCCGGCTCCCGACCGCCTACGACAACCGCCCGCTCACCTTCGAGGAGTTCGAGGAGAAGACCGACAAGACGCTGTACGTGAGCGCGACGCCCGCCGACTACGAGCGGGAGGTCAGCGACCAGGTCGTCGAGCAGATCGTCCGCCCGACCCACCTGGTCGACCCCGCGGTCGAGGTCTCGCCGGCGGAGGGCCAGATCGACGACCTGCTGGACCGGATCGACGACCGCGTCGAGCGCGACGAGCGGGTCCTGGTCACGACGCTCACCAAGCGGATGGCCGAGGACCTCACCGAGTACCTCGAAGAGGCGGGCGTCGCCGTCGAGTACATGCACGACGAGACCGACACCCTCGAACGCCACGAACTCATCCGGTCGCTGCGGCTGGGCGACATCGACGTGCTCGTCGGGATCAACCTCCTCCGGGAGGGGCTGGACATCCCCGAAGTGTCGCTCGTGGCCATCCTCGACGCCGACCAGGAGGGGTTCCTGCGCTCGGAGACCACCCTGGTCCAGACGATGGGGCGCGCCGCACGGAACGTCAACGGCGAAGTCGTCCTCTACGCCGACGACCCCAGCGACGCCATGGAGGCGGCAATCGAGGAGACCAACCGCCGCCGGGAGATCCAGGAGGCGTACAACGAGGAACACGGCTTCGAACCCACCACGATCGACAAGGAGATCGGGGAGTCCTCGCTGCCGGGGTCGAAGACCGACACCGACGGCGCCGCCTCGATGGACCCCGACGACGACGAGGAGGCCGCCCGCGCTATCGAACGCCTCGAAGCGCGCATGGAGGAGGCCGCCGACAACCTGGAGTTCGAACTCGCCGCCGACATCCGCGACCGCATCCACGAGCTCCGCGAGGAGTACGACCTCGCCGGCGGCGACGACGAGGAGGGCGTCGTCCCCGAACCCGTCGACGAGTTCTAGCAGCCACTTTTTGCGGCGGAGGATCCCCGCAGCGCGCCGAAGGCGCGCGGATGCTACCCTCGCTCAAACGGTCCGACGGAAACGTGATACCGTCTCACACACCCACCGAACACTTTTTTCGAACCCCACCGGATCGCCGCCCATGAACTCCGACTGCTGACCGGACCGGTGACGGCGCGACGCCGCTCGAATCCCCGATAGTCGCCCGTTCGCCGCTCCGGTCGCCGCCGGCCGCCCGTTCGATAGCCGCGCCGGCGGCGTTCTCCCATTCTCCGACCCGACAGCCGTCAGTCCGTCCGCCGTCGGTGCGGACGGACGCGCCCGCAGACCGACCCAGCAGTCACACAACACGACGATGACCGATCGAACGATCCCGCACGCACAGATCACCGAACTGCTCGCTCGCATCCGGCCGACCTGGACCGTCGAGTCAGCGACGCCGGCCAGCGACGGCTCCCACGTCGTCTACTTCCTCGACGTGGCGACCCCCAACGGGCCCCGGGAGTGCGTCCTCAAGGCGACGCGTCCAGACCAGAGCCCCGTCTGCGACGACGAGGCGCGGGTCCTCGCCGTCCTCGGCGCCCACACCGACCTCCCCGTCCCGGCGGTGTTCGGCGCCGTCGACGACGACCCCGACCTGCCGACGCCGGCGTTCCTCGCGTCGGTGCTCCCGGGCGCCAACCACAGCCGGACGGCGTTCCCGGAGTTTTCGCCCGAAGCGATCCGCGAACTCGGCCGCTCGACCGGCCGGCTCCTCGCCGAGCTCCACCGGTTCGACGCGGTGGACGCCTACGGGTTCGTCGGCGTCGACCACGACGGGTCGCTCGACGGCGGCCGCCCGAGCGCCGATCCCGCGTCGATCACCGTCCACGACCCCGCGGACGACTGGACCGGCTACCTCCGCGGGGAGATTGAACGACTGGACGACGCCCTCGCGGACGCCCGGTTCGCCGACCTGCGGGGGGAAGTCCTGCCAGCGCTCGACGCGGCGGTCGACGACCTCGCCGGCGAGTTCCGACCGGCGCTCTGTCGGATCGACCAGTCGCTGGACAACTCGCTGGTCGACCCCGAGAGCGGCGCCGTCACGGGCCTGCTCGACTGGGAGTTCGCCGTCGCCGCGACGCCGGCATACGACCTGGCGTTCGTCGAACACACCCTCGCCGGCGGCCACTGGCCGCTGCTGCCCGACCAGCCCGACTACGGCGAACGGGTCCGCGAGGGGCTCCTCGCCGGCTACCGCGAGGCCGGCCCGAACCGCGTCGTCGAGCAGTTCCGCCGAGATCGCGAGTGCTACGCGCTGCTCGTCGAGGTCCACTCGATGCTGAACTTCGACTCGTGGTTCGACCTCCGGGGGGTCGACTCCGGCGGGCGCCGCGAGGCCGCCGCCGACGCGCTCCGCGACCGCGCGCGCCGCTACTGCTGAGGGGGAGCCCCCCGAACCGGCCGGGTCCCGTCGTCAGTACTGTTCCAACGGAAAGTTATTTCCCGCGAGTCGACAGTTACAGCGGTATGCGACGGGCACAGGGTCGCTTCGGGCGGACGGGCGGACGAACGGGCGTTCGGACGACGGAGGGCGGCGCATGACCGGCGACGGGCGGAGCCGGCGGCGCTTCCTCGCGGGGGTCGCCGGCGCGGTCCCGGCGACGGCCGCGCTCGCCGCCGGCAGCGGCGGGGCGAGCGGGTCGACCGCGGGCGACGCCGAGCGGGCCGACCGCGACGGCCTGGAGACGCGCGACGACTGGCCGATGTTCGGCAACAACCTGCGCAACTCGGCGCGGACGCTCGCTACCGGGCCGGAGGAGGGCGTCCGGATCGGCTGGGAGGCCGACGTGGCGGCGACGACCCAGCCGGCGGTCGTCGGGGTGCGCCTGTTCGTCGGGACCGAGGACGGCGTCGTCGCGTACAACGTCGAGTCGGGCGAGCGGATCTGGCGGGCCGAGACGCCCTCGCGAGTGGTCACCTGTCCGGCCGTCGTCGACGACATCGTCTTCGTCGGGACCGCCGAGGGCACCGTCTACGCCTTCAGCGCGACCGAGGGCGAGGAGGACTGGACCTACGAGGTCGGCGACACGGTGGCCTCGCCGGTGGCGGTCGACGCCGACGAGAGCCACGCCTACGTCGCCAGCGAGGACACCGTCTACCAGCTCGACGCGCGGGCGGGCTTTCTCAACTGGGACAGCGAGCGCGAGGAGGCGGTCTCGGGCGCCGTCGCGGTGGCGCCGGACAAGGAGACGGTGTACGTCCCGACCGCCGCGGGCCGGATCGTCGGCCTGGACTACTCGACCGGCCAGGCCAACCGGCTGACCTACGGGCCGACGAGCGGCGAGATGGGGCCGCCGGCCATCGACCGCCGGTACGCCTACTTCGCCGACCGCGCGGGCGGGCTCTACGAGGTCGACTCCCGGAACGGCAACACCCGGCTCCAGCGGTCGCTCAGCGGCGGCGTCAGGGGCGGCGTCACCTACCGCTACGACACGGTCTACGCCGCGACGGACCGCGGCCACGTCCACGCGTTCGACACGGCCAGCGGCGAGACCGACGAGGCGACCGAGCGGTGGCACGTGGAGCTGGCGGAGGGGATCACCGCCCCGCCGGTCCTGACCGAGGGCGGCGAGACGCTGTATCTCGGCGGGGAGGCGGGGACCGTCTACGCGCTGGCGATGTCCGACGGGACGCGCCGCTGGTCGGCCGAGGTGGCCGACGGCCCCGTCGAGCTCACCGTGGCCGCCGACGCCGTCTGGGTGACCGGCGACGGGCTGGTCGCGCTCGAACCCGGCGACCAGACGGAGCTCACGGGGGCGACGCCGACCCCGACGGCGACGCCCACGCCGACCGAGACGCCGACGCCCTCTCCCACGCCGACCGAGACGCCCACGGCCACGCCGACAGCGACGCCCTCGCCCACGCCGACGGCGACGCGGACGCCGACGGACACGCCCGCGTCGACCCCGACGGCCACACCGTCACCGACGGCCGCGGAGACGGCGACGCCGACCGAGGCGGTCGCGTCGACCCCGACGGCCACGCCGTCCCCGGCGCCGGCCGGCGGCGACGGCGGGGACGGCGACAGCGGCAACGGCGCGGCGACGACGACAAGCGGCGACGGCTCGCTGCCGGCGTGGGCGGCGCTGGCCGGGATCGGCGGGCTGACGGCGCTGGGGCTCCGGCGGGCCGCCGGACCGACCGGCGGCGACGGACCGGACGACGACTGACGGGGACTGGCGAGGCAGTGGACAGCGGCGTCCGACGGGTGACGACGGGTCGGGTTCGACCCCGCGACTGCGGTCGGTCGCTTGCGCTCGCAAGCGGCGTGCGACAAGATATTTGACGGGGCCGGACGACTCCCCGCCAGAGGCCCGTTGGATGGACGACACGACCCCGCACTCAGATTCGACACGCCCCGCACCGACGCGGCGGCGCTTCCTCGCCGGCCTGACCGCGGCCGGCGTCGCCGGTTCGACCCTCTCGGCCGTCGCCGGCGGACAGCCCCCCGCCGCCGACCGCGCGCCCAGCGGCGCCGCGTCCCGCAGCTGGCCGATGTACGCCTACGACGCGGCGAACACGGGATACAGCACCGCGAGCGCGCCCAAAGACGGGATCGCGGTCCGCTGGGACCGGGCGATCGACGCGACCGCGGAGCCGACGTTCGACGACGTCAACGCCTACGTCCGGAGCGCGGACGGCAGCCTGTACGCGCTGGACCGCGGCTCGGGCGAGACCCGGTGGCGCTACCGGACCGACGGCGAGAGCCCCTCGCCGACCGCCGCGGCCGTCTCCGGCGGTACCGCGTTCATGGACGACGGCGCCGCGGTGCTGGCCGTCCGGACCGGTTCCCAGCGGCAGTACTGGCGCACCGAGGTCGACGGCGTCGTCTCGGCGCCGGTCACGGTGACCGACTCGCGGGTCCTCGCGGGGACCGACGCGGGGACGCTATACTCGCTGAGCCGCGACGGCGGCGCCAACAGGTGGTCGTTCGACGCCGGCGACTCGATCGCGGCCGCGCCGGCCCGCGGCGGCGACCGCGTCTTCGTCGCCGCCGCCGACGGGACGGTCTCCGCCCGCGACGCGACCGGCGGAAACGGCCGCTGGCAGTTCGAGGCCGACGCCCGCACGGGGGCGGTGCCGCCGGTCGTCAGCGGCGACCGGGTGTACGTCGGCGACAGCGGCGGGACGGTGTACGCGCTGGACCGGACGGACGGCCGTGTCCGCTGGCGGGTCGACCTGGACAGCGCCGTCGTCGGCGGGCCGACCGTCGCCCGCAACACCGTCTTCGTCCCGACGACCGACGGACGGCTCCACGCGCTCAACACGAGCGGCGGGAGCGAGCGCTGGTCGGTCGACCTGGGGTCGGCCGCGAGCCGCAAGCCGGTCGTCACCGACGACGCCGTCTACGTCGCGACCGCCGAGGACACCGTCTACGCCTACTCCCGGACCGAGGGCGCCGAGAACTGGCGCGCGGACCTGCCGGTCAACGACCCCGCGATCTCGGTGGTGAACGACATGGTCGCCGTCGTCGGCGGGCTCTACGTCGCGCTCGGGAGCGGTTCGGCGACCGCGATCGACCGCGGGTCGTTCGACGCGGTGACGACGCGGTGGACCTACGAGACCGGGGGCACGGCGACGGGGTCGCCCGCGCTCACCGACGACGCGCTGTACACGGCCGACGACGAGGGGGTCTGCTACGCCCTCGACCCGACGGAGGGCGGCGAGCTGTGGCGCTCCGAGGCCGACGCGGACCTGACCGGCCCGGTGGCCGACGGCGACGGCGTCTACCTCGGGGCCGCGGACGGGACCGTCCGCGCGCTGGCGGCCGACGACGGGAGCGAGCGGTGGACCGTCGAGACCGACAACCCGGTCCCGGCCGCGCCCGTCCGCTGGTCGGACCTCGTCGTCGCGATGGACTCCCAGGGCCGACTCTACGGGATCGACCGCGCGGAGGGCGACCAGCGGTGGACCGGTCGCGTCGACAGCGGCGGGACGAGCCCCGCCGCGGGCGGCGACCGGATCTACGCGAGTTCGCCCAGCGGCGTCGTCTCCGCGTTCGACGCCGCGACCGGCGAGGAGCTGTGGGGCTTCCGCGCCAGCACCACCGTCGGCGCCCCCGCGGCCAGCGCCGACACCGTCTACGTCGGCGACCGGAACGGTCGGTTCTACGCCGTCGACGCCACGGGCAAAGAGCCCGCCGAGCGGTGGTCGACGGAGCTGGACGGGGCCGTCAGGGCGGCGCCGACGGTCGCCGGCGACACCGTCTACGTCGGCACCGACGCGGGGACGCTGTACGCCTTCGACCTGGAGGGCGACCGCCGCTGGGAGGCCGAGGCCGGCGAGTCGATCCGCTCGAAACCCGGCGTCGCCGGCGACCTCGTGACGGTCGGCAGCGAGAACGAGAGCGTCTACGCCTTCGACGCGGCCGACGGGAGCCGGCGGTGGGCCTACGACACCGCCGCGCCGCTGCGGACGACCGCCGCCTTCGGCAACGACACCGTCTACGTCGCGAGCGCCGAGATCGCCGCGCTCGACCCGCCCAACGCCGTCCAGACGCCGACCCCGACGGCGACGGCCACGCCGACGGAGACGCCGACGCCCACGGCGACTCCGACGGACGGTGCCACGCCGACCGACACGCCGACGCCCACCGACACGCCGACGACGACGCCGACCGACACGCCGACCGACACGACGGGGACGATGCCGACCGACACGCCCACAGCGACCGACGCGTACGCCGGTGGGACCGCCACCCCGACCGGGAGACCGACGACGACGGCATCCGGCGGGGCGGGCGGACCGACGGCGACGCCGACCGACGCTCCGACGCCGCCGGCGACGACGACCACCGGCAGCGGGGCCGGCGGCGGAGGCGGTGGTGGCGGCCCGCTCGACGGGTTCGACGTCGAACCGGACTGGCTTCCCTACGCCGGCGCGGGCGCGGTCGCCGCCGTCGCCGCGCTCGGGGCGGCGGTCAAACGCTTCGGCGGTGGCGGTAGCGGCGGCACCGGCGGCAACCAGGCCGACGCCCTGAACTGGGGCGGCGGGCTCGACGACGACGACAACTGACTCGACCGCCGCTCCCCTCGGGATTCGACGACCCCTAGCCGCTTCTATCCCACTCGGTGGCGGGTTCTGTATCGCGATATGCGATTTATTACGGTGGGCGAGGGCCTGGTCGGTCGCAGGTGGCGGACCCGCGGCGTCGAGCGGATCGAACGGCTCAGCGGCGGTCGCGGGCGCTCCCGGTGTGGTCAGGAATCCCCGACGAACGCCGTCAGGACCGCCGATTCCGCCCGCCGCAGGAGCTCCCCCGCCGTACTGCGGGCGCAGTCCAGTTCCCCGGCCACGTCGGCGACCGATCCGGACCGCTCGATGTCGTAGTAGCCGACCGCGACGGCCGCCTCCAGCGCCTCCCGCTGGCGGTCGGTCAGCCGCGCGGGCTCGGGCCAGCGGCGGAACTCCCGGACGCGTACGACGTCGGTGTCGACGACTGCGTCCAGTTCCCCGTAGAACTCGGAGAGGGCCTCGGACTCCCCGACGGCCTCGAACCGGGCCGTCCCCGAGGCCCGGAAGGTCACCGGCGGCACGAAGGCCACCCGCGAGTCGGCGACCACGTCAAGCACGGCGTCGGGCAGTTCGTAGGTCGACTGCCGGACGAAGGCGTAGGTTCCACTGTCGGCCGCGACGAGCTGTACCTCCGTCGTCGAGTCGACCGCGTCGAGGACTTCCCGGACGGCCGCCGGACCCGCGTCGAACCAGGTCAGCGTCGTCACGTCGGCCGTCGGCCCCCAGATCAGGAGGTCCGCCCGGGTCACCGGCCCGTCGGCCGCCAGCCGCCGGTGCAGCGGATGGGCGGCGTCCGGCGGGTAGGTCGCCTCGAAGGTGACCTGTCGCATCGGCTACGCCGTCGGCACACGTATAAAAGACCGTATCGATCCGGGGAAACGACCGAGGCAGCGGCTCGACTACGGTCGAGTGATGCGGCACTCGACGCTCGCCGGCGAGCGCGCCGACGGGGCGGACGTTCCACGGACGGTAGCGTACGGACGAACGGGGCGTCGGCTGGCCTGGGACGAGTACGGGGTGGCCGAGGGCGACCCGGTCGTCTTCCTCCACGGGACGCCGGGGTCGCGGCGCCTGGGCGCGCTCGTCGACGACGCGGCCCGCGAGGCCGAGGTTCGCGTGCTCGCGCCGGATCGGCCGGGGTTCGGCCGGTCGGCGGACTGGCCGGGGCGCCGACCGACCGACGCGGGTGACTGGTTCGGGCCGCTGCTGGCCGACGCCGGCGTCGAACGGGCGCGCGTGGTCGGCTTCTCCGGCGGGGCGGCCGACGCGCTCGCGCTCGGGGAGCGGCGGCCGGACCTGGTCGACCGGGTCGACCTCGTCTCCGGGGCCGTGCCGCCGTCGGTCGCCGCGGCGACGCCGCGGCTCCAGCGCGTCCTGGGCCGGCTGGCCGCCGGGACGCCCCGCTTGCTCGGGGCGGCCCTCCGCGGGCAGACCTGGCTGGCGGCGCGCGGCGACCCCTCGGCGGTGGTCGGGCAGTACACCGACGACCCCGACGGGATCCCGCCCGAGGCGGCCGAAATCGTGTACGAGGACTTCCTCGAAGGCGTCGGCCGCTCGCGCGACGGCGTCGTCACGGAACTCGCCTGGATCGCGGAGGGGTGGGGCGTCACGCCCGCCGACGTGACGGTTCCGGTCCGTCTCTGGCACGGGAACGCCGACGCGAACGTCCCCCTTGCCGACGCCGAGCGCCTGCGCGACCGGTTGCCCGACGCCGACCTGACCGCCCTCGACGGCGACCACCTGAGGACGCTGCTGGCCGCCCGGTCGCGCGCGTTCGCTATCGCGCCCCGGGATTGATTGTCCCGGCGGCCGACCCGCCGGTATGGTCGAGCGGCGCCACGAGACGGCCGTCGTCGACGGCCACCGGATCCACTTCCTGACTGCCGGCGACCCGGCGGACCCGCCGCTGGTGTTGCTGCACGGTGGGATCATCGACGCCGCGGGGGTGAGCTGGGGCGCCGTCGTCGAACCGCTCGCCCGCGAGTACCGGGTGGTGGCGCCGGATCTGCTGGGCTACGGCCGCAGCGCCAAGCCCGACGTGACCTACTCGCTTTCCACCCACGTCGACGTGGTCGCGGCGTTCGTCGAGACGGTCGGCCTCGACGACCCCGCGGTCGCCGGCATCTCGATGGGCGGCGGCGCGGCGCTGGGAGTCGCGCTCCGCGCGCCCGAACGGGTCGACCGGCTCGTCCTGCTCGACAGCTACGGGCTCGGCCGGGAACTCGCCAACGGCCACCTGACTCGCCTGCTCGCGAAACAGGGGCTGACGAACAAGCTCGCGATCGCACTCATGCGGCGCAGTCGCGGGTTCACGGAGGCCAGCCTCGGGAACATCGTCCACGACACGGACGACCTCTCGGCCGACGCGGTCGACGCCGTCTGGGAAGAGGTCAAGCGCCCGGGCGTCGGGAAGGCCTTCCGGAGTTTTCGCGCGGCGGAGGTGGGACCCGACGGCTACCGCACGGACTTCTCCGACCGGCTGGGCGGCCTCGGGGTCCCGACGCTGCTGCTCCACGGCGAACACGACGAGGTGTTCCCCCACCGCTGGAGCGAGCGCGCGGCCGCCCGCATCCCCGAGGGGGAGTTCCGACTGCTGGACGACTGCGCCCACTGGGCGCCCCGCGAACGTCCGGGCGCCGTGGTGGACCTGATTTCGGGATTTGTCTCACCGTAGCCGTTCCTCGAGATCGGCCCTCTCGCTCGCACTGCTACAGTTTCCGGCACGTTCGCGGGCAACCAGGAATAAATCACATATCGCGATACGGATTGATGGTGAGTCGGCGATACGCGGTCGACGCCCGGCTGTCGTCTGTCTTTTGGGTTGCCGAACGCTTCAAATGTGACCGCTCGAAAACAGTCTGTATCCGTGCCACGACCGGAGACCATCGAACGGATACGGGAAGCGGAGACCGAAGCGGAGCGAATCCTTGAGGACGCCGAGGCCGACCGCGAGGAGATGCTCGAAGCGGCCTCGGATCGGGCGGACAGAATCCGGGCGGAGATCCGCCAGCGGGCCGAACGCCGGAGCGAGGAGCGACTCGCCGAGGCCCGCACGGAGATCGAGGCCAAACGGGAAGCTATCCTCGAAGCGGGTCGGGCGGAGCGGAGAACGCTCGAAGAGCGAGCGACGGCGCGACGGGAGGATGTCGTCGGGTTCGTCGTCGATCAGGTGGCGGCCGCGATACGAGACGATGCCGACTACAGTCGCGGAGATATTCTCAGCGGGATGGACCTGTCAAATCGAACGTTCGATGATGTGAGATGGTTCTACACGGACTGTTCGGGTGCCGATCTCACGGACGCGACACTCTCGGGAAGCGCCCTGGGCTGTGACTTCGGGACGACGACGCTCACCGGGAGCGATCTCTCCGGGGCCAATTTTCGTTCGTGTGACTTCTCCGGAGCCGATCTCAGCGAGAGCGACCTGTCGGACGCGGTCCTGTCTTGGGCCTCCTTCGAAGACGCCTCGGCACCGGATGTCGACTTGAGGGGAGCGACGCTCACGGGCGCGGCGGGCGTTCGGGCCGACTTCAGCGGCGCGACGGCTGAACGGACCGTGGCCAAGCGAGCCGACTTCCGGGATGCCATTCTCGCAGATGGCGATTGGTCGCGGGCGTATCTGCCGAAATCGAACTTATCGGGTGTCGATGCGGCCGATGTCGACTTCCACGACTCCGCCCTCCGCGGTGCGGACCTGTCCGGTGCCGACCTGTCCGGGGTCGACCTCTCGGGGGCGACACTACAGGGGGCGGACCTCGCTGGCGCGACGCTGACTGGTGCCGATCTTACCCACGCATCGCTCATCGAGGCCGACCTGACCGGGGCGAACCTCCGGGGGGCGGACTGTACGAGTACGCTCCTTCGGCGCGCGACGCTCCGCGAAGCGACGCTCGCCGACGTGACGTTCGCCGCCGGATACGACAGCCAGGGGACGAAGCGGCGTCCGTCGCTCCGGGGCGCCGACCTGACGGATGCAACACTCGACGGCACGGATCTATCGGCGGTCGAGACGGCTGACGCGACGTTCTCCGAAACGCGGTGAGCCCTCGGGGGTGTCGAAGGTCACGGGGCGTTCCCTCGACAGACCGCCGCGGACCTGCTGACAACGGTACCTTGATGATCCGACTCCGCCACGTGTCCCTATGCCGAACGGACGCAGGCCCCATCATCAAGTGGCCTCTCTCACGGCCGTGGGTGTCGGCGAACGGGGTGTACGCGCCCTGGAGCGGTTCGCCGAGGAGTCGAGCGATGACGACCAGGTCACGGCTCGGTTCATCTGCGTGGACACGGCGGAAACGGCCGACTCGAGGACGGACCATTTCCAGTTCTGCCGGCTCGATGCTCCGGACTCCGGAGGGTCCGAGGCCGACTCCACGCCGCCGTACGCGGACTCGGTGAAGGCGACGGCGACGGACGGCCCGGGTCCGGCGCCGCTCGTCCGTCGCCGTCTCGACTCCCGCGCGAACTTCCTCCCGCTGTTCGAGCGTATCGAGTCGACGATGACGGACGGCGCGACACCGGACGCCGAGTGGACGCGCTCTCCGGGCCACCTCAATCTGCTCGTCGGCGACCTGTCGGATCCGGCCGTGCGCGGCGTGGTGCCACTCGTCGCGAAGATGCTCGACGACGGGGCCGACGCCCTGTCGATGCCGACGCTCACGGGGGGGATGTTGCTCGCTCCGGTGGGCGCGGTCGCCGACGGCGAATCGATAGCTCCGTGATACCGCCGGACGTACGTGGGCCTCCGGGAGGCGACGGCGCTCCTGACCGACCACGAGCCGAACGCCGAGCGCTCGCTGTCGGTCCGGCCCGGTGTCGTTCCGAACGATCGGACGGAACTCGACCTCACGGAGCGACTGTTCGACCTGTTCGGGCTCGTCGGATACGATCCCGACCGCGAGTCTTCGACCGAGGTGTCGGCCTCGGTCGCGTCCGCTCTACGGGTGTTCGTGGACCTGCGGTTGACGATCACGAACGGCGGCGTCGAGGGATTCCCGGGGTCCGGAACGCCGGCGTCGACGACGAGAGGTGGCAGGGCGGCCGAGCGCGCGGATCCCGGAATGACATTCGTCTCGTGGATCGAGAGCCACCGGCGGGAGTCGCCGTCGCCGGACGACAGCGAGCGTCAGCTACCGGTCAAGTACGGACGTGCGCTCGCACCCGTCCCTGAAGATACTGCAGGCCACTGTGCCATCGGCGTATATCGTCTGGAAGAGGACCAAGCGGACAACAGGGGGTGGTCCGCCACGCGCGGAGACGAGCTGTCGGTCGAGACGCCCGGTCACTCGCTCGTCGAGGGAGACGAAGGGGTCGAACTGTGGCCGGCTTCATTCGCGTCTCGCGAAGAGCGTCACGTCTTCGTCCACCCCGACGTGGGCGCGTTCGACGTTTCGCCGTACGCCCGACTGCACGACCGATACGCTGACGACCTCCGCTCGCTCCTCGTCGGACTGGATATGTCGCCGCTTGCGTATCCCGAACTGGTTTCGATGGACGGAGACACGACAGCGCCGTGACCGGAGAGGACACCCCGGACCGGCCAATACCGTCGCGAGCGCGCAGCGGACTAGTCACAGCACGTCGAGAAACGCGTCGATAGCGCCGCTCTCGGGGTGGCAGTGGCAGTAGGTGCCGAGCGTCCGGTACTCGGTGAGGCCGTCGCGGCCGTCGGCGATGCCGTCTCCCCGTTTCACGTCGAACGCGAACCGGGCGTCCCCCGCGGGGTCGGCCGAGGAGTAGTGGAACTCGTGGCCGCGCCGGTGCTCGCCCGCCCCGGCGGTGAGCGTGTCCTCGCGGGCGCGCAGTTCCACGTGGTCGAGCGCCTGATACCGGTCGTGCATCGTCACGTCGGCCGGGAGGACGCCGGCCATCTCGTACGTCTCCCCGTCGATCGTCGTCAGCGACTCGGAGAGGGCCATCAGCCCGCCGCACTCGCCGAAGGCCGGGAGGCCGTCGGCGGCGCGGTCGGCCAGCGTGTCCAGGGCCGGCCCCGCCGCCAGGTCGGCGGCGTGGTTCTCGGGGTAGCCGCCGGGGAGGTAGACGCCGTCGCACGCCGGCAGGTCCTCGCCGTCGGCGGGCGCGAACGGGACGAGTTCCCCCCGGTCGCGGATCCGTTCGAGCGTCGCCGGGTAGACGAACCGGAAGGCGTCGTCGCGCGCGACGGCGACGCGGGGGCGGTCGCCGTCGTCCGCCGTCGACTCCGCCTGCGCCGCCGCGCCGGTCGGCCGGTCGACCGCGGCCCCGGATTCGGGTTCGGTCGGTTCCCGGGCCACCTCGCGCAGGCGGTCGACGCGGAGGTGGTCCGCGGCGGCGTCCAGCGCCCTGTCGTCGAGCGGCGACTCCTCGCCCATGTGGAGGCCGAGGTGCCGCTCCGGAATTTCGAGGTCGTCGTCGGGCGCGATCCGCCCGAAGTAGTCGAGTTCGTCGGGCAGCGCCTCGCGGATCCCCTCGGCGTGGCGGCCGCCGTGGGCGCGCTGGGCGACCACGCCCGCCACGTCGATGTCGCGGCCGGCGCGGGCGGCGTACTCCCGGAAGCCCAGCGCCGTGGCCGCGACGCTCTCCATGCCGGCCTTCGCGTCGACGACGAGGACGACCGGGAGGTCGAGCGTCTCGGCGACCATCGCCGTCGATGACGCGTCGCCGTCGTAGAGGCCCATGACGCCCTCGACGACGCAGAGGTCCCCCTCGCCGCGGCGGTAGTTGCGCCGGAGGCCCGCTTCGCCCTGGAGCCAGCGGTCGAGCGTCCGCGAGGGGCGACCGGCGACCCGCTCGTGGTGGCTCGGGTCGATGAAGTCCGGGCCGGCCTTGGCGGATTGCACGTCGAGGCCCTCGCGCTCCAGCGCGTGGATCGTCGCGAGCGTCGCGACCGTCTTCCCGACGCCGGAGCTCGTCCCGGCGAGGACGAATCCATTCACGGCCTCGCCCCCCGGGTATCGGCCCGCACGACCAGCACCGACAGGTCCGAAAAGGGCGTCCCGTCGGGGCCGTCCCCGCCGGCGTGGGTCGCCAGCTCGCCGAGCGTGGTCCGGGTCGTCACCTCGTCGTCGTGGGTGAGCCGCTCGTAGACCAGCGCGGTCAGCGACTCGCTCGCGCCAGCGTCGAGCAGGTCGGCGGCGATGTCGCCCGGCATCAGGTCGTACGGTCGCGGGAGGACGAGCAGGTGGCGGTCGCCGGCGTCGGCCCGCAGGCGCTCGCGGTCGGCGGTCAGCTCGCCCCGCTTGTGCAGCGTGACGAACGTCGACCTCTCCATCGGCGTCCGGGCGCGACTCGCCGCCAGCTGGAGCGAGGAGATGCCCGGGATCACCCGGACCGGACGGCCGACGGCCCGCTCGACGCGGCCGAGGAACTGATAGCCCGAGAAGTTCGGGTCGCCCATGAGCACCGCGGTCCCCGCGGCGCCGTCGGCGACCCGGTCGCCGAAGGCCGCCAGGGTCTCGCCCTGGTCGTCGTACCCGCAGGCGAGGACTTCCCCGTCGATCCGGTCGCGGACGTGGTCGACGACCGTCTCGAAGCCGACCACTGCGTCGGCCTCGCGGATCGCCCGCTCGCCGCGCGGGGTGAGGTACTCGGGGTTCCCGGGCCCGATCCCGACGGCGTAGACGGGGTCGGCGGTGTCCGCTGAGTCGGCGTCGGCGACGGGTCGTTCGGGCGCCGCGGCGGCGACGGCCTCCGGCGGGCGGTCGTCGTCGGAAGGTGCGTCGGTCACGATGTCGGGTCCCACGGGGGGCGGCCCGTTGACTGTTCCGGACGCGCCCGGCGGCGCGCCGGTTGGTCCGCCGGAGCGGTCAGTAGATCCGCCGCGTCACGAAGACCAGGACCCCGAGAACGAGCAGGCCGATCCCCCAGTAGACGGACGGGTACGGGAGGTATTCGAGCAGGAGCGTGACGACGCCGGACGTGATGAGCGACCACCCGATGGTCGTTCGGTACGCCATGGGCGGTCGCTCGCCACCCGCGCCGATAGTTACCCGCTGGTTTCGAGGATAGCGCGAGCTTACCGGCCGATACGGGCCGCCGCAGCGGGCGCGGCTACCACGGACGCGTTCGGCCGCCGGACGCCATCTCCGGATCAGCCGCTCGCCGCGACCGCCCGTTCCTGTCCGGTCTTCCTGCAGAGCCAGGCGCCGACGAGGCCCCCGAAGAGACCCGGGATCGCCGCAGCACCGAGGACGACGGCGCTGAAGACGACGAACAGCAGCGCTTTCGCGGGCGGGGACGACCACGCGTCGGCGAAGCTGCTCGCGCTGGCCAGTATGGTCGGGGCGATCCAGACGTAGCCGGCGAGGCCGCCGATCACGCCGGCCCTGAGACTCGCGGCGCTCACGTCGGCCGAGTACCGGCGGGCGAGGAAGCCGGCGATCAGGCCGCCGACGACGACCATGTTGAACGAGAAGTGGTCGTTCGCCCCGGAACTCCAGTAGGCGGCGAGCGTGAGCGGCATCGACACCGCGCCGCCGACGAGGGCGTACTGCCAGGCCCGCGGGATCGAACCGGGGAGGGGACCTGAACCGGGACCAGCTCGGGACATCGTCGTTCGATTGACAGTACCGCTCGGGGCGTAATAAATCACGCGTCGCCCGGCGGGACCGGACCGGATCCCCCCGGTCGACGGTCACAGCCGCTCGGCGAGCGTCGCGGCGGTCCTGGCGCCCACGCCGTCGACGGTCTCCAGCTCCTCGCGGGAGGCCGACCGGACGTTCTCGACGCTGCCGAACCGCCGGAGGAGTCGCTTGCGCGTCTCGGGGCCGATCCCGTCGATGTCGTCGAGCACCGTCGACACGTCGTCCCGCAGGGTCTGGTGGTACTGGACGGCGAAGCGGTGGGCCTCGTCGCGGGCGCGCTGGAGGAGGTGCAGGTGGCCGGCGTCGTCGGGCCAGTCGTAGACGCCCGTCGGCGTCACCACGAGCTCCTCGTCCTTCGCGAGCGCGACCGCGGGCACGTCCCAGCCGGCGGCGTCGAGGGCGTCCCGCGCGGCGCCGAGTTGCCCCTCGCCGCCGTCGATCAGCAGCAGGTCGGGGTCGGGCCGCTCGTCGCGGCCGGAGACGGCGCGGTCCGCGCGCCACCGCACCAGCGACCGCATGTTCGCGTAGTCGTCGTTCTCGTCGTCGAGTTTCTTCCGGCGGTAGTCGGACTTCTCGGGCTCGCCGTCGACGAAGGTCACGTCGCTGCCCACCGCCGACTTCCCCTGGGCGTGGCTCACGTCGAACCCCTCGATCCGTTCGACCCGCGAGTCGAGGCCGAGCGCGTCGGCCAGCGCCCGACCCTCGTCGTCGCGGCGGTCGCGCCGTCGGGCGTTTTTCAGCGCCAGGTCGACCAGCGTCGCCTCGCGGCCGGCGCCCGGCACCCGCAGCGCGACGCCCTCCCGTTCGAGCCACGTCTCCAGGTCGGCGTCGTCCGGGTGGTCCGAGCAGAGGACGGCGTCGGGCAGCTCGCGCTCGGCGTAGAACTGCGCGATGAAGGCGGCCAGCACCGCGCCCGCCCGCTCGCCCTCGGGCGCGTCGAGGGTGTGGCGCTCGCGGTCGACCAGCTTGCCGTCCTCGCTGTGGAGCCGCGCGACGGTCGCCCGCTCGCCCTCGACGGCGACGCCGAGCACGTCGACCGCCCGCTCGCGCTCGGCGTCCTCGTGGCGGCCCTCGCTGGCGACGGCGTCGCCGGCCTCACCGTGGATCGCCTCGACGGCGTCCAGCCGGTCCCGGAGGTTCGCCGCCCGCTCGAAGTGCTGGTCGCCCGCCGCCGCTTCCATCTCCCGGCGGATCGGGTCCGCGAGCGCCCCCGTCTCGCCCTCGAAGAACCGCTCGACCGCCTCCGCGTCGCCCACGTAGGCCTCGCGGTCCACGTCCGTCTCGGGGACGCAGGGCGCCGAACAGAGGCCGATGTCGTGGTCGAGACAGGGACGGTCGCGGTTTTCGAACTTGTGGTCCGAACATCCACGCAGGCCGTAGGTCTCGCGGACGGCCTTGACGACCGTCTCCAGGCGGCCCTTGTCGGTGAACGGGCCGAAGACGGTCGCGCCGGGGTCGGGGTCGCGTGTGATCTCGACCCGGGGGAACTCGTGGTCGGTCAGCTGGACCAGCGGGTAGGACTTGTCGTCTTTCAGCCGGACGTTGTACCGGGGCCGGTGGCGCTTGATGAGGTTCGCCTCCAGCAGCAGGGCCTGGGTCTCCGTGTCGGTGACCGCCACCTCGACGGACTCGGCCTCGGCGACCATCCGCCGGATGCGCTCGCTGCGCGGGTCGGCGTACGAGCGCACCCGGTCGCGCAGGTCGACGGCCTTCCCGACGTAGAGCACTCGCTCGTAGGAGTCTGTCTCGGCGAGGTCGGTGTCGCCCTCGACGGGTCCGGTTCCCGTCGGGACGGCGCCCGCCGAGCCGTCGCCGGAGTCACCGCTACCGGCGTCGCCGCCGCTCGCGCTCCGGCCGCGGGACTCCCGGGCGAGGAACTGGTAGACGCCCGGCTCGGCCGGCAGGTCGCCGGCCCGGTCCCGGACCGCGTCGGGATCCATCGCCAGTCGGTAGCGACTCGGCGGATTTGAACCCTGCGTCCGCGGGTCGGTCGCCGGCCGCCGTCGCCCCGGGACCGGTCACTCGGTCGGTTCGTCGTCGCCGGTCCCCATCACCTCGTCGACCGCCTCGGAGCGGTCGGTCTGGCCCGTCTCGCCGACGGCGCGGTCGACTTCGGCGTCGGCGTCCGGAGCCGGGGATCCGGCGTCGCCGGCGAGCGGACCCGCGCCGTCGGCCAGCGGATCCCCATCGCCGGGGGGCGCCTCCCGGACGCCGGCGTCCTCCGCGGCGCCGACCCCGGACGCTCCGGCGCCGAACAGGACGGCCTCCAGGTCGGCGACCGCGCCGTCGAGCGCGTCGTCGTCGGCCGGCACGCGGATCGGGTCGCCGTCGCCGGCGACGGCGACCTCCAGCACGCGGTCGCGGGTGAGCAGGTAGACGCCGGCGACGAAGACGGCGAACAGCACGAGGGCGGAGCCGACCAGTCGGGCGAACTCGTCGGCGTCCGCGAGCAGCGAGAGGAACCGCTGGAGGGTCGCGAGCAGCCCGCCCATCCCGAGCCGGCCGGCGCCCGCGCCGGCGAAGGCGTCGGTCGGGACGAACGATCCGAAGTCGACGAACACCCCGACCGCCAGCAGGACGGCGCCGTAGGCGCCGAGCCGGACGCCCAGCCCGACGAGGGCGGCGTCCCCCTCGTGGCCGGCGCGCACGTCCGCGACGTTCGGTAACTCGACCGCGCGGTAGTTCTCCCCGTCGCCGTCGGGTGTGAACGCGAGCAAGCGGTGGGTGGTGACGACGACGCGGTTGCCGTCGGCGAGGTCGACTCGCTCGCGGACCGTCTCCCCGTCGTACAGCAGGTCCTCGGCCGACCCGGCCCACCGGCGGCCACCCGTCCCCCCGAGGCCGCCGAGTAACCCGCGGAGTCGGGACATACCTCCCCGTGTCGCCCGCTCGGTCTTGAAACTGTGGCCCGGAGTATCTCGGCTGATAAGCGCGGGTTTCCGACCGACAGGCACGGCATTACTACGTGCGAGACCGCGCGAGCGCGACGCATGTTCGACGCCCTCCGCTCCGGTCCGGTGGCGGCGGCCTGTCGATGGGCGCTGGTCGCCGGCGTCACCGCCGTCGAGGCGGCCGCGCTGTCGGTGTGGCTGGCGCTGCTCGCCGGTGCGAGCCCCTGGTCGCGCGAGGCGGCCGTCGGCGTCGTCGCGCTCGCCGCCGCGCTGCTCGTCGGTCACTTCCTGGTCGACCTGACGGTCAACGGGCCCGCGGTCGGGTTCCCGCTCGGGCGGACGCTCGCGGTCAGCCTCAGCGAGGCGGCGCTCTGGACGGGCTGGCTGGCCGTCGTCGCCGCGCTCGGCGGCGCGCGCGGCCTGTTCGTCGGCGGCGTCGCCTTCGCCGTCGCGCTCGCCGTACAGCACACCGCCGAGGTCGACGCGCTGCGCGGGGCGCCGCTGGGATCGCGGCTGTTCGACGTGCGGACCGTCGGCTACAGCCTCGTCACCGCCGGCGGGGCGACCGCCTGGCTCGCCCTGGAGACGGGGCTCGCGAGCGCCGGCCCGCTCGCCGACATCGCCGCGGGCGTCGGGGTCGCGCCCGGGACGGCCGGGTTCGCCGTGCTGGTCGCCGCGCTGCTGGTCGAGCACGCCGTCGGCGTGGCGATCGCGCGCCGCGAGCGCGCCGAGCGGACGACGCCGGCCTGGTATCGTCGGCGCTCGTGGACCTGACGCCGCGGCGGACATCGAGTGTGTCGGCCGGCCACCGTGGCGGACGCCGGGGGAGTCGACCGGGCTGACCGGGATGTGGCGGTCGCGTCCACTGCCCGATCCGCTGGGTACAAACCCGCGCGCGCTCCAGTGGGGGACATGAGCGACGACACGGTCAGGTGCTGGCTGGTCGACCGGATCTCCCGCGACGAGAACCTCGTTACGCTGGTGTACGCGACGCCGGACGGGCAGCGCCAGCTCACCAAGCAGCTGTCCTTCCAGCTGCTGTCGCGCAAGCCGACGACGGCGGCGGTCGACGTCGACCCCGAGAAGCTCGAACCGACGCCCGATCCCGACGAGCGGGAGCGCTACGCGACCCAGGCCCAGTCGATGGCCGAGAAACACGACCCCGACGACGAGGTCTGACCCGGCCGCGGGGGACGGCGCGGTCGCCGCCGCTGGCCGGGCCGCGCGAGCCGGCTCGCGGGCGGCCGCGAGCCCGAGGAGCGTGTATGAAAACCTAAATCGGAGGGGGAGGAAGGCCCGGCCATGCCAGCCATCGAACTCGACGGCGTGACCAAGCGGTTCGACGACGTCACCGCCTTGCGGGGGGTCGACATGACCGTCGAGGACGGGGAAGTCTTCGGGTTCCTGGGGCCCAACGGCGCCGGCAAGACGACGACGATCGACATCCTCCTCGATTTCGTCCGACCGACCGCCGGCTCGGCCGAGGTCCTCGGCCTCGACGCCCGCGAGGAGTCGGAGGCCGTCCGGGAGCGACTGGGGGTGCTCCCGGAGGGCTACGACCTCTACGACCGGCTGACCGGGCGCCACCACATCGAGTTCGTCGCCGAGGCCAAACGGGCCGACCCCGACCCCGAGGCCATCGCCGAGCGGGTCGGTCTCGACAGCGAGGACCTGGACCGCAAGGTCGAGGGCTACTCCCGGGGGATGGCCCAGCGGCTCGCACTCGGGATGGCGCTGGTGGGCCAGCCGGACCTGCTGATCCTCGACGAGCCCTCCAGCGGTCTGGACCCCAACGGCGCGCGCCTGATGCGCCAGATCGTCCGCGAGGAGAACGAGCGCGGCGCGACCGTCTTCTTCTCCAGCCACATCCTCGGGCAGGTCGAGTCGGTCTGCGACCGCGTCGCCATCCTGCAGGACGGCGCGGTGGTCGCCGTCGACACCGTCGAGGGGCTGCGCGAGGCGACCGACACCGGGACGCGGCTGGTCGTCAGCGTCGACCCCGCGGACCTGGAGGCCGCCGCCGACGCCGCCCGCGGGGTCGACGCGGTCGAGGGCGCGACCGTCGAGGGCGACGACCTCGTCGTGTCCGTCGACAGCGACGCGAAGATGGCGGTCCTGACGGCTATCGAGGACGCCGGCGTCGCGGTCGACGACTTCGAGACCGAGGAGGCGTCGCTAGAGGACCTCTTCGCCGCCTACACCGACGAGGGGCCCGCACCCGAGGCGACCGCCGACGGGAGCGACGACGGTGCGGCGGACGGCGACGCCGCGGCGGACGGGGGTGACGGGCGATGAGCACCGACACCGCGTCCGGCGACGCGGGCGGGAGCGGCCTCGACGGCGCGCTCCGGGACGCCTTCGACTGGTACCCCGTCGCGAAGAAGGAGTTCCGCGACGCCATCCGCTCGAAGGGGCTGTGGGTCCTCTCCTTCCTCTTCACCGCCCTCTTCCTGATCCCCGGCGCGCAGGTGCTGCTGTTCAACGAGGACATCAGCCCGGGCGCACAGGACATCGGGATGCAGTACTTCATCTCCTCGTCGTACCTGAACATCGTCACGCTGCTGGTCCCGATCGTCGTCATCTTCGCGGGCTACGCGGCGGTCTCCGACGAACGCACCAGCGGGTCGCTGAAGGTGCTCCTGTCGCTGCCGTTCTCCCGCCGGGACGTGATCGTCGGGAAGGTCGTCGGCCGGAGCGCCGTCGTCGGCGTCCCGCTGCTGGCGGCGCTCGGACTCACCGGCCTCTTCTTCGCGCTCTCGCAGTTTACCTTCAAGTTCGACGTGTTCGCGTGGTTCGTCCTGTTCACCGTCGCGTTCACCCTGGTCTTCACCGCGTTCGTCGTCTCCATCTCGGGGGCGATGTCGACGAACCTCCGGTCGCTGGCCGGCGCCGGGATCGTCTACTTCTACCTCTCGTTCGGCTGGAACGCGCTCGCGAACTCGCTGGGCGACGTGCTCGCCGACTACGCCGGCATCGAGGGAGCGCTGCGCTGGCAGATCGTCCTGTTCGTCAAGCTGCTGAGTCCGACCCAGGCGTACAAGACGCTCACGAACTCGATGCTGGGCGAGGGCGCGGGCGCCGCGATGACCGCCCGCTACAACATGTTCCAGCAGGGCCAGGAGACCATGGCGACCATCTGCGGCGACGTGCTGAACGGGAACCCCTCGGTCCGCCAGAGCATGTTCGGCAACCAGACCGTCTGCGAGGCGGGCGGCTCCGGCGTCCCCCTGTACTTCTCGGACCCCGCCGTCTTCGCGAGCTTCCTCGTCTGGATCGGGCTGGCCGCCGCGATCAGCTACTACACCTTCGACCGCGTGGACCTCTGAGGCGTTCCCCGTTCGGATCCAGTTTTCGTTCGGACCCGCCCGGGCAGCTCTCCCGTACGACGAGAAACCGATAGGCTCCCGCCCGGGGTGAGACTCCGGATACGGGCGTGCTACAGCGTCACGCCGAAGATCCCCAGGACGATCTCCAGGAGGACGTACCCGACGGAGAGCGCGAGAACGGCGACTATCGCGAGGATGGCGACCGTCTGGAGGACCGAGTCGCCGGAATCCGCCCCGGTACTGCCGCCCCCGCCCACTTCGCTTTCGCCGTCGATGTAGCCCATCGACCGCAGGGTCCCGGTCGCGGCGTCCTCGTCGGGGTCTCCCCCCGCACCAATGTCGATGTTTCCGTCCGCACCCCCTGTCTCGAAGCTGTTCATCTCCCCCCTGCCGCGGTTCGGGCCGTCGTCGCCGTCTCCGTCCATGCTCTTTCACACCTACCGACACGTATAAGCTTTCTCCGGCGGTCGGTCCGCGATCCCGATCGCGACGCCGGCGTCACGCCGTCGTCTCGACGCCGTACTCCCGCAGTTTCGCCTCGAACGCCTCGACGCCGTCCAGCGTCTCAACCCCGTGCTCGGCGGCGTCGTCCCGCTTGGTCTGACCGGGGTTCTCCCCGAGGACCAGATAGTCCGTGTTGCTCGACACGCTACTGGTCGCCGACCCGCCGGCCCGTTCGACCAGCTCCTGGGCCTCGCTGCGGGTGTAGCCGTCCAGCGAGCCGGTGAAGACGAAGGTCAGTCCGTCGAGGGCGTCGCCGGTCGAAGTTTCGGCCTCCTGGGGGTCGACGTGGGCGAGCAGGCGGTCGAGCACGTCCCGGTTGGCCTCGCTGTCGAAGAAGTCCCGGATCTCCGCGGCGACGGTCGGCCCCACGTCCTCGACGGCTTGCAGGTCGTCCTCGGAGGCTTCGCGGACCGCCTCGAACGTGCCGAAGTGGCGGGCGAGCGACGCCGCGACGGTCTCGCCCACTTCGGGGATGCCGATGGCGGTGAGGAAGTCGGCCAGCGGCGGTTCGCGGGCGTCGTCGAGTTCCGCGAGGAGGTTCTCGGCACTGGTCTGGCCCCACCCCTCCAGGTCGGTCAGGTCGTCGGCGGTCAGCTCGTAGAGGTCGGCCACGTCGTCGACGAGGCCGGCGTCGAGCAGCTGCTGGACGCGCTCCTCGCCGACGCCCTCGATATCGAGGCCCTTCCGGGAGGCGTAGTGCTGGACCGACCGCTCGCGCTGGGCGCGACAGCCCAGGCCGCCCGAGCAGAACGCCATCGGGCCGTCGCGCTCGACGGCGCTGCCGCAGACGGGACACTCCTCGGGGAACTCGAAGTGGCCGTCGCCCGCGGGCTCGGTCACCTCGGCGACCTCGGGGATCACGTCGCCCGCGCGGCGGACGCGCACCTCGTCGCCGACGCCGACGCCCAGGCGCTCGATCTCGGCGGGGTTGTGCAGGGAGGCCCGCGAGACCGTGACGCCGCCGACCTCGACGGGGTCCAGCAGCGCGACGGGGGTCAGCCGGCCGGTCCGGCCGACCTGGACGACCACGTCCCGGACCGTCGTGTGCTCGCTGCGGGCGGGGAACTTGTAGGCGAACGCCCAGCGGGGCGCCCGCGAGGTGGTCCCCAGTTCGTCGCAGGCGTCGGTGTCGTTCACCGAGATCACGACGCCGTCGATCTCGTAGTCCAGGTCGTCCCGTTCGTCCAGTCGGGCGTCGCGGTAGTCGATGGCCGCCTCGACGTCGTCGACGAGTTCGGTCTTCTCGCAGACGCGCAGCCCCCACTCGGGGAGGGTCTCGTGCATCTCCCAGCGGGTGTCGAACTCGGCACCGTCGAGCACGTCGAAGAAGAACACCGAGAGGGGGCGCTCCGCCGTCACGGACGGATCCAGCTGGCGGAGCGTCCCGGCGGCGGCGTTGCGGGGGTTGGCGAAGGGGTCGTCGCCCCGCTCGACGAGTTCGCGGTTGTACGCCTGGAAGGCGGGTTTGGGCATGTACACCTCGCCCCGCACCGCGAGGAAGTCGGGGTGGTCGCCCCGCAGGCGCTGTGGGACGCTGGGGATGGTGCGGACGTTCTCGGTCACGTCGTCGCCGACCGCGCCGTCCCCGCGCGTGGCCGCCCGCCGGAAGACCCCGTCCTCGTAGACGACCTCGACGGAGAGGCCGTCGAACTTCGGCTCGCAGTAGTACGCGAGTTCCCCGTCCCAGTCGGCCGAGTCGAGCCCCTCGCGGACGCGCCGATCGAACTCCCGCACGTCCTCGGCGTCGCCGCCCTGGTCGATGGAGCGCATCGGCGCGACGTGCTCCACGTCGGGGAGTTCGTCGCGGGGTGCGCCGCCCACCCGCTGGGTGGGGCTGTCCTCGGTCTGCAGGTCGAACGCCTCCTCCAGGTCGCGCAGCCGCGAGAAGAGGGCGTCGTAGGTCCGGTCGTCGATAGCGGGGTCGTTCTCGACGTAGTAGCGGTGGTCGTGGTAGCGGATCGCCTCGCGCAAGTGCTCGGCCTGGGCCTCGGCGTCGGACTCCGACAGGTCCTCGACCGGGTCGAAGTCGGTCGGCGGCTCGGCGAGATAGGGGTTGTCGGCTGACGGGTCGGCCGCGTCGTCGCTCATTGCCCGACTCTCGCGGCGGCACCCTCTTTGCAGGTTCGGTGCCGGACCGGTCCGCCGACCGCGGGTCGCCGGGTCCTCACTCCCGGGCGCTGACCTTCCAGGTCGTACTGGACGAGCGGCCCCACTGTTCGATCGTCACGTCGTCGGCCCGGTCGGCGAGGATGCCCATGTTGATCCCGACCTCCTTGCTGGAGAGGTCGAGCTCCTCGGCGACGTACTTGGCCTTCAGGTAGGCGGTTCCGTCGACCCGGTCGCGGAGGTACGAGAGGAGCCGCGCTTGCGTCTCGGACAGCGAGGGGCTCGCGACAGAGCCGTCCCGGCGGGCTGGCGTGGGCATGGCCGGGCGGACGGCGCGCAGGCACATCGTTATGCGCCGTATTCCGGCCGAAAACGGGGCGTTCGCGGGCGACCGTGACCGGTCAGTCGCCGCCGGCCGCGTCCGGCCGGTCGGGGTCGATCTCCGGTCGCACGGCGTCGAGCAGTTCGTCGCCGGCGTCGTCGACGTCGATCGCGTCGACGTTGGCGAACAGGAAGCCGGCGAACCCGACGCGGATCAGCGCGCCGACGTACTCCCCGAGGACGCCGGAGACGTAGGTGTCGAAGACGCCCGCGACGCCGAGGACCGCGTAGGCGATCAGCATCCCGATCAGGAACAGGAGGAGGTTCCGGGCCTTCCAGTGGAGGAGCCGCTGGCGGTCGGGGAGTCGCCCGGCGCGCTCCCAGACCGGGCCGAACAGCAGGTACGCCAGCAGGAGGTGGCCGGCGACGACGGTCGCGATCCCGACGAGGCCGACGACGCCGCCGAGGACCGAGGCGGCGTTGAACGCGACGACCTGGACCACGGGGACGGCCACGAAGACCCCGACCGTCCGGCGCGACTCGTTGGCGAGCAGCGCCGCGACCCCCCACAGCAGCGGGTAGGCGATCAGGTCGTCCAGCACGCTCGGGAGGTCGAGCGAGCCCCCGCCGACGGCGACGACGCCGACGCCGACCAGCGACAGCGCGGTCGTCACCGCCGAGACGCCGACGGCGGCCACCGCGGGGTAACAGTACGTCCGGCGCCGCTCGGGGATCCGGGTCAACCAGGCGACCAGGCCGACCGCGGCCAGGGCGTAGACGGCCGCGGCGACCGCGTAGACCGTCGACAGCTCAATCATCGTCGCCCCCCGCGACCGGCCGCGCGGCCGGGGCCGGCCCGTCGCCGGCCGGGTCGTCCCCCCGCGTCTCGAACTCGGCGAGGCGGTCGAGCAGCGCGTCCGTCCGGGCGGTGAGGTCGTCGGCGCGCTCGCGCACGTCGGCCATCGTCCCCGCCGTCTCGGCGGCGGTGTCGGCCAGCTCGTGCGAGCGGTCCGCGACGCGGCGGGCGACCTCGCCGACGGAGTCGACGGTCGCGGCCACCTCCTCGGTCGCGGCGGCGCCGTCGTCGGTGGCGCGGGCGATCTCGCCCATCGCGGCGTCGACGTCGTCGACGGTGTCGGTCAGCGAGTCGAGCGTCTCGCCGACGCCGGTGACCGTGTCGACGCTCGCGCCGATCCGGTCGCGCGTCCGGTCCATCTCGTCGGTCACGTCGTCGACGTCGGCCCGCGCGCCCTCGACGATGGCCTCGATCTCGTCGATGGCGTCCTGGGTCTCCTCGGCGAGCTGTTTCACCTCGTCGGCGACGACGGCGAACCCGTCGCCGCCCGCGTCGGCGTGGGAGGCCTCGATGTTGGCGTTCAGCGCGAGGATGTTCGTCTGCTCGGCGATGTCGTCGATGATCCCCGTCGTCGCCGCCACCTCGTCCATCCGGTCGTCGAGCTCGGTGACCAGCCGGTCGAGCTCGTCGACCGTCGTCTCGACGGTCCGGATCGCCTCGATGGCCTCGTCGGCGCGGTCGGCCCCGGTCGCGCCCACCTCGGAGGCCTCGGTGGCCTGGTCGGCGATCTCGTCGGTCGTGGCCGCGACCTCCTCGATGGTCGCGGAGAGGTCGTCGACCTCCGCGACAGCGCTCTCCAGCTGCTCGGCCTGCTCCTCCAGGTCGGTCGCCAGCTCGCGGATGTCCTCGGCGAGCCGCTCGTTGAGCCGCTGGACCTCCGCGGCCTCCTCGGCGACGGCGCCGCTCGATTCCTCGACGCGCTCGGCGAACGTCCGGATCTCCTCGACGGTGCCGGAGAGGCCGGCGGCCATCTCGTCGTAGGCGACGGCGATCCGGTCGACGGCGTCGACCTCGGTGTCCGTCGCGAGGTCGCGCGTGAAGTCGCCCTCGGCGGCCGCGGTCATCGCGTCGCCGATCCGCTCGGCGTGGTCGAGCAGCTCCTCGTTGAACGCCTCGGCCTGCTCGGTCGCGGCTTCGGCCTCCTCCCGGGCCTGTTCGGCCTCGCGGCGGGCCCGCTCGGACTCGTCGAACGCCTCGTCGAGCGACCGGCGCATGCTGTCGAAGGCGTCGGCCAGCCGGCCGAACTCGTCGGCGCGGTCGACGTCGGCCGAGGCGTCGAGGTCCCCCGCCTCGACGGCCGCCGCGGCGCCGTTCAGCCGCCGGAGCGCGACCGCCGCGTTCCCGCCCAGCACGATCGCCAGCAGTCCGAGGTTCAACACGACGACGAACAGCGTCCCCGCGATGCCGGCCAGCCCCGCGCCGCCCTCGGGCGCGGCGTCGACGTACACCGCAAAGAGCGCCCCGAGTCCGACCGTCGCCGCCGCCGTCAGCGCCACCGACGCGGCGATGCGCCGGCTGTAGTGTTCGAAGACCGCCTTTCCTGTCGCGATAGCCATCACTGCCGTCGGATTTCTCGACGGCCGTCTTATCGGTGATCCTCCGAGAACAGAATTTGATAACAAATGAACGAACGATCCGGATGTTCTGAGGCCTGTCTGCGGGGAAACCCCTCTCGGTATCACCGTCGAGTTCGAGAGGGCTGCGGACCGGTCCCCCGGTGGTGGCCGGCGGCGTCCCCGGGGTTCAGTCGTCGCCCAGCACGCCCTCGGCGACGGCCATGTCGTCGACGCTGGGGTCGTCCTCGGTCCCGCGGAGGACGAACCGCTTGCGCACCAGGTCGGCGGCGTACAGCGCCGTCCCGGCGATGATCATGGTGTCGCCGGGCAGCCGCGCCCAGAACAGCGTCTGGACGATCGGCCGCTCGTAGAACGCGAGGCTGCGGCCGGCGTCGTAGCTGGCGGTGAAGATGGCCTCCAGCTGGAGGAACCCGACGGGCAGGACGGAGACGAACACCATCAGCGCGAGGCCGACGTTCCACAGCCAGAACGCGCCGCGCAGCCAGGAGCCGTCCCAGCGCTCGGGCCGGATGGCGATCCGGAGCATGTAGGTGACCATCCCCAGCGCGAGGAAGCCGAAGGCGCCGAACATCGCGGCGTGGGCGTGGCCGACGGTGAGGTAGGTGCCGTGCTCGTAGTAGTTGATCAGCGGGAGGTTGATGAAGAAGCCGAGCACGCCGGCGCCGACGAAGTTCCAGAACCCGCTGGCGACGATGAACATGAAGGGGAGCCGGTAGGGGAACGGGTCGCTCCCGGAGTGCATCGCGCGGTACTGGCCGATAGCCTCGTAGAGGATGAAGACGAGCGGGAGCAGCTCCAGCGTGGAGAAGACGCTCCCGATGGGCACCCACAGGTCGGGCATGCCGATCCACCAGTAGTGATGCGAGACGCCGATGACGCCGGTCGACATCACCAAAAGCGCCTGGAGCATGACCGCCTTCTCGGCGCTGCGCCGTTTGAGGAGGTTCATCGACACCAGGGTCAGGCCGACGATGGCGACGATGAAGAACTCGAAGGCGCCCTCGACCCACATGTGGACGACCCACCAGCGCCAGAACTCCGTGACGGCGATGTTGGTCTCGGGGGTGAACAGGAACCCGGCGGTAAAGAGCAGGGCGATGGAGCCGCCGGCGTAGAGGATCATGTGCGCGAGCCCGTAGACCGGTTCGCTGTCGAGCATGGGCTTGAGCCCGCGAACGGAGAGGACGGCCCAGGCGAGGAACCCGGCGAGCAGCCCCGCCTGCCAGACCTTCCCCACTTCGAGGTACTCCAGACCCTCGTTGCCGATCAGCCACCACAGCGCGCCGTCGAGGTAGCCCTGCGCGCCGAGCCAGATGCCCGCCATGCCGCCGACGGTGACGACGACGACCGCGCCGAGCAGACCGTTGACGAACGTCGACTGGCGCTTCGGCTCGTGGCCGGTCAGCAGCGGCGGGAGGAACAGGCCGGCGCCCAGCCACGTCGCGGCGATCCAGAGGACCCCCAGGTCGATGTGCCAGGTCTTGGCGAGGGCGAAGGGGAGCAACTGGAGGATGTGGACGCCGAATATCTCCTCGATCCCGAAGAAGCCGGCGCGCTCGATGTAGAAGTGCGCGAGCAGGCCCCCGAGCATGACCTGCGCCAGAAAGAGCCCGGCGGCGACCGGGATGAATCGCAGCGCGGCCCGCTGGCTCGGGAAGACGCTCACGTCGCCGGGTTCGGGGACGGAGATGCCCTCGGCGGAGGGCTCGGGGAGCCGGACCGACTTGTAGAGCCAGATGCCGGCGCCGGCGGCGCCGACCAGGAGGACCATGGCGATGACGCTCCAGGTCATCGCGGCGGCGGTGGCGTCGTTGCCGGCGGCGGGCTGGTAGGGCCAGTCGTTCGTGTAGGAGTGGTCGCCCGCCGGCCGGTCGGTGTGGGAGAACCAGGCCGTCCACAGCGCGAAGTCCGCGAACTGCCGGGCCTCGGTCTCGTCGTCGATCATGTCGACGGGGACCCCGCGCTCGTGGTCGCCCTCGTGGTAGCGCTCGACGTACTCCTCGCGGACCTGCTCGTGGGCGTACACCTCGGCGGCGGAGTACTCGATGGCGCCGCCCCCGTAGGACTCGTCGAGGTCCTGCTCGACGTCGTCGCCGACGGCGGCCTGTTCGGCGGAGTCGAGTTCGCCGTACTCGGCGCCGTAGCGCTCGCGGGCGTAGTACTCGCGCATGTGCTCGACCTTCAGGTCGAGCGTGTCCGCGGTGTAGTCGGCGCCGTAGTAGGCGCCGTTGCCGAGTATCGACCCGTGGTTCATCAGCCCGTCGCGCTGGAAGGCCTTCTTGCCCTCGCGGATGTCCGTCCCGGTCATCACCGTCTCGCCGTCGGGCCCGACGACCTCCTCGGGGATCGGCGGCGCCTCCTGGTAGGCCAGCCAGGCGCCGCCGGCCATCACCACCAGGTTGAACACGAAGACCGCTGCCAGTATCTTCGCGATCGTCGCGCGCTTGACTTCCATGTGCGGGCCTCTGTCGCCCGCACTTACCAAACCCCGCCCCGCTCCCGGTGACCGGAACGCCATGCGAACATCTTCGCCCGACCCGGGTCGCTATCGTCCGTCGATCCGGACGCAATCGTGCGAAAAGCGGTGTTGGTTCCCCGTCGTCCGGCGGCCGTTTCAGAGGTCGGCCACGTCCTCGATGGCGTCGGTGAGCGCCCGGATGCTCTCCAGGTCGTGCTCACCCATGTGGCCGATGCGGAATGTTTTCTCGCCGAGCTGGGAGCCGTAGCCGTTCGAGAACACGAAGTCGTACTCCTCGAAGACGGCACCGGCCCGGAGTCGAACCGCCGGCAGGTTTTTGCGAACGGCAGTGTAACCGATACACATGAGCCTCACTACGGAAGACCTCGCGGAGTTCGTGGCGACGGACCCGGAGGACGACGAGAGCGTTCCGCTGGGCGACGCGCTGGAGGAGCTGGCCGTCGACGTCGAAGTCGATGCTGTCGAGGCGGTTCGCGACGCCCGCGAACGGCTATGAAACTGCTTCTCGATACGAACGTCCTCGTCGCAGCGGTCACGACCGATACGGAGCGGTCGGACCTGGCACGAGAACTTCTCAACGAGGCCGACGACCCGCACGTCTCGGTACTCAACCTGATGGAGCTCAGGAGCGTCCTCTCGAAGAAAAAGCAGTTCGAGCGCGACCGGATCGAACAGATCGAAAACCGGGTCACGTCCCGAACGACGGTCACGTTCATCGATGCTTCGGACGGGATGGCTGCCAACTGACTCCAGTCCGAAACACTCCTCTATCCGATGGACGCCCTCGTTCTCGCCGCGGCCGAGGCGATCGACGCGACGCTCGTCTCGTTCGACGGCGAACTGGTCGAACACGGAGCAGTGCTCCCGGAAGACGCGGTCTGAATACGCAGGAAACCGGATCGCCGGTCACTTCGCCACGCGGCCGCCCGTTCGACGACTTACCCCGGTCGGGCCGCGAATCGCGCTCCCCCGGCGCAATCAGGCTCCGCTCAGAGGTCGGCCACGTCCTCGATGGCGTCAGTGAGCGCCCGGATGCTTTCCAGGTCGTGCTCACCCATGTGGCCGATGCGGAATGTTTTCTCGCCGAGCTGGGAGCCGTAGCCGTTCGAGAACACGAAGTCGTACTCCTCGGACACCTGTTCGATGGTCGCGGCCACGTCGATGCCCTGGGTGTTCTCGATGCAGGAGACGGTCTGGGAACGGTAGCCTTCCTCGGCGAAGAGATCGAAGTGTTCGCGGGCCCAGTCGTGGACGTACTCGGTCATCTCCTGGTGGCGCTGGTCGCGGGCGCGGTGGCCCTCCTCCAGCATGTGTTTCATCTGCTTGCGGTAGGCGAGCATGACCGGGATGGCGGGGGTGGAGTGGGTCTGACCCTTCCGGTCGTAGTAGTCCAGCGTGCGCTGGAAGCCGCCGTACCACGACGCCGAGTCCTTGTCGAGTTCCCGCTCGTAGGCCTCGTCGCTGACGACGCAGACTGCGAGGCCGGGGGGCATCGCGAACGCCTTCTGCGTCGAGGCGAAGATCACGTCGATGTCGTGTTCGTCGATGTCGACGTAGTCGCCGCCCAGCGCGGAGACGGCGTCGACGACGAAGTAGGTGTCCGGGTACTCGGCGACCACGTCGCCGATCTCCTCGATGGGGTTGCGGACGCCCGTCGAGGACTCGTTCATCACCGTGGCGACCACGTCGTAGTGTTTGTCGCTCTCCTCCAGTTCCGCGCGGATGTCCTCGGGCTTGATGGCCTCGCCCCAGTCGTACTCCAGGCGGTCGACGTCCTTGCCGAGGCGCTCGGCGACGTTGGCGTGGCGCTCGCTGAAGCTCCCGCAGGTGGGGACGAGGATGTTCTCGTCGACGAGGTTCAGCGTCGAGGCCTCCCAGAACTCGGTGCCGGAGGCGGTGAGGATGACGACCTCGTTGTCGGTGCCGAGGAACTCCTTGGTGTCCTCGACGATGGTCGTGTAGAGGTCGGTCATCCGGTCCATCCGGTGGCCGAACATCGGCTGGGCCATCTCGTCGATGACGTCCTCGCGCACTTCGGTCGGGCCGGGGATGTACAGCGTCTTGTCGTCGTAGTCGCCTGTGTATTCCTGTTTCTTGGGCACGGAAACCACCGTCTGTTACCGGAACGGTCGGAGCGAGGCGGTATGGTAGTTTTGATGCCGGGGCGACACGGTCGACGCAGTCGACACAGTCGGCGTCGTCACCCCCCGCGAATCGGTAGTTCGTCACTCGCCCCGCCACGGCGCCGAGAGGTGGACGTGGAACAGCTTCTCGCACTCCTCGTCGCCACAGACCGGACACTCGTCGGTGCCGGCGGCGTTCGCGTCCGATCCGGCGGTGTCGACGGTTGGAGCGTCGGTGTCGTCCGCCTCGCCCGTCGCCGCGATCACGCGACTGCCGGCGTGTCCGAGTTCGTAGCCGTCGGCCGTCTCGCGGACGAAGTACTCGCACAGGCGCCGCAGGTGGTAGCTGAACCGGCCGGAGTCGGCCACGCCGGCGCGCTCGCGCAGGCGGGTGAACGCCAGCGGCTCGTCGGCCTCGGCCAGCGCCCGCAGGATCGACAGTCGCGTTTCGTCGCCCAGCAGTTCGAACGCCTCGGCCGGGTCGTCGACCGGACCGGTCATCGGCGGGAGTGCGGCCGGCCGGTTCCTGTATTTTGTGGCGGGTGCGGGACCGACGAACTGCCGGCCGTCGAGGGCGAGCCGGGGGCTCGGGACGTGTGGTGGGAAGCGAGCGACTACCGCCGCGGTGGCGGCGGGGACGACCGGAACCGCTCAGGACAGGTCGATGTTCGCGGAGTCGTCGGCGCGGTCGAAGGTCACTTCGAGGATGCCGTTGTTGTACGACGCCGCGGCGGAGTGTTCGTCGACGCGAGCGGGCAGGCGGACCCGCTCGTGGTACTCGCGGGCGTCGCCGGCCGCGTCGAGGGTGAGCACTTCGCCGTCACAGCGCAGGTCGATGTCGCGCTTGTCGACGCCGGGGATGTCCGCGACCACCCGCAGGGAGTCGTCCTCCTCGTACACGTCGAGGTGGACGTCCGCGCCCGACGGCTCCGAGGCGCCGGGGTCGGCGCCCCCGCGGGTGCGGGCGTCGTCCATCACGTCGTTCATCATCCGCTCTATCTCCCGGAAGAACTCGTCGAAGGGGTCGTCGCGGTCGTCGCGTCGCATGCAACGTGCTATGTGGATCGGCGGCAAAAGCTTTCGGCTCGCGGATCCGTCCGGGCGTGACGGCGTGTGAGTCGAGTCGGTGTTTCGAGTCGCCCCCTCGTGAAGGGGATCGGGCCGATCGCGACCGCACTCGACGACAGGCGATGAAAGCCCTCGGCGCGCTCGCGGTCGCTGTCGCCGGAAATCGAAGATTTCCAAGATGACGAGAGCGCTTCGCTCTCTCGAACCAAGCGACATATCCGCGCTCTCCGCACCGCCCGCTCACGGCACAGCCGTTCGCTTCGAGGCGCTGCGCGCCTCGCACCGCGCGGACAGGGGTCGCTCAGACGACTACATAAACGCGAGCACGCCTCGCCCGTTCAGTCCGCCGGGAGAGCAAGCTCTCCCGAGCCCGCGCTCACACGTTCGCGCGGACGCCAGGGACCGCGCCGCACCGCGACCGCAACCGCCCCGCACAGCACCGCAGACGGCCACGAACCTCCCCAGCCGATTCGCTCCGTCACTCCGTTCCTCCGCTCATCCCTCGCGCGGTTTCCGTCGCGCGCACGAGAGCGCGCTCCAGCGCGTGCCGACCGCACCGCGACCGCTACCTGACCCCTGTACCGCGGAGCAACCCGCCGGTCGACCGCGAAGCGCGGCGGGGTTCGATCCCGAGCGTATTTCACCGTCCTGCACGTTCGGTGGCACGTGCGTCTCGTCCAGATCACGATCCCGACGGGCAAGCGCGAGACAGTCACGCGGGCGCTCGACGAGGAGGACATCGACTACATCGTCACGGACGAGACCAGCGGCCGGGAGTACGCCGCGGTGGCGTACGTCCCGCTGCCGACCAACGCCGTCGAGCCGGTGCTGGACACGCTCCGGGGCGCCGGCATCGACGAGAGCACCTACACGGTCGTCCTCGACGCGGAGACGGTCGTCTCCGACGAGTTCGAACAGCTGGAGGAGCGCTACGCCGAGGAGGAGAACGGCGACCGCATCGCCCGGGAGGAGCTGGTCGCGGCGGCCAAGGACCTGCTGCTGTCGACGCCGGCGTACCTCGTGATGACGGTCGTCAGCGCGGTCATCGCGACCGCCGGCCTCCTGCTGAACTCCCCGGCGGTCATCGTCGGGTCGATGGTGATCGCGCCGCTGATCGGCCCGGCGATGGCCGCCAGCGTCGGGACGGTCGTCGTCGACGACGACCTGTTCGCACGCGGCGTCAAGCTGCAGGCGGTCGGCCTCGCCGTCTCGATCGCGAGCGCCGCCGCCTTCGCGTGGCTGGTCAAGACCGTCCACCTGATCCCGCCGTTTACCGACGTGACGGCCATCCCGCAGGTCCGCAGCCGGCTGTACCCCGACTTCCTCTCGCTGGTGGTCGCACTCGGCGCGGGCGTCGCCGGCGCGATCTCGCTGACGGCGGGGATCTCCTCTGCGATCGTCGGCGTGATGATCGCCGTCGCGCTCATCCCGCCGGCGGCCACCGTCGGCATCGGTATCGCGTGGGGCAAACCCGTCGTCTCGCTGGGTTCGAGCGTGCTCGTGCTGGTGAACCTGCTGTCGATCAACCTCGCCGCGCTGGTCGTCCTCCGCTACAGCGGCTACCGGCCGACCAACTGGTTCCAGCTGGAGGAGGCCCGCGGCGCGACCGTCCGCCGGATCGGCATCCTCGTCGTCGCCATCGTCGCGCTGTCGGTGTTCCTCGGCGGCGTCACCTACGACTCCTTCCAGGGGGCGACGACCGAGGAGCGGATCCAGGAGGCGACAAACGCCGCGCTCGCCGAGACGGAGGGCTCCCCGGAGGTGCTCTCGATGGAGGTCAACCGCAGCGGCGGTCCGCTCTTTCGCCACCCCGTCGGGATCACGGTGACCGTCGGCGTCGACGACCACGACCACCCGGCGCTGGCCGAACGGATCGACCGCCGCGTCGAGCGGGCCATCGACCGGGAGGTCGAGACACAGGTCCGGTACGTCGTCACCGACTCGGCCTGACAGCCGGCTGTCACCCGCGGCGGGCCGGTCCCGGTCCGGTGTGTCCCGTCAGACGCCCGTCAGACGGTGATTTCGGACCTTCAAAGAGGCGTTTGAGTTAACGTGGTTGCTATTTGATAGGGGGTCGTCCGACCGAGTGCATGAACTCACGACTCACACTCGCCGGCGTGGCCGTCGTCGCCGCGCTGCTGGCGACGGCGGGCGTCGGCGCCGCGTTCGCGGCCGGCGGCTCGCCGGTCGAGGCACAGCAGTCCGCCCAGGCGGACGCGAGCGACACGATCACCGTCGGCGCCTCCGGGCAGGTCCAGGCCGAGGCCGACCGCGCGGTCGTCCGCGTCGGCGTCGTCGCCACGGGTGACGACATCGAGACGGTCCGGTCGCACCTCTCGGAGAACGCCAGTTCGATGCGTTCGGCGCTCGAAGAGATGGGCATCGAGAGCGGTCAGATCCGGACGGCCTACTACGACATCTCGACGAACCGCCGCTACGGCGGCGGCCAGAGCGAGGAGCCGGCCTACCGCGCCATCCACACGTTCGCCATCACGACCGACGACCCCGACAGCGTCGGCCAGGTCGTCGACACCGCCGTCACCAACGGCGCCGACGAGGTCGACGGCATCGAGTTCACCCTCTCGGCGGACAAGCGCGAGGAGCTCCGCCAGGAGGCCCTGACCGAGGCGATGAACACCGCGCGCGGCGAGGCCGGCACCATCGCCGCCGCCGAGGACCTGAGCGTCACCGGCGTCGACCGCGTCTCCACCACGGAGTACAGCGCCCGGCCCTACGCCGTCGAGACGGCCGCGCTCTCCGCCGGCGGCGACGCTGGCACCTCCATCGACAGCGGCCCGGTCAGCGTCAGCGCCTCCGTCACCGTCGTCTACGAGACCGACGGCTGACGCCGACTGCCGCTCGTCCCACGACCGGTTGCCATCCGCCACCCACCGCCCGGCGCCCCGTACCGGTCCCGCGGCGTCGGGCACTCCCCACCCGCTGACGGTTCCGTTCTCCCGTCACCGGTTCCCCCGGTGACGCTTCGCTCGCCTCGACAGCCGCGGCTCGCGGTTCTGCGGGCCGCCGAAAAACAGCGGTCCGGTCCCGCCGTCAGGACCCGTCGTAGGGCAGTTCCGGCTCGTAGTCGACCGCCTCGACCGCGGCGTCGAGGACGCCCTGGACGTTCTCGTCCTCGGTGACGCTCATGTACAGGTCCGCGTCCACGTCGCGCGAGCGGTCGGCCTTGTTGCAGACGGTGAGCACGGGCACGTCGAAGCGCGCTTCGAGGTCGTCGCGCAGGGCGAGCTGCGTGTCCAGCGGGTAGCCACACTCCCCGCTGGCGTCGACGAGCACGAGCACCCCGTCGGCGAGGTGTTCGAGCGCGCTGACGGCCTGCGATTCCACGTCGTTGCGCTCCTCGGGCGCCCGGTCGAGGAGACCCGGGGTGTCGACGATCTGGTAGCGGATGTGTCCGTCGTCGAAGTGCCCGACGCGGATCTCGGTCGTCGTGAACGGGTAGGAGGCGGTCTCGTTTTCGGCGTTGGTGACGGCGTTGACGAACGTGGACTTGCCGACGTTGGGGTAGCCGGCGACGACGATGGTCGGCTCGTCGGGACGGATGTCCGGCAGCGTCTTCAGGTCGTCGCGGGCGGCGCCGACCGCCGCGAGGTCGTCCTCGACCTCCTCGACCACGTCGGCGATGCGGGCAAAGGCCTGCTTGCGGAGCTCCCGGGCGGTGTCGATGTCGCCGGTGGCAATCCGGCCCTGGTACTCGTCGCGGATCTCGGCGGTCTTCTGACTCGCCCAGTTGATCTCCGAGAGGTGCTGTCGGACGGCGTCGATACCGCCAATCGCCGGCGCGTCGTCGCCGGTGGTGTTGGAGGCGATGACGGCGTCGGCCAGTTCCTCGTAGAACGGGTCCAGGTCGTCGAAGTCCGGCCAGTCGGTGACGACGTTCTCCAGGTTGTCGGAGGCGATATTGGAGGCGGTCTGTAGCATCGAGAGTGGGGCGTCGTGGCCGCTCTTGGCCCGCCCCGCGCGCGCGGCCCGCGAGAACGCCTTGTCCACCAGCTCCTCGGCGGTCGGCGTCGTCGGCAGGTCCTCGAACGGTTGGCTCATTGGGCCCCCGTAGACGGCCGGCGCGTAAAAGGCCGTTTACTCGCCGACGGCCGTGTCAGCCCGCCGCAGCCCGCGAGCCGGCGCCTGTTCCCCGACCCGCCACCCGCCCCGCCCACCGGGCCTGCGAACCACGGCGGATCGCCTATGGGTCCCGGCGCCCTACAGAGGGTATGACAGACTGGAGCGCGGTCGTCTGGGGGTTCGTCGCCGGTATCGTCGCGGGACTCGCCGCCTTCCTCGTCCCGGTGGTCGGCCACGTCGGCGCCGGGCTGATCGCGGGGTTCGTCGCCGGCTACCTCGCCGGCGGCGGCCTCGGGAACGGCCTCTGGCACGGGCTGCTCGCCGGCGCCTTCGGCGGGCTGGTGCTCGTCGTCGTCACTGCCCCCATCGCCGGCCTCCTGGGCGGCGCCCTCGGCGGCCCCATCGGCGGGCTGCTCGGCGGCGTCAGCGTCGTCGTCGTCGGCCTCGTCATCGCGTTCGTCTTCGCCCTCGACAGCGCCGTCGGCGGCGCCATCGGCGCGGTCCTCGCGGACTGACCCGGAGCGTCGGGAACTGACCCGCCGGAGTCACCCTTTTGCCGGTCCCGTCCTGACGCTCGCACATGACCGAGATCGACGCCGGCGAACTCCTGCCGAACGAGCACGTCCAGCGGATGGCCGCGGCCGGGGAGGTCACACAGCTACACCGCGGGCACAGATACGCCGACGAGGGCGACACCTTCGAGGTCGACGGGACGACCTTCGAGGTGACCGACGTGACCCGCCGCACGCTCGGCGACCTGACCGACGAGGACGCCCAGCGTGAGGGATCCGAGGACCTGGCGGCCTACCGCGAGCGGCTGAAGCGCGTCCACGACTCCTTCGAGTGGGACGACGACAGCGAGGTCGTCCGTCACCGGTTCGAGCCGCGGGAGTAGCTTCCGAACCCGTCCGAGGAGGACTACTGCCACGGCTACGGAAACCGGGACCGCAAGTAGTGTGAAAGACCCCACCCGCGTAGACTGCTCGTTCAGGAGAAACGGGTGGGAATGAAAGGGGCGACCGTCTGCACGAACCCCGGCGACGCAAGCACTGGACCGAGCGAAGCGAGGGAAGCGCGCAGCGAGCCGCGGGAGTGCAGACGGTCGGGGCTTTCACGCTGTTCGCAGTGCCGATCGAGTCCGCGGTCGCCGTGAGAGCGGTCGCGGTGACGACTGCGTTCGTCTCTACCGCCGCTCAGCCAACTCGTCGCGCAGGTCCGCCAGGTCCATGTCCTTCATCGCCAGCAGGACGAGCAGGTGGTAGACGATGTCGGCGGACTCGTGGGCGACCTCCTCGCGGTCGTCGTCCTTGGCGGCCAGCAGCAGCTCGGTCGTCTCCTCGCCGAGCTTCTCCAGGACGGCGTTCTCGCCCTTCTCGTGGGTGAACAGCGAGGCGGTGTAGGAATCCTCGGGGAGTTCGGCCTTGCGGTCCTCGATGACGGCGAACAGTTCGTCTAGCACGTCGTCAGTCATTACACGGGCTGTCGGCGCGCTCCGGTAAGTCCCCTCGGGTTCGCGCTCGCGGCGACCGAGCGGGGACTCACAGTCGGTCGCGCTCGCTGAGCCGGATCCGGCGCTCCTCGAAGGCCTCGTCGTCGATCTCGCCGCGGGCGTACCGGCGTTCGAGCGTCGTCATCGGGTCCGCCGCCTCGCGGGCGCCGCTGTCCCCCAGCCGGTCGGCGAGCAGATACGCTGCGGCGAAAAGCAGGGCGACCGAGAGGAGCACCCACAGCAGTCCCCAGGGGAGTCCGAACCCCATCCAGCCGCCCCCACCGGCGGCTCCCATCGCTCCCCCCTGGGGTCCGTGGTGCGGTCCGTGCTGAAGCAGTATCGCTGTGTCGAGCATGGAATCACTCCTCACTCGAACGGACGCACCGCGGAGATAAACCGCTGGTCGGGATTGTCACGACCTGAGAACGGGGTCGACCGGCCGCGACCGGACGCTACGCTTCGGGCTCGCTTCCACGGTCGTTCGCCGCGCTCGCGGCTTCGCCCTCGAAGAAGGCCAGGTCGTGGATCCGGGCGTCGTCGGTCAGCTCGGGGTGGAAGGAGGTGGCGACGACGGGTCCGTCGCGGACCGCGACGGCGCGGCCGTCCCACTCGGCGAGGACCTCCACGTCGCCGACCGAGTCGATGACCGGCGCGCGGATGAACACGGCGGGGAAGGGTTCGTCGAGGCCAGCCACGTCCAGCGGCGCCTCGAAGCTGTCGGCCTGGCGGCCGAAGGCGTTGCGCTCGACGCTCACGTCGACCAGCCCCAGCGAGTCGACGCGGTCGTCGTTCGGGTCGGCCGCGGCGACGATGAGGCCCGCGCAGGTCGCCAGGACGGGCTTGCCGTCGGCGACGTGGGCCTCGATCTCGGGGGCGATGCCCTCGCGGTGGAGGTGCCGGGAGATGGCCGTCGACTCGCCGCCGGGCATGAGGAGGATGTCGCAGTCGGGGACGACGCCCGACTGGCGGATCTCGACGACCTCGGCCTCGGCGCCGCGGCCGGCGGCGGCTCGTCGGATGGCGTCGGCGTGTTCGCTCACGTCGCCCTGGACGGCGACGACGCCCGCCCTGATGGTCATACCACTCCTATCGAACCTGTGGCGAAAAAGCTCTCGCTCCCCGCAGGCGTTGCGCGCTACTGGTCTCCCCGATGCAACCTCCGGCGACCCGCTCAGTCGTCGGCCGATTCCTCGGCCGTCGGCTCCTCGTCGGCGTCCTCGCCCGGCGGGGTCGAGTAGAGCATCCCGCGGCTGGAACTGACTCGTGTCATCGGGCGTCACTCCCGGGTTCGCACGCATAACCGTACCCCTCAATGGGATATGGTGTGTTAAACTACCTCTAGCACGTATAAGGTCGGGCCGGCAGGGCCAAACTGTTAGGGGTTGTGGGCCGACAGTGGATCCATGTCAGACAGTCGGGATCCGGTCGAGGCGCGCGCCGACAGCGGGCGCGACCTCTACGAGGTGTCGACGTGGGAGCCGCGGTCGCTGCTGGACAGCCTGTCCGTGTTCGTCTACTCGGCGGGGGTGTCGGGGCTGCGGCTGCTCGTCGTGGTGCTGGCGCTGGCGATCCTCGCGTCGCAGTTCGTCCTCGGCGGGCTCGGGGCGGTCACGGACCCGATCGTCGGCACCTTCACGCTGCTGTCGGCGGTGCCGGCGCTGGGGCTGGCGGCGTACGTCTGGTACGCCGACGTGACCAGCTCCGAGCCGCTGGAGCTGCTCGTGGGGACGTTCGCGCTCGGCGTGCTGTTCGCCGGGTTCGCCGGCGTCGTGAATACCGTCGTCAGCGTCTCGCTGGAGAGCCTGGGACTGATGTTCTGGGGCACCCAGATCCTCTATTTCTTCCTCGTCGTCGGCCCGGTCGAGGAGACGGTGAAGCTGCTGGCGGTCCGACTCTACGCCTACCGCACCTCGAAGTTCGACGCGGTCGTCGACGGCGCGGTCTACGGCGCGATGGCCGGCCTGGGCTTCGCGACCATCGAGAACGCCATCTACATCGCGGGCCAGACGCAGGGCATCGCGGACACGTTCAACCTCGTCCTCGCCGGCAGCGGCATCACCGCAGTCCGCGCGCTCGCGGGGCCGGGCCACGTCATCTACTCGGCGTTCGCCGGCTACTACCTCGGCCTGGCGAAGTTCAACCCCGACCGCGCCGGCCCCATCGTCGTCAAGGGACTCATCATCGCGACGGTGGTCCACGCGCTGTACAACACGCTGTCGGGGTACCTGCCGGGCGTCGTCGCCGACATCACGGGGATCCCCTGGTTCGTCGCCTTCTTCGGGTTCATCCTCGTCTACGACGGGGTCTTCGGCCTCCTGCTGATCCGGAAGATCTCCCGGTACAGGCGGGCCTACCGCGAGGCGACCGACGAGGCGCCCGACGACGAGCCCGCGGAGCTCACCGAGTTCGACGGCTGAACGCCGGCTACCGGTACTCGCCGAGGGCCTCGCGGACGGCGGCGGCGTCCGCGAGGCCCTCGGCGTCGCGGTCGGCCATCCCGAGCATCCGCTCGACGTACTTGGCGAACACGTCCACCTCGACGTGGACGGGGTCGCCGACTTCCTTCGCCGAGAGCGTCGTCTCGTGGTAGGTCGTCGGGATGATCGCCACGGAGAACGTCCCGCCGGCGTCGTCGAGCGCGGCGACGGTCAGGCTGATCCCGTCGAGCGCGACCGACCCCTTCTCGACGACGTACTGTTCGAGTCCGGCGGGGAGCTCGAAGGTGTACGCCCAGTCCTCCCCCACCCGTTCGATGTCGACGATCTCGGTGGTGCCGTCGACGTGGCCCTGGACGACGTGGCCGTCGAACCGCTCGTCGGCCGAAAGCGCCCGCTCCAGGTTGACCGCCTGGCCCTCGCTGGCCGCGTCGAAGGTCGTCCGCTCCAGCGTCTCGGCGGCCAGGAACACCGAGAACCACTCGCCGTCGGCGTGTTCCTCGACCGTGAGACACGCCCCGTCGACGCTGATGCTCTGGCCGCCCTCGAGGTCCGCGAACGTCGTCGCGATCCGGAGCCGGCGGCCGGCGTCGCTGTCCTCGATCTCGACGATCTCGCCCGTCTCCTCGACGATCCCGGTGAACATACCCGACGCTTGGGAGGATCGTCGCAAAAGGGTTACCGTTCCCGGATCTGGAACGGGAGTGTCGCTACCGGGGCGGAGCGGTCCGACCCCGGACGGGAGGCGGGGAGCTTTTGCCCGTCGGCGGGGAACCGGGGGTATGGCGCGGAGCATCCTCGGGATGGTCGGGCTGGGGACGACGCTGGTGTTCGCGATCCCGGTCGCGCTGCTGGGGCTGGAGTTCCTGCTGGCGCGGGGCCGGCCGACCGTCGGCGCGGGGCTGCTCGTCGTCGCCGTGCTGATGGTCGCCATCGAGGAGTACGTCACGACGGCCGAGGACCTGGCCGGCGAGGCCGTCGACAGGACGGTCGGCGCGGTCGCGAAGTCGCCCGACGAGGACGAGGAGTGACCCGCTGGAGATCCAAGCGTTGAAATCGTGAGGGGGCGACACGGCGGACATGAGCCGCTCCGACTCCGAGTCAGACGCCGCCGACGGCGGGGCCGAGGGCGTTGCCGGGCCCGAGGCCGCCGATAGCGACGCGGACGGTGACTCGGCCGCAGCGGGCGATTCGGCCCGTGAGTCCCCGGCGAACGACCGCTCCTCCCGGGACCCGGACGACGGGCTCGCCGGCCGGTTCGACCGCGTCGACCGGACGACCCGCTGGGTCCTCGGGATCGTCGCCGCCGGCCTGCTCGCCCGCCTCGCCCTCCTCGGCCATCGCGTCGCCCACTACGACGAGGGCCGGGTCGCCTGGTGGTCGACGTACTTCCTCGACTCCGGCGAGTTCCACTACCGGTACATCATCCACGGGCCGCTCGTCCAGCACGTCAACAAGTTCCTCTTCGACGCGCTGGGCGCCAACGACTTCACGATGCGGCTGTTCGTCGCGCTGGTCGGCGCCGCCCTCCCGCTCGCCGCCCTCCTCTTCCGCGAGCACCTCGACGGCGACGAGATCGTCGGGACCGCTTTCTTCCTCGCGTTCAGCCCCCTCCTGCTGTACTACTCGCGGTTCTTCCGGAGCACGCTGCTGGCCGCGGCGTTCGCGTTCGTCGCCTTCGGCCTGCTCGTGCGGGCCTACGACGAGCGGTCGGTGTGGTACGTCTACGGCGCGGTCGTCCTCGTCGCGCTCGCCTTTACCGCCAAGGAGAACGCCGCCGTCTATCTGCTGGTGTGGGTCGGCGCCACCGCCCTGTTGCTCGACCAGACGCTGTTCCGCACCGGCGGCGACCGCTCGGGGTTCGAGTGGGCGCGCGAGCGCTTCGACGACCTGCGGGGGCGGCGCCCGCTCGCCGACTACGTCGCCGACTTCGTCTGGCACGGGACGGTCGCGCTCTTCCTCTTCCTCGCGGTCACGCTGTACTTCTACGCGCCGCGCTCGCCCGACACCGCCGCCGTCGGCTTCTGGCAGGCGGTCGTCAACCCGACGCTGTTCCCGGATCTGTTCGACCGGACGCTCGACGACGTGGTCAGGGGCTACAGCTACTGGTTCGGCGGGACGACCGACGCCGGCTGCCGGAAGGACAACATCATCGACGCCTACCTCTGTTTCCTCGGCCAGGAGGTCCACGCGATGGCCCAGTCGGCGCTCGCGCTGACGCTGATGGCCGTCGTCGGCTTCCTCGCCGAGCGGTGGGGCCGCGTCCGCTCGCGGGGCGTCGTCCTCTTCTGCGCCTACTGGGGGTTCGTCTCCGTCGT